>NZ_JAATEP010000056.1:0-77652 GCF_012034275.1 Nonomuraea composti | reverse complement strand
GTCGTACGGGCGCGGCCTCGCCGGGCTCCATCAGGGCCAGCAGCTCGGCCGCCTGGTCCGCGGGCAGGTCGTGCAGGAGGTCGGCGGCGTCGTCGGGGCCCATCTCCTCCAGGACGTCGGCGGCCCGCTCGGGCTCCAGCGTGCCGAGGATGCCGATCTGGTCGGCGGGTGGCAGCTCCTCCAGGACGTCGGCCAGCCGGTCGTCGTGCAGCGCGCGGGCGATCTCGATGCGCCGCTTGCTGGGCAGGTCGTGCAGCGCGCTGGCCATGTCGGCGGCGCGCAGCGACTCGAACGCGGCGATCAGCCCGGCCGCCCCCTGGTCCTGCTGCAGCGTGTCGAAGCCCGACACCTCGCCCCAGTCGACCGTGCGGGGCTGGCGCCGCCGCTCCTTGTGGACGGCGACCTTGGTGATCTCCCAGGTGGACGGCTTCATCTCCTCCATGGCCACGTCGTAGACCGTCACGGGCTCGTCGCCGACGCGTACGGTGAGGTCGAGCATCTGGCCGATGACCAGCGTCTCGGTGGCGCGCTGCTCGAACCTGCGCATGTTGAGCCGCCCGGTGAAGACGACGGACCCGGCCTCGATGCGGCGTACCCGGGTGATGGGCAGGAACACCCGGCGGCGCGGCTGCACCTCGACCACGAGGCCGTGCACCTGGGGGCGGCGGCCGATGCGCAGCCCGACCACCACGTCTCTGACCCGGCCGATCTGGTCGCCGGCCGGGTCGAAGACCGGGGTCCCGGGGAGCCGGGCCACGAAGATCTTCACGTGGCCAGGCTAACAGCGCCACCCCGTTGCACCCCGAACGCCCGGCGTGTCAGTATCAAACCTGCTTAATGGTGATTACGTATCAGGCGGTGTGCGATGAGGTATGCGGGGCTTGCGCTGGCGTTCGTGTCCTCGTGTTGTTTCGCGTTCTCGGGGCCGATGGCGAAGTACCTCATCGCCGCCGGGCTGGCGCCGATCGAGGCCGTGTGGACGCGGATGGCCGGCGCGGGGCTGCTGCTCCTCGCCGTGCTGGCCGTCGTCCGGCCGCGGGCGCTGCGGATCCCCAGGTCCAGGCTGCCGTTCTTCGCCCTGTACGCGGTCATGGCGGTGGCCGGCGTGCAGGCGCTGTACTTCGTGGCGATCACCCGGCTGCCGGTGGGGGTGGCGCTGCTGCTGGAGTTCATGGCGCCGGTGATGGTGGTGGCCTGGGTGCGGCTCATCCGCAAGGTACGCCTCGCGCGCGCCGCCTACCTCGGCGCCGTCATCGCGGTCGTCGGGCTCGCGATCGTCGTCGAGGCGTGGCAGGGCCTGCGGCTGGACGCGCTGGGCCTGCTGCTCGGCCTGCTCGCCGGAGCGTGCTGCGCCGGATATTTCCTGATGAACGATAGCTTCGGCGACGACGTGGACCCCCTCGGCCTGATCGCCTGGGGCATGGCCGGCGCGGCCGTGGTGCTGATCCCGTTCGCCCGGCCGTGGAACATCCCCTGGGACGCCTTCACCGTCACCGCCGCCCCCGAGGGCGGGCTGCGGCTGCCGGTGCTGGGGGCGTACCTGTGGATGGTGCTGATCGCCACCGTGATCGCGTACATCCTGGGCGTCAACGCCGTGCGGCGGCTGTCGGCCGCGGTGGGGGCCACCGTCGCCTCGCTGGAGGTCATCGGCGGCGCCGTCGTGGCCTGGGCGCTGGTCGGCGAGACGCTCGGCGTCTTCCAGATCGTCGGCGGCCTGCTCGTGCTGTCGGGCGCGCTGCTCGCCCAGACCGCCACCTCCAGCGCTCAACCCGCCGTGATCGAGGAGCCCCAGGCCGTCACCGCTGCGGGGTGAGCCGCCAGACGGTGGACTCGCGGGCCCAGCGCTCGGTCAGGTGCTCGCTGTCGCGGGCGTTGAGCCGCTCCTTGGCCAGCACCGCCACGGCGTCGGCCGACGCGGCCTGGTCGACGGCCGACACCGCGGCCTCGAACTCCACCAGCCTGGCCCCGTTGTCCTTGCTGCGCAGCGTCACGTGCACCCGGTCGAGGCCGTCGAGCCCGGGCAGCCGCTGCTCCTCGCCGCCGGTCACCAGGTAGATCGCGCCGTCGTGCCAGGCGTGCCACGCCAGGCGGGGGCGGTCGAGGGTGAGCCAGAGGATGCCGGACTTCTTGGCGCCCTCCTCGATGGCCATCATGTCGTCGCTCACGGATCCGACTGTAACCGGCGGCCCAGTAGCGTGTCCGCATGCGCTCACGACGTTCTGTGCTCGCCGTGCCAGGCAGCAACCCCCGGTTCCTGGAGAAGGCCCAGACCCTGCCCGTGGACGAGGTCTTCCTCGACCTGGAGGACTCCGTCGCGCCGCTGGCGAAGGAGGAGGCACGGGCCAACATCGTGGCCGCGCTGCGCGAGGGCGACTGGTCCGGCAAGACCCGCGTGGTCAGGGTGAACGACCTGACCACCCAATGGACGTACCGGGACGTGATCGAGATCGTGGAGGGGGCGGGCGCCTACCTCGACTGCGTGATGCTGCCCAAGGTGCAGGACCCGACCGAGGTCGTCTGGCTCGACACGCTGCTGACGCAGATCGAGAAGACCATGGGGTACGAGGTGGGCCGCATCGGCATCGAGGCGCAGATCGAGAACGCCCGCGGCCTGGTCAACGCCGACGCCATCGCCGGCTCGTCGAAGCGCCTGGAGACGCTCGTGTTCGGCCCCGCCGACTTCATGGCCTCGATCAACATGCGCACGCTGGTCGTCGGCGAGCAGCCGCCCGGCTACGTCGAGGGCGACGCCTACCACTACATCCTCATGCGCCTGCTCATGGCGGCCAGGATGCACGACCTGCAAGTGATCGACGGCCCCTACCTCCAGATCAAGGACGTCGAGGGCTTCCGCAGGGTCGCCCAGCGGGCCGCGGCGCTCGGGTTCGACGGCAAGTGGGTGCTGCACCCGTCGCAGGTGGACGCGGCCAACGAGGTGTTCTCGCCGGCGCAGGAGGACTATGACCACGCCGAGCTCATCCTGGAGGCGTACGAGTACTACACCACGGTGGAGAAGCGCGGCGCGGTCATGCTGGGCGACGAGATGATCGACGAGGCGTCCAGGAAGATGGCGCTCGTCGTGGCCGCCAAGGGGCGGGCGGCCGGGCTGAGCCGGACGAAGACCTTCACACCTTGATGCCGATGGCGGTGAAGAACCAGAACGCCGACGTCAGCCAGATCCCCACGAGCGCCGTGAACGTCAGCCCGCCGAGCACCGGCAGCGTCCAGCCCGGCGTGTCGCGCTTGGGCAGGGCCAGCATCTTCGCGGTGAACACGCCGTAGAAGAAGCAGCCGAGCAGCGAGTGCGCGAGCACGCGCGGCACGTCGTACTGGAGGCCGAGGGCGTACAGGCAGTGGAAGGCGACGGGGATGGTGAGCACGAACGCCAGCCGCCCCGACCAGCGGTGCACGGCGGGCGGGATCGTGATCCCGAGCTTGCCCCACATCGACAGGGCCGAGACCACCTGCACGATAGCCAGCACGAACGCGCCGGTGGTCAGCCACGCCTTCATGGGCAGGGCGGCGGAGAACCCGGCCACGCCGACGGCGTGACCGGTGGGCGTGTGCGCGCGACCGTACACGCCGAGGGCGAGCACGACGAGGCCGCCGGCGAGCAGCGGCACGAGGAGCGGCACCAGGCTCGGGGGCCGGTGCTGCTGGTGGATGGCGGTCATTGCATCTCCTCGATGAAGCCGTCGACGTCCTCCGGGCTGACTGTGGTGCCGTCCACGGTCACGGGGGCGGTGGGCCGCTCGCTGTCGATCTGCGGGATGGCCACCTGCTGCTCGCCGAGCGCGGCGGCGCCGACCTGGTAGTAGCCGCCGTCCGGGTTCTTGATCACGATCCAGCCGGCGCGGAGCTTGGCGCCCCTGACCAGGGCGGTGGCCCGGTAGAGGCCCGACGGTTTGACCACCGTGGGGGCCACGAAGTCCCATTTCCTGCCGCCGACGGACACCCAGCCCTTGGCCCGGCCGCCGCCCAGCTCGGCCGTCACCTTGGCGCCGGCGTTCGCGACGCCCTTGAGCTGGAGCTCGCCGCCGGACTCCGAGCCCTTGAACCAGGCCTCGCTCCTGCCGTCGCAGAAGTAGCCGACGGCCTTGCCGTTCCTGATGGAGATGGCGATGAGGGCGCCGTTGCCCTTGACCCGGCCGCCGTAGTCGGCCTTGGCGATCTTCTCGGGCTCCGTCTTGGACGGGGAGGGCGAGGCCGCCGCGCTGCTCTCCTCCGACGGGGGTGCTTGGGCGGCGGTGCCCGCGGCCGTTTCCTCGGCCGCCGGTGTCGCGATGGTGCTGGCGACACCGAGCCCCACGGCGAGCACTGCTCCCGCCGCGAGGGTGATGACAGGTCCCAGCCTTGACATGGACTGCTCCCAGGGTCGAATTGCCGTACGACTCCGAGCATCCGCCTAAAACGGCGGGCCGTCTGTGAACTAATGCGCATCAAGCGGACAGAATGGAGCCATGCAGGAAAATCCGGGGTCTCCATTTCCGCACGGTACGCCGGCGGCCGAGTATCCGTATCCAGCGCAACCGCCGTCCTGGTTCGTGGCCGTGCCGCGCGGGGCCACGTTCGACCGCCTCGCCGCGATCTCGGGGGTGCGGCCGTGGCGCGCGATCGTCGGCACGCTGATCGTCGCCGCCGGGTTCCTGGGGATCGGCGTCGTGGTCGTGGTCGCCTTCATGCTGGGGACGGAGCTCTTCGGCCTGCCCGAGGCGGTGGACCAGGCCGGGATACCGAGGGGCAACGCGTACGGGCTGGCCATGACGCTGCTGTCCATCGCGCCCGTGCTGCTGCTCGTGCTCGGCACCGCCGCACTCGTCCAGCGGCGCCGGCCGGGGACGGTCTCGTCCGTGGCCGGGCGGCTGCGCTGGTCGTGGATGGGGCAGTGCGCGGCGGTGGCCGTGCTGGCGCTCGTGCTCGGGCAGGCGGCGCAGTGGCTGGCGCTGTCGGCCGCCGGGCTGGACTCCGGGATGTTCGGCTGGGGCGGATGGGCGGCCTTCCTGCCGCTGCTCATCGTGATCCTGCTGCTGGTGCCGTTCCAGGCCGCGGCCGAGGAGTACGTCTTCCGCGGCTGGTTCATGCAGGCCGTCGGGGCGCACGTGCGCAATCCCGTGTGGGGGATACTGATCGGGTCCGCGTTGTTCGCCTCGCTGCACGGGTATTCATGGGCGGGGCTGGTCGACGTGTTCTCGTTCGGGGCGGTGATGGCGTGGCTGGCGGTGCGCACCGGAGGGCTGGAGGCGCCGATCGCGCTGCACGTGGTCAACAACGTCGTGGCCTTCGGCATCAGCGCGGCGGCGGGCGATCTGCAGGACGCGCTGGACCAGGGGAAGTCGCCGGTGCCGTGGCAGGCGTTGGCGGGGACCGTGGTGCAGCTCGGGGTGTATGCGTTTGGTGTGATGTATCTAGCCAAAAAGCAGTCAATCAAGACTATTTCGGAATAAATCCGGCGCGAGGTGCGGGGAATCTCCCTAGAGAGGTCTCGTAATTCCGGCTGAGACATGCTGGTCTGGATGCTGTCGGGACGGCGGGGCCACCCCCTGCCGCCCCTGGAACGGTCCGCGCACGCGGCCTTCGAACCACCTGTACGACGAGCTCGACTAGGAGGTACGGCGCGTGGCCTCCGGCCCCAGCGAACCCCCGCCACGGCGACCGCCTGAAGACGACGACCCTCGCTCCGAGGGCAGGTCGGACCCCCAAACCCCGCCAGAAGAGCCCAGGATCAGCCACTCGCCGCCCGGCCCCACCGACGACCGGGCCAGAGGCTTACCGCTGTCCTCCCCGTGGGGCATGCCACCGTTCGCCGCCCCCATCCCCGGCGACGAGCCGCAGGAGCCGCCCAAGGGGCGCCGGCCGTACGCGTCGCCGACGGGGGAGCCCGAGGACGAGCCGCGCCGCCGGCCCCGCCGCATCGTCAACCGGCCCGACAAGCTGGTCGCCGGCGGCCCGCCCCGCCCCGATCCTTCCGCCCCCGACGAGCCCCGGCCCGGCGCCGCCGTCCAGGGCGAGCCCCGGCCCGACACCGCCGTCCCGGGCGAACGCCGGCCGGACGCCGGCGAGGTGCCCCCGCCCCGCCGCGAGGCGGCCGCCGCGCAGGCGGAGGTGCCCCACGTGCCCCGGCCGCGGCCCGAGGGCGACGCGGCCCCGCCTCCGGTCGTGACACCCGGCAAGGACGCCGGGACGCCCGTCCAGGACGCGGGCACGCCTGACCAGGACGCCGGCACGCCTGACCAGGACGCCACCATCCCGGCCCAGGACACCGGGCCCGGCAACGGGGAGCGCCGGGATCGCATCCCGCCGTACCGGCTCGTGTATCCCCTGCCGACCGGCGAGGAGACCCGGGCGGCCGAGGACGCGCACGAAGAGAGCGGCCACGACGATGGCGATGACGACGGCGATGGCGACGGTGACGGCGAGTGGCGGGACGAGCCCGAGGTGCGGCGCGTCGGACGGCCGCCCGCCGGCCGCCCCACCAGGCCCGACCTCCTCGTGGCGGGGGGCGACACGGCCGGCCAGGGCGCCGGAGGCAGGCACCACCGCGGCCCCGCCCCCGCCGCCGTCCGCAGGTCCAGCCCCGTCCGCAGGCGCACCAGGGCGATCCCGATCGTGCTGACCGTGGCCGCCGCCATCCTGGTGGCGACCGGCGTGCTCGTCTGGCGCTGGAGCGACGACGAGGGCGCGGGCCTGCGTCTGGAGGCGGGCACCGGACGTTCGGGTGACGAGCTGTTCACGATCCCCGCCGCCGGCGTCGGCACCGACCAGAAGCTCAACGACATGACCTCGGTGGGCCGCGCGGTGGTGGCGGTCGGCAGCGACACGACCAGCCCGACCCCGCGCCCGCTCTTCCTGTTCTCCCCGAACGGCGGCAAGACGTGGCAGCTCGGCCAGGTGAACGGCGCGTCGTCGGCGATCGTGCGGCGCGTGGTCGGCGGCGAGGGCAGGTGGCTGGCCAGCGGCGGCGACGAGGCGACCGGCGAGCGCGGCCTGTGGACCAGCACCGACGGTTACAGCTGGACGGCGGTGCCGTCGTCGGGGCTGGCCGCGTTCCGCACGGGTGACCGGATCGAGGACATCGCGCGGACGGGCTCGGGGTTCGTCGCGGTCGGCAGCACGGCGGGAGCCGACGGCGGCACCGGCCCGGCGGCCTGGCGCTCGGACGACGGCCGGGCCTGGGAGCGCGTGGAGACCAGGGAGCTGGGAGTACGTGCGCTGAAGGCCGTGGTGGCCAAGGGTGACACGGCCGTGGCCATCGGAGTACCCGCGGACGGCGAGGGATCGCGGGTGCTGCGCTCGGCCAACGGCGGGCGCGCCTGGCAGGCGACCGGCTTCCAGCTCCCCGAGGCGACGGATCCCCGCGCGGGGACGGTGGCGGTGCTGCCCAAGCGGTTCGTGCTGGTGCCGATGCGGCGGCGGACGCCGGAGGGCGACGTGCGCGTCTACTGCTCGCCGACCGGGGCGCAGTGGTCGCAGTGCGGCTCCATCGGCGGCCTCGCGCCCGAGAGCGTCGGCGTGGAGACGATGATCTCCTACCCGTCGGGCGTGGCCGCGATCAGCCCGGTCGGGATGGGCTCGTACACGGTGCTGACCACCACCGACGGCCGCTCGTGGACGAAGCGCGCCGATCTGGGCAACCTGACGGGCGCGACGCTGCGCGGGTTCACGATCTCCGACGGCGGCACGCTGTTCGCCGGCGGCGACCGCGCGGCCTCCGACGTGGACAACCAGCTCGTGCTCATGGCCGCGCCGCCGCGCGGCACCGCCGCGCGCGTGCCGCTCGGCAACGTCGAGGGCCTGACCAGGATCGCCCGCGAGACGAACGCGCTGACCAGCCACGGCGGCCGGTACGTGGCCGTCGGCTCCGCGTCGGGCGACGCCGGCCTGTGGACGATCAGGAACTGGCAGAGCTGGAAGTCCATGAGCCTCGGCGGCACGGGCAGGCAGACGCTGGAGGACGTCACGTACGGCAGCCGCGGCTGGCTGGCGGTCGGCGGCACCGAGCCGAACGCCGGCGTCACCGACCCCCTCCTCGTCACCTCCACCGACGGCGAGAACTGGAAGCGGGTGGACGTCACGGGCGACCTGGCCCGCCGCCCCGACCAGCTCTACCTGCGCACCGACGTGGTGACGGCGGGCAAGAAGGGGTACGTGCTGGCCGGCGAGTCGCGGGACCAGTCAGGCGCGACCGGCGCCGCCATGTGGTTCACGCCCGACACGCGCAAGTACACCCGCTCCAGCAAGCTGCCGCAGGGCGGCGCGGGCGTGCGCGTGCACGACGTGACCGCGGTCGGCGACGGGTACGTGGCCGTGGGCGGCTCCGGCGGCGCCGACCAGGAGCGGACCGTCGTCTGGTACTCCGAGGACGGCGTGAACTGGACGGCCCGCGACGCCGTGTCCCCGCCGGACGCCACGTCGGCCGGGCTGCGGCGGGTGGCGGCGTACCAGGGCAAGCTGGTCGCCATCGGCACGGCCATGACGAACGGGGCGCGGCGCGCGTTCGCCGCCGTCTCGGGCGACGACGGCCAGAGCTGGGAGACGGCGTGGCTGCCCACCGACCAGGCGGCAGCCGTGTACGACCTGGCGGCTGCCCAGGAGGGGCTGGTGGCGGTCGGCTGGCACGGCGTGCCCGGCGAGGGCGACAGCGCGGCCTGGACCTCGCAGGACGGGCTGTCGTGGAACCGCGTGGCGCTCACCAAGGACCGCCTGGCGGGCCAGGGGACGCAGTGGTTGTCGGCGGTGGCGGTGGACGGGTCGGAGGTCGTGGCGCTCGGCCGCTCCACGACGTACAACGCGGATCACCTGATCCTGTGGACGTCGAGCCTGACGTCGAGCAGGTGACTCCCGAGCGCGTCATGCGGCCGGGAGGGTGTCCCACTCCGTCAGGCAGTCCAGCAGGCCCTCGGTCAGCGGCAGCCGCGCCAGGTCGGAGCGGTCGCACCAGCGCAGGGCCGCCGCGTCGTCCCCCGCGGCGGCCGTCCCTCCGGACATGGTCGCGAGGTAGTCGCGGATCACGTACGTGACCCCGCCGGGCCCGGCCCTGTGCACCGTGCCGGCCAGCCGGCCGACCGTCACCCGCAGCCCGGTCTCCTCCAGCACCTCGCGCCGCACGCCGGCCTCGTCGCTCTCGCCGGGCTCCAGCCGCCCGCCGGGGACGGACCACAACCCCAGGCCGGGCGCGTGTCCCCGCTGGACGAGAAGAAGCCGGCCGAAGGCGTCGAAAATGATCGCGCCGACACAATTTACGCGCACATGACCAAGATTACGACGGGATAACGGGCACCGGCCTTGACGCGGCCGTGCCGGAGAAAGCACCGTGGGTAGTTGTGAGAGCGGCTCCAACCTGTCCACGGTGCTTTGGCCCGCTTCACGGGCCGAGCGCCTGGTCGAGTGCGTACCGATGCGGGACGCACGGCGATGTCCTGCCGTATCAGCCTCCGTGGCCGCCGACCAGCACCGCGCTTGAGGCGATACGCAAAAGCTCCGTCGTGCCCGTGTGGCTGCCCTGGCCGTTGCCCGCCGGCTGGCTGGTGACCGGCTTCGGCGAGGTGGGCGACCAGCGCACCGGCGCGCGCGCCAGCCTGGTCGCGCTGACCGGGCCGTCGCTGACGGAAGGGCCGGCGGACCTGCTGCTGATCGCGGAGGAACCGGGCATCGGGCTGGGCGCGGCGTTCGCCGGGCTCGACGGGCCCGACCCCGGCGAGGGGTTCGACTCGGGCCCGCCGAACGCGAAGATCGCCGTGCTGGGCCACCCCACCGCGCTGTGGTGCGTGGACGGCCAGACCGACCGGGCCGTCTACGCGGGCGAGGCGATGGGCAACTGGCTGTGGGCGATCGCCTGGCCGGCCGACGCCGGATGCGTGATCGCGCTGGCGGAGCTGTCGCTGGTGGACGCCCGCGACCACGAGCTCGACGTGCCGTTCGGGGCCTTTTCTCCCAGACTCGAAGATTAACGATTCGCGCTGTCAGGGGAACGGACTAGAGTTCGGAGGCGTGACAGCGCGTATCGAGCGAGTGGTGACCGAGGGTGTCGTCGACATCGACGGCATCGAGCACAAGGTCGAGAACAACACCTGGATCGTGGGTGACGACGACGAGGTGATCGTCATCGACGCCTCGCGTGACGCCGACAAGATCCTCGAGCAGGTCGGCGAGCGGGAGGTGCTGGCCGTCATCTGCACGGCGGGCCTGCCCGACCACGTCGGGGCCGCCATCGAGGTAGCCAGCAGAGACGAGGCGGTCGTCGCCCTGCACCCCAAGGACAAGCCCCTGTGGCGGGAGACCTGGCGCGAGACCTGGCCCGACATCGACATGGAGGACGACGGCATCTTCGGCGTGGCCGACGTCCAGCTCGACGTCATGGAGACGCCCGGCGTCACCCCCGGCGGCGTGTCGCTCTACTGCGAGGCGCTCGGGGCCGTGTTCACCGGCAAGGCCCTGCAGGCCGACGGCCCCGGCAAGCTGGGCGGCGAATACCCCGCCCTGGCCGACCAGCTCACCTCCATCGGCGGGCGGCTGTTCACGCTTCCCGGCGACACGCGGGTGCTGGCCGCGCACGGCGACGAGGTCACGATCGGCGACCTCGAGCCGCACTTCGACGACTGGGTCTCCGGCTCGCTCACCCGCACCGACACCGAGACGGGCACCGGGGCCGGCGGCGAGGGCCCGCTGACCGACGGCACCAGGATCTCCGGGATCAAGCTGGGCGACGAATAAGGTGCAGGGCCAGCTCCCGCTGGAAGGGATGCCGCGGCGGCTCTACTCGTGCACGCCGTCGCGGTTGAACACCTGGCTCGACTGCCGCCGCCGCTACCGGTTCACCTACCTCGATCGGCCGCAGCCGTCCAAGGGGCCCGCCTGGGCGCACAACAGCGTGGGCGCGAGCGTCCACAACGCGCTGGCGGGCTGGTGGCGGGAGCCGTACGAGCGGCGCACCCCGCTGACGGCGGCCATCCTGCTCACGAACGGGTGGATCACCGAGGGGTTCAGGGACGCCGAGCAGTCGGGGCGCTGGCTGGGCCGCGCCCGCGACCTCGTTTCCGGATACGTCGCGACTCTTGACCCGTCCGACGACCCCGTCGGCGTCGAGCGCACGGTCGCCACCCGCACCAAGGTCATCGCCCTGTCGGGCCGCATCGACCGGCTCGACCGGCGCGGCGACGAGCTGGTCGTGGTCGACTACAAGACCGGCCGCCGCCCGCTCACCCAGGACGACGCCCGCTCCTCGCTCGCCCTGGCGGTGTACGCCGTCGCGGCCTCGTCCATGATGCGCACCCCGTGCCGCACGGTCGAGCTGCACCACCTGCCCACCGGCGAGGTCATCGAGTGGCGGCACACCGAGGAGTCGCTGGCCCGGCACATCGCCCGGGCCGAAGAGGTCGCCATGGAGGCGTCCGAGGCCGACGACCGCTACCGCGCCGCCGTGCCCGGCCGGTCCGGGCCGCGCCGCCCGCCGGGCGAACGCCAGACGATCGGCCCGCCGCAGGTGCCCGACGAGGTCGACAAGCTGTTCGCGCCCAGCCCCGGGCCCATCTGCTCCTGGTGCGACTTCCGCCGCCACTGCCCCGAGGGCCAGGCGGCCGGCCCCGAACGCCAGCCTTGGGACGGCCTGGCCGAGTGAGCCGTCACCGGCCTGCCCTGGGCCAGCGGCGCGGATCGGTCAGGCCCTTGAGCCCCTTGCGGACGTCGTAGCCCGCGGCGCCCAGCCGTTCTCTCGACGCCTGGAGCATCTGCCGGGTGGCGGGCATGAAGGCGCGGTCGTGCAGGGGCTCGGGCAGGGAGTTCAGGCCCAGCCTGAACGCCTTGAGCGCCGCCGTGACCGCCGCCTGCGGCACCTCGGGCAGCACGCCGTACATGCGCCTGGCCCAGCCCGGCAGCGTGTAGTAGCACAGCGCGCCGAACGGGAAGTAGAGCGGCTTGCCCGGCGACAGCGCGCGCAGCTCGCGCGGCAGCCGCGGCCACAGCAGGAACCGCACCGTCGAGACCGCCTCGGGCGTCACGCGCAGGCTCGGGCGCACCTGCTTGAAGTAGGCGTCCAGCTCGGCGCACGAGCCGGGCACGTCGTCGAGGTGCAGGCCGACGTAGGTGGCGCTCCTGCGCTGCTCGTACAGGTAGCGGTCGGCCTGGCGCTCGCTGAGCCCCAGCCCGCCGCGCCTGGCCACCTCCAGGTACGACGACACCTCCGCGCAGTGCACCCACAGCAGCAGCTCGGGATCGTCGACCCGGTGCGTCCGGCCGGTCTGGGGGTCGCGGACGCGCAGCGCCCGGTGGATGCCGCGCACCCGCCTGCCGATCTCGTCGGCCTCCTCGGGGCTGCCGAACGTCACCCGCCCCACGAAGTCGGCCGTGCGGCGCAGGCGGCCGAACGGGTCCTCCTGGAAGTTGGAGTTCTGCCAGACGCCCAGCATGGCCAGCGGGTGCAGCGCCTGCAGCATGAGGCCGCGCACCCCGCCCACCCACATCGTGCGGTCGAGGTGCACCTGCCAGGTCGCGCTCTGCGGCGGCTGGACGGCGATGTCTTCCATAGTAAGTACATGGTTACACCGCATTGGACCTGATGTCCAAAAAGTGTTTCTCGGCGGCGTTCCAGAACCGCACCAGCGCCGCCGCCGTCGTCTCCGGCGCCTCGACGGCGGGGGAGTGCACCGCGCCCGGCACCACCACGCAGTCGGCCCCGAGCCTGGCCGCCATCTCCGACTGCGCCTCGGGCGGCCAGCCGTCGTCGTGCTCGCCGTACAGGACGAGCGTGGGCACCTCGATCTGGCGCAGCTCGTCGGTACGGTCGTGCATCGACAGCACCTGCTCGGCCATGCACGACAAACCCGTGGGGGAGTTGGCCAGCAGGCGCTTGTGCAGGAACTCCATGATCTCGTCCGGCACGTCCTGCGCCAGCACCTCCGGCTCGAACCTGGAGTGCCAGACCGCCTCCAGGCCCAATGCCGGCACCTCCTCCATGATCTTCCTGCCGGCCCGCGCCCGCCTGCCCTCGATCGCGCCCGGCCCGGAGCCCATCAACGTGAACGAGGCGAACCGCGTGCGCCCGTCGATCACCGCCTCCCGGCCCACCAGCCCGCCGAACGAGTGACCCACCAGATGAACGGGGTCACCGCCGCCGATCACCTGCGACAGCGCGTCCACGTCGGCGCCCAGCGCCGCGCACGTGTAGGCCGCCGGATCGTCGGGGCCCGGAGTCTCGTACTGGCCGCGCAGATCGATCGCCACCACCCGGCGGCCCGACTGGGCCAGGGTCATCAGGACCGCGATGAAGTCCTCCTTGCTGCCCGTCAGGCCGGGGACCAGGATCGCGGGCCAGCGCTCAACCACACCACTGACCGGAATGGCCTCCAGGGCCGCGAACGTGCCCTGTGGCGTCTCGATCTTCTGCGGGGTGACGCCAGGAGGCAGGTCGAGGAATCGCGGCGTACTCACGTGGGGCAACAATACCCAGAGGTCAGCGCCTCGACACCGGCATGGCTCCTACGCTGGTGCGAGTTCTGAGGAGTTGCCGGGTATGCGTGATCTCCCGATCCGGCCCGCCACCTCCGTGGACGCCTTACATGCGGCCCTCGGGCCCCGGCGGGGTGTTCCGGATACCGGAGCGGGTGAATTCCGGCTCACCCCGCCGACGCCCTCAGGCGGCTCGCACAGGGGGCCGTGGACGGCGCTGAGCGCGCGCCTGCCGTCCCCGTACCCCTGCCGGGCACATCGGGAGGGGTAGCAGCCCGCGCCGCCGCCTCAGGCCACCCACGGCCGTTCCCCCGCCTGCAGCCTGCCCATGGCCCCGTCCCGCCGCCCCTGAGACCCGCCCGCGCGCAGTCCTGCCGCCTGAGACCCCGCTCACGGCGCCGGCCTGCCGCCCCGTGGCCCGTCCAGCGCCCCCGTTCCGCCGCCCCGCCCGCCGTCCTGCGCCCGCGAGGGCGAGCCGCTCGCCGGCGGAAGGCGCCTGGGAACGCAGGAAGGCACCTGGGAACGCAGGAAGGCGCGCACCCTCGCAAGGGTGCGCGCCTTCACACACGGGCCGGTGTCGCCGGAAGGTCAGCCGGCGCGACGGCGGTTGCCGCCACCGCCGCCACCCCGGGACTGGCGCCGCTGCTGCTTGCGCTCGGTCGCCGCCGACGGCGCGATGTCGTCGTCGTCCGTCGCCAGGTCCGGCGACTGGAAGATGACCGTGAACGGGCTGGGCGGGATGATCCGCTCAGGCTCCCGGCGCGCCGGCGGAGGCGGCGTCGACAGGAAGCTCGGCTCCGGCACCGATGCGGGCTGGACCGGGGCCGACTGAGCCGGCGCGGGCTGCGCCGCCACAGGCTGAGCCGGCGCGGCGGCCTGGCGCTCCCGCTCCGCGACCGTCGTGGTGGCCGTCTCCACCGCGTCCGGCCTGGCCTCGACCCGGGTCTCGGCCTCGGTCTCGGCGGGGGCAGCCGCCCGGCGCGTCCGCGTGCGCTTGGCCGGCGCCTGCGCGACCTCCTCCTCGGAGGTCGTACGAGCGGTGGCGGCCGGCGCCTCGGCGGGCTCCTCAGCGGCGGCCTTGCGCGAGCGGGTGCGCTTGGCCGGCGCCTCAGGGGCGTCGGCGAGCGCCTGCTCGATGGCCGAGGAAGCGGCGCCCCTGCGCGTACGGGTGCGCCTGGGCTCACCCGCCGCCTGGATCTCGTCCGCAGTGAAGATCGCCGGAGTCTCCTCCGTCTTGGCATCCACGAGCTCGACCTCCGGCCTCTCGACGGGTGCGGTCTCCGCCAGCTCCTTCCCGCCGCGGGTGCGGCGGCGCTGGCGGGGCGTACGGGCAGGGCGCTCCTCGCGCTCGTCACGGCGGCGCCCGCCACGCGTGCGGGTGCGGCCGGTCTCGCCGAGGTCCTCGATGCGCTCGGCCGACAGGCCGGCGCGGGAGCGCGCGGCGTGCGGCAGGACGCCCTTGGTGCCCTCGGGGATGCTCAGCTCCGAGTAGACGTGCGGCGAGGTGGAGTAGGTCTCCTCCGGCTCGGCGAAGTCGAGCCCGAGCATCTGGTTGATCATCTTCCAGCGGGTCAGCTCCTCCCACTCCACGAACGTGACCGCGATCCCCGTGCGCCCGGCCCGGCCGGTGCGGCCGATGCGGTGCACGTAGGTCTTGTCCTCCGTGGGGCAGTCGTAGTTGACCACGTGGGTGACGTCGTCGATGTCGATGCCGCGGGCGGCCACGTCGGTGGCCACCAGCACGTCGATCTTGCCGTTGCGGAACGCGCGCAGCGCCTGCTCGCGCTGGCCCTGGCCGAGGTCGCCGTGCACGGCCGCGACCGCGAAACCACGCGTGTCGAGCTGCTCGGCGACCATGTCGCAGGCCCGCTTGGTCTCGCAGAAGACCATGGTGAGCCCGCGGCCGTCGGCCTGCAGCAGCCGCGCGAGGATCTCGATCTTGTCCATGCGGTGCGTACGCCACACGATCTGGCGCACCTGCGGCGTGGTCTCGCCCTCACCGCTGTCGGACTCGGCCCGTACGTGCGTCGGCCGGTTGAGGTACTTGCGCGACAGCGACACGATCTCGCCCGGCATCGTCGCCGAGAACAACATCGTCTGCCGCTCCGCCGGGATCAGCTTGAAGATCCGCTCGATGTCGGGCAGGAAGCCCAGGTCGAGCATGCGGTCGGCCTCGTCGAGCACGAGCGAGGTGATCTGGCTCAGGTCGAGGTGCTTCTGCTTGACCAGGTCGAGCAGGCGGCCCGGGGTGCCGACGATGACGTCGACCCCGGCCTTGAGCGCCTCGATCTGCGGCTCGTACGCGCGCCCGCCGTACACGGTGAGAACCCGCGAGCCGAGCTTGCCGGCGGCGGTCACGAGGTCCTCGCTGACCTGCGTGGCCAGCTCGCGGGTCGGCACGATGACGAGCCCGCGGGGCTTCTTGCGGTTCTTGCGCGGCTTGCCGATGCTCTGCAGCATCGCGATGCCGAACGCGTAGGTCTTGCCCGTGCCGGTGCGTGCCTGGCCGATCAGGTCCTGGCCGCTCAGCGCGAGCGGGAGCGCCATCTCCTGGATGGGGAACGGTGTGACGATACCCTCGGTCTCGAGGGCATCGGCGATCTCTGGTGTGACTCCGAGGTCTCGGAAAGTCGTCAGCGTGGCCTGCCTCAGTCTCAAATGAAGGCGGGCCTGCCGGGACCGACGGGCGGAAAACAGCCCCCGTGTCGTGGGTCCTCGCGGTAGAGCCAGCCCTCTCGCGTCATCAGCGACCGCGCACCCGGGGATTCGGGGGGTAATCGGGGGATTCCCCCGAATTAACACAGTGCGGTCGCACTTTCACAGAGCAGTGTACTCGATACCACAACGCTGACCGAGCTTGCGTATGTTCCCGAAGTTTCTCCGAAGTACGCTGCCTTCCATGAAGGAGTCCCCTGGAGTCGTCGACCTGCTCGGTGTGCTGGCCTACGCGGAGCTCAGCGCGTACGCGCGGATGACCGAGGACGCGGCCACGCTCGCGCCCTCCCTGGCCGACCGGGCGGCGCTGAGCGAGCTGGCCGTCACCGAGTACGCCCACTTCCGCCTCCTGCGTGACCGGCTCACCGAACTCGGCGCCGACCCCGACGCGGCGATGACGCCGTTCGTCAGCGCGCTGGACGCCTGGCACGCGCAGACGAGGCCGACCGACTGGCTCCAGGCGCTGGTCAAGACCTACGTGGGCGACGGCATCGCCCTCGACTTCTACCGCGAGGCGGCCCGGCTCCTCGACCCGTCGATCGCCAAGCTCGTCGACGAGGTGCTCGTGGACGAGGGCCGCTCCCAGTTCGCCGTCGAACGCGTCAGGGCCGCCATCGAGGCCCACCCCGCCGAGGCCGGCCGCCTCGCGCTGTGGGCGCGGCGCCTGGTCGGCGAGGCCCTCAGCCAGGGCCAGCAGGTCGCCTCCGCCCGGCCCGAGCTGGCCCTGCTCCTGATGGAGTCCCAGCAGGAAGGCCACGCGGACATCTCCCGCCTGTTCGCCAAGCTGACGGAGGCACACAACAAGCGCATGGCCGCGATGGGCATCTGACCGGCGGCGCCGGGCATGTGATCATCGGGATGGGCACCCGCATCCTCGCGACGGAACCCGCATGCCTGCGACAGGCATCTGATCGTCTCGCCATCGGGCGGCGCGCGGCGCGGAACGGTTGTAGCGTGCCAACATGAGGGCCTCGCGCCGCTACGGCAGTTCCTTGACGAGATGTGGGCCGAATCGCTGGGCTACGCGCGCCGTACTGCGAAGGGAGAGCGCGCGCTGCCCGGCCTCCGACCCAAGGTGCGCCACCATCCTCCGCGCCCGGCACCCCCGCGGCTGCCTCCTCCCACGCCCCCAACGCCGGCCCTGACCCGGCCCTGAGCCGTGCCCGCTTGCCGCGCGCTCTGGCGGGCTCCGCTCCCGGCGCCGGCGGCGGGGCTGCCGGTGCCACCCACGCCCGCCGTGTCGGGGCACGGCAAGCAGGCGCACGCCCAGCGCCTCGCACCGAGCGTCGAGCCGTGAGGCCGGCGGGCTGCTGTGTCACGCGGAGGTGCCCGCCCGCGGCCGGTGAGCGGTGGTGGGTCCCGTGGCTGGGGGCGTTGCGCGGCGGTGCATGCAGGCGGGTCGGGGCTCGTGAGAGGTACGGCGTGGCGGGCCGTACCCCCCGCCCCAGCTCAACCGCTGGAGCTGAGCTTGCTAGAGCGTGCCGCCGAAGCCGACCGGCCGGGCTTCGTCCTCGCCGATTTCGACGAAGCCGAGCGCGGCCACCGGCACCACGACCCGCCGGCCCTTCACGTCGGTGATGGCGAACACGCCGCCGCGATCGACCGACAGGGCGTTTCTGATCTCCTCTTCGACCTGCTCGGCGCTGAGGTCGGTCTCGACAACGAGCTCGCGGTGTACGGAGCGTACGCCGATCTTGACTTCCATGGTGGCTCCCTAGTCGACGGGCTGGCTCTCTCCCATCGTCGCCGGTCGGAGCTCGCAGCGGGGCGAATGATCGCGCCGAGCGAACGGGTTATGCCGTACGCGGAAAACCGCTGATGCCTCGCCAGGCCAGCCGGGCCATGAGTTGCTCGGCCGCGTCCTTCGGGATCGAGCCGTGCGTGGTCACCCAGTAGCGGGCGCTCACCTCGGCCATGCCGACGAGGCCGACCCCGAGCAGGTGCGCCTCGTCACTGGTGCACCCGGTGTCCTCCTGGATGAGCTCGCTGACCATTTCGGCGCACTCGCGCAGCGAGCGCTCCACGCGCTGGCGCACGGGCGCGACGTTGCGCAGGTCGGACTCGAAGACCAGGCGGAACGCCTCGCCCTGGCTGGAGACGAAGTCGAAGAACGCGCTGAAGGTGGCTTGTACGCGCAGTTTGTTCTCGTGGGTGGAGGCCAGCGCCTCGCGGCAGCGGTTGACCATGTCGTCGACGTGGAGGTCGAGCAGCGCGAGGTAGAGCTCCAGCTTGCCGGGGAAGTGCTGGTAGAGCACCGGCTTGCTGACCCCGGCCCGCTCGGCGATCTCGTCCATGGCGGCCGCGTGATAGCCGTTCTCCACGAACACTTCCTGCGCGGCGCTCAGAAGCTGCCGGCGTCGGGCCAGTCGGGGCAGCCGGGTGCCCCGGGGCTTGGCATCCGGGGTTGCGGTCACGCGGGTCTCCATTGGTCTCTCAGGCGGGCTGTGCGTGCTGCGCGTACGCACACAGTGATGCTATGCGCGCACATCCTACGTGCGGGCGGGCCACCTGCCGGCGGCAGCCGCCGCCAGGTGCGCCGTCTCTGCGCAGGTCACCGCCACCCTGCCGATCACCAGGCCCGAGGCCGGGCCCGCCACCGCGTCGATGGCGAGCCGGCATCGCGTCGGAACCGGCCGGGGTCAGCGGTAGTCGTCGTCGTCGAGATCGACCACGCGGTCCTGGTCGGCGGCGTCGGCCGGGTCGGCGTCGAACGGCACCTCGCGGCGCAGCCGCCCCACGCTCTGGAGCACCTCGCGCTGCTGCTCGGCCGCGTCGGCCTCCGGTGTCTCGATCGACCTCTCCCCCTCCTCTTCGGCGTAAGGGCCTTCGTCCCCGCGTATGTCCATCTCCGACATGTTCAGGTCCCCTCTCGGTACGGACGGATCCAGCCTACGCCCGGCCGAAAAGGTCGCCGCGCTTCTCCACCCTGGCCAGGGCGTCCGGCGCGGTGAACACCAGATCGTCGGGGTGTTCACAGCTCTCGACCTCCTTCCACGTGAGCGGGGTCGAGACCGTGGGCTGGTCCTTGGCCCGCAGGGAGTAGGGGGCGACGGTGGTCTTGGCCGGGTTGTTCTGGCTCCAGTCGATGAACACCTTGCCAGGCCGCAGCTTCTTCGTCATCACGCTGACGATCTGGTCGGGGTGCTCCTTCTCCAGGAGCTGAGCGAGCCTCTTGGCGTACGCGGACGGCTCCTCGCGGCAGTCCCAGTCCGCGTACAGCTGCATGCCCTTGCTCCCGCTGGTCTTCGGCAGGGCTTTCAGCCCTTCCTGCTTCAGTACGTCGCGCAGCAGGAGCGCCACGCGCGTGCACTCGACGATCGTCGCCGGCGGCCCCGGGTCGAGGTCGAACACGAGCGTGTCGGGCGGCAGCGCCCGGCCGTCCTCGTCCACCCGCCACTGCGGCACGTGGAGCTCCAGGGCGGCCAGGTTCGCGTAGTAGACGAGCGTGGGCAGGTCCTCCACGACGGCGAAGTCGATAGTCTCGCGGTTCTTGGTGCTGCCCGGGGCGGGCAGGTTCACGCGCCGGACCCAGTCGGGGGTGTGGTCGGGGGCGTTCTTCTCGAAGAAGGACTGGCCGGTGACGCCGTTCGGGTAGCGCTTGACGGTCAGGGGACGGCCGCGCAGGTGGGGCAGCAGGACGGGGGCGATGCGGCTGTAGTAGTCGATGACCTCGGCCTTCGTGAAGCCGTAGTCGGGATAGAGCACCTTGTCGAGGTTGCTCAGGGTCAGCTCGCGGCCGTCCACCTTGACCGGCACCTTCACAGCGTCACCTCCGCGGGGAACTTGTCGGGGCGCAGACCGCGCCACACGGGGTGCCGCAGCCGTTGCTCGTCGGTCCACATCGTGTAGGCCACCTCCCCGACGAGATCGGGCCTAACCCACCGATTCCGCCACGGCACCTGGTTGCGGAACGGGCTGCGCGGGATCTCCAGCGGTCGCAGCAACGCGTACAGCTCGTCCAGCACCGTGTCGGTGAACCCCGTGCCGACGTGTCCGACGTACGTCAGCCCCTCGCCCGTGAACGCGCCCAGCACCAGCGAGCCGACCCCGCCCGAACGCCGGCCCTTGCCGGGCTTCCAGCCGCCGATGACGACCTCCCGCGTGGTGAGGTTCTTGACCTTGATCCACCAGGGGGTCCGCACGCCCGAGCGGTAGGGGGAGTCGAGCCGCTTGGCCACCACGCCTTCGAGCCCCTGCTCGTACGTGGCCGAGAGCAGGTCGGACTCGCCCGGGAAGTACGGGGGCGCGCCGATGTCCAGCTCGTCCAGCAGCGCCCTGCGATCCCGGTACGACAGGTCGAACAGCGGCGTGCCGTCGAGATAGAGCAGGTCGAACGGCACGTACGTGATCGGGTACAGCTCCAGCATGGCCGGCTCGGGATCGGTCAGGTGCATGCGCCGCTGGAGCCGCAGGAAGCTGGGCCGGCCGTGCTGGTCGAGCGCCACGAGCTCGCCGTCCAGGACCGCACTCTTCAGCCCGAAGCCGGAAATCTCCGGATAGCGCCGCGTGTAGTCGGCCCCGTGCCTCCCCGTCAGTCTCATCCCGCCGTCCAGATGGACGAGGGCGCGGATGCCGTCCCACTTGACCTCGAGGCCGTACTGCTCGCGATCGGAGGGGAGTTCCCCAGGTACGGCCAGCATCGGTTCGACCGGGTATGGCATTGGTTGCCCCATGAGGGGTATGTGCCCATTGCCGGGCCGGTTGAGAGCTGAGGGGTGCCCTATGCGCAGCATCTGGAAAGGTGCGATCTCCTTCGGGCTGGTCACGATCCCCGTCAAGCTCTACTCGGCCACCGAGCAGAAGGACGTGTCGTTCCACCAGGTCCACCGCGCCGACGGCGGCCGCATCCGCTACAAGCGGGTCTGCACGCAGGACGGCGAGGAGGTCCCCTACGCCGACATCGCCAAGGGCTACGAGCTCGCCTCCGGCGAGATGGTCGTGCTCACCGACGAGGACTTCGAGGACCTGCCGCTCAGCACGTCCCGCCGGATCGACGTGCTGCAGTTCACGCCGGCCGAGCAGATCGACCCCATCTACTTCGCCAAGTCGTACTACCTGGAGCCCGACGCCCAAGGGGCCAAGCCGTACGTGCTGCTGCGCAACGCGCTGGAGAGCTCCGGGCAGGTCGCCGTCGTCAAGGTGGCGCTGCGGCAACGCGAGTCGCTGGCCACGCTGCGCGTCCGGGACGGGGTGTTCGTCCTGGAGACGATGCTCTGGCCGGACGAGATCCGCACGCCCGACTTCGCGTTCCTGGAGGAGGACATCGAGGTCCGCGCCCAGGAGCTCAAGATGGCCGAATCCCTCATCACCACCATGGAGTCCGACTTCGACCCCGCCGAGTACCACGACACCTACCGCGAGGCGTTGCAGCAGGTGATCGAGGCGAAGGTGGCGGGCAAGGAGGTCATCCCCGCCCGCGAGGAGGAAGAGGCCGGCCCGGCCGTCGACCTCATGGCGGCGCTGCGGGCGAGCGTGGAGGCCGCCAAGCGCGAACGCGGGGGCGGCGAGCCCGCCAGGCCGAAGAAGGCGGCGGGCAAGCCGGCGAAGGACGCCAAGGAGTCCAAGGATTCCAAGGAGTCCAAGGAGTCCAAGGACGAGGAGAAGGCCGCCCCCAAGCGGAAGACCCGCAAGTCCGCCTGAACTCTCCGCCTGCCGCACCTGGGACGTGCACAGGGGCGGCCCATGCGTGCGCCGCGGGTTGTGCGCATGTATGCATGTCGGGCCCTGTGCGCGTGCGTCCACAGCCGGCTCTGTCCACATGCGTGCACAGCGGGCTCTGCGCGCCGCCATACGCGTCCTGAGCGTGCCAGGTGCCTCGCCGGCCGCGAACGTTCGCCGCTGCAGGGAACGGGTGTACCGCCGCCGGGGCGTGCGGCCCCTTCGGGAAATGGACATATCCGGATAATTAGTGTTTTTTCATTGGATACATCTTTAAGGCGAGCAATAAGATTCTTAATGCAGAGCAAAAAGGAGTCGTGCCTGTTTGCCCGTGCATCTGCCGGAAATGACACATCGTGGATGTGCTTCCGGGTAATCCGGAAACCACGAGAACGGGGCAACCGATCCTTTAGGGGGAAAACGCAATGCCCAAGCTCAAAAGTGTCCTCGCCGGCCTCGCCATCAGCACCGCGCTGACCGGTGGTGTGGTGAGCGCGGGTGCCGCCACCACCATGGCCACCGCCGACGCCGCCACCCAGGTCGGCACCGGTGCCTCCGTCCTTGCCGGCAACCACTGCGGGTGGGGCTGGCGCCGCTGCGGCGGAGGCTGGGGCTGGGGCCACCGGCGTCACCACCACCGCATGCACGTGAAGATCAAGGTCTACAACAACAACTACAACCGCAACCACCACTCGCGGTCGGACAAGAATGACGACAAGACCGACGACACCAAGGACTGATACGACCGGGCGTTGACGGCGTAGGGTTTCTCCTCGTCTCATGGCGCTTTCGGCGGGGGCTCTCCGGCATTTGCCCGGAGGGCCCCCGTTGCGTTTCCGGCGCCTTTTACATAACGGCCTCCGGAGGTAAAGGCCGGCGGGGCCGAGCGCAAGGAGTTGTACGCCGCTCCCCACACGCCCTGCGCGCGCCATCCCCGTGGCGCATGCCGCGCCCTGTATCTCGGCCGCGCCTCGCCCGCTGCCCATGCCGCCTGCCGCGTGCCGCCTCGCCCGTCTGCCGCGAAGGCGGTCCGCATGTGGGGGAGCGGCGCACATCCCGAGGGCGATGCTCAGCGCAACGGAGTGGCGCTCGGTGCGAGCGATGCGGCGTGACGGAAGCAGTGCGGCGTGACGGGAGCAGTGCGGCGTGACGCGAGCAGTGGCGCCGAGTGCGAGGAATGGGCATCGCGCGAATGGGCGGCGCTTAGTGCGAGGAGTGGGAGCGTGCCGTGAGGGGGTGCTCGGAGTGCGAGAAGCGGGGCGTGGCGCGAGGGGGTGGCGCTCAATGTGAGGAGCGGCGCGCGACCATATGAAGGGAGCGGCGAGCGGTGGTGTGAAGGGAGCGGCGAGCACTCCGGGCCGTACGGCCCGGGCGTGCGGGCCCGGGCGTGCGGGCCCGGGCGTGCGGAGTGCCCGCGTCCTCCGGGTGTGACGTCCGTTCTTGGTGAGAGGGCGGATGTCGTTCCCCGGCGAACGCGGGCACTCACGTGAGGTACGGCCCGAGCTCATCGCCCAGCGGCGGGCTCGTCAGCCAGAGGTTCTACCACCGATCACGGTGATGACCGTTGTTGTTGTAGTTCCTGTTGACGATGACGATCCTGATCCGGCCGTGGCCGTGGTGACGGTGGCCCCACCTCTTCCAGCGGTTCCACCCCCAGCCCCAGCCTCCGCAGCGGCGCCAGCCCCACCCGCAGTGGTTGCCGGCGAGGACGGACGTGCCGGTGGTGACCTGTGTGGCGGCGTCAGCGCTGGCGGCGGTGGTGGCGGCCCCCGCGCTCACCACGCCGCCGGTCAGCGCGGTGCTGATGGCGAGACCTGCGATAACACTTTTGAGCTTGGGCATTGCGTTTTCCCCCTAAAGGATTCGATTGCCCCGTTACGGATGACGACTAGCAAGCCATCCGCACAGTGCATATTTCCGACCTAAAGGGCGACAAACCGGAATTGTCCGTTTTTGTCCAACACGAGGGCAGCACATGAACAGCACACAAGGAACCACGCCCGCAACACCCCTCGGACGCCGAAATCAAGGAACCGTGCCCGCGGCACCCCCGGACGCCGAAATCCCGGCCCGCGAACGAGCCGGGAAATGACGTAGCGAGGGCCCCCCGGCCGATGCCGGGGGAGCCCTCACCCATGGTTGCCGTGAAGACGAGGAGAAATGAACCTCAGGCCCAGCCGCGACGGTTAATCAGGCCGCCCCGAGAACTCCTTGCGCCATTGACGCACGGTTACTTGTCGTCGCCGTTGTCGTGGTGGCTGGGCCCGTTGTCGTTGTGGTTGTTGTTGCGGATGACGATGCACACCTGACCACGGTGGTGACGCCGGCCGCCCCAGCCCCAGCCCCAGCCCCAGCCGCCGCCGTGGTGGTGGCCCCGGCCGCAGCGGTGGTTGTGGTGACGGTGGTGGTGGTGGTGACGACGCCCCCAGCCCCAGCCGTCGTCCGTGCGAAGGGACGTGCCGGTGCTGAACTGGGTGGTCGCGCTGGCCGCGGACGTCGCCGCGCCCGCGCCCACCATGCCGCCGGTCAGCGCCGTGCTGATGGCGAGGCCTGCGATAACACTCTTGAGCTTGGGCATTGTGTTTCCCCCTAAAGGATCGATTGCCCCGTTCTCGGCGTTTCCGGATTGCCAGGAAACAGATCTTGGACGGCTGCTGAAGGCTCATCCACCGAAAGACATTTCCGGGGCGGTGCACGGGCAAACAGATACGACTCCATTTTGCTCTGCATTAACAATCTTATTGCTCGCATTAAACATTTATCAAATGAAATGAGAGGATATGTCCGATTGTGTCGCATATGGAAGGTGAGCGCGCGCGCCATTGAGCGGCTCACCGGCCGTGTCCGTGTGCTGCCGGCGATAGTGGTGACGGAATGGTGGTGCGGATGCGCATGCGGCGGCCCGGCACTTCCGGCCTGGAATTCATGAGGCGAAAAGAAATGCCCGGACTTCCCGTACGGTAATTGCTCGGGCCATCACGATATGGGGGCGGAAAAGGCGCCCCCGGTGATGTCTGCCGCATCGTCGTGACCGCGCCGTCAGCGGTGGCGGCGAAGTCTGTCACGACTCGTGCTCGAATGATTTCCCAGAGTGACGGCCACAAACGATCAGGAACGACTTTTGCCCCGCTCTTGACCTGCTACCGCCTGCCTCTTCTTCAGGTACCGCCCGAAGGCGAAGCCTCTACGCCCGATCTCCGTCCCGTGGACCCGCCGCCACTTTCCGTGCTTCTTGCAACTGCCCCACGTGCGGTCGCCCGGGTACAGCTTGTCCACGATCCGCCCGTGCGGCTCCACCCGGATGTTGAGCCGCGTCTTCACCCGCACGACCCGGTACGTGCAGCCGGGCCGTGCCTCGGCGCTCGCCGCGGTGGCGACGAGCCCACCTGCCGCCAGCGACACGGCGACGAGGAAGGCGGCGATACGCGTGGTGAGCATGGCGGTACCCCCTGTACACATTCGAGACGTATGTCCCGTGCTGCCAGGAAAGTTCGGTAAATAACCCCTCTGTACGGAATCCAGACCCCTCCTGGGGGCGATGGTTATCGTTGATGGAAGGGGAAGAGACGTTCGATGGTCGACAAGGAGGAGACCGTATGACCGCGGAGCCGATCCCACACTGGCCAGGGCGAATGATCGGCTCGGTGCACGTCCGGTCCACCCCCGAGGGCCCCGCCGAGCAGGCGGTGTTCGTGCACGGGCTGGCCGGATCGGCCACCAACTGGACCGACCTCATGGACGAGCTCAAGGACGAGGTCACCGGCCACGCCATCGACCTGCCGGGCGCCGGCTTCTCGCCCGCGCCGGCCGACGGCGACTACTCGGTGGAGGGCCACTCACGGGCCGTCATCGGGCTGCTGGAGCACACGGGCCCGGCCCACCTGTTCGGCAACTCGCTCGGCGGCGCCGTCGCCGTCAGGGTCGCCGCCGCCCGTCCGGAGCTGGTCCGCTCGCTCACGCTCATCTCGCCGGCCCTGCCGGACCTGCTGCCCCGCTACGGACCGCTGCGCGTGGCCGCCGCGGCCATCCCCGTGCTGGGCGAATGGGTGGCGTCCAGGCTGACGCTGCTCCCGGCGGAGCAGCGCATCACCGCCTCCATGGCCGTGGTCTGGGCCAACATGGACGCGGTGCACCCCGTACGCCTGCGTGACGCCATCGAGGAGCAGCGCAGGCGCGACGGCCTCCCGTACGCGGGGGAGGCCATGATCGGCTCGGCGCGCGGCATCGTGGCGGAGTACTTCCGCCGCGGGAAAGACTCCCTGTGGCACCAGGCGGAGAAGGTGCGGGCGCGCACCCTGATCATTCACGGGCGCCACGACCGGCTGGTGCGCCCGGCCATGGCCAGGAAGGCGTACCGTACGTTCCGGCAGGTCAGGCTCGTGCTGCTGCCGACCGCGGGGCACGTGGCGATGATGGAGATGCCGCAGGTCGTGGCGGCCGAAGCACGCCGTCTGATCGGTGAGACTCGATTGGGGAATGCCCCACTGCCCAGCTAGGTTTCACTGTGAGATGAGACCCCCTGAAACGGGAGCGTAGAAAAGTGTCGTTGCCACCGCTGGTCGAGCCGGCCGATGAGCTGACCGTCGACGAAGTGCGCCGCTACTCACGCCACCTGATCATTCCCGACGTGGGCATGGCGGGGCAGAAGCGGCTGAAGAACGCCAAGGTGCTGTGTGTGGGCGCCGGGGGCCTGGGCTCGCCCGCGCTGATGTACCTCGCGGCGGCGGGCGTCGGCACCCTCGGCATCATCGACTTCGACGTGGTCGATGAGTCCAACCTGCAGCGTCAGATCATCCACGGTCAGTCCGACGTGGGCCGGCTGAAGGCCGAGAGCGCCGCGGCGTCGGTGCGTGAGATCAACCCGCTGGTCGAGGTCGTGATCCACAACACGGCGCTGACCACCGAGAACGTCATGGAGATCTTCTCCGGCTACGACCTGATCGTTGACGGCACCGACAACTTCGCCACGCGTTACATGGTGAACGACGCGGCGGTGCTGCTCGGCAAGCCGTACGTCTGGGGCTCGATCTACCGCTTCGACGGCCAGGCGAGCGTCTTCTGGGCCGAGCACGGGCCTTGCTACCGCTGCCTCTACCCGGAGCCCCCGCCTCCCGGCATGGTGCCGTCGTGCGCCGAGGGCGGCGTGCTCGGCGTGCTGTGCGCGTCGATCGGCTCGATCCAGGTGAACGAGGCCATCAAGCTGCTCACCGGCATCGGCGACCCGCTGGTCGGCCGGCTGATGATCTACGACGCCCTGGAGATGAAGTACCGCGACGTCAAGGTCCGCAAGGACCCTGAGTGCGTGCTGTGCGGCAAGAACCCGACGGTCACCGAGCTGCTCGACGACTACGAGGCGTTCTGCGGCGCGATCTCCGACGAGGCCGCCGAGGCCGCCAGCGGCTCCACGATCACCGCGCTCGAGCTCAAGGGCATGATGGACCGCGGCGAGAACATCTTCGTCGTCGACGTCCGCGAGCCCAATGAGTACGAGATCGTCTCGATCCCCGGCGCCACGCTGATCCCGAAGGGCGAGTTCCTCAACGGCTCGGCCCTGGAGAAGCTGCCCCAGGACAAGAAGATCGTCCTGCACTGCAAGTCCGGTGCCCGCTCCGCCGAGGCGCTCGCGGTCGTCAAGAGCGCGGGCTTCTCCGACGCCGTGCACGTCGGCGGCGGCGTGCTGAGCTGGGTCAAGACCGTCGACCCGAGCCTGCCCAGCTATTAAGGGGTTTTGGCCGGGACGTCCCGGTTAAGGTCGATGCCGTGAATTCCGCCCGTCCGTGGCCGACACTCGTGGTGGCCTCCGCGCTGACGCTGATCTGCGCGGTGGCCGCCGGGGTGGCCGGCAGCGCGGCGGGCACGGAGCTGACCCGCGGCCCCACGGCGGCCGAACTGCGGGCCGCGGCCGAGCGCGAGGTCGCCGACCGCTGGCGTACCTGGCCCACCGGCCGTATCTTCCCCGCCACACTGCCGTACTCCGCCGAGCAGGGCGGGCGGGAACGTGCCAGCAGGATCGGCATCTCGCCGCGCACCTCCTGCGGCGACTCCGTCGACCCCCCCGCGATCAAGGCCCTGCGCAAGGCGGGCTGCCGGGGCGTGCTGCGGGCCACCTACATCGACGCGCTGCGCGGCGTGCTCGTCACCGTCGGCGTGGTCGCGTTGCGCGACGAGCTGAACGCCGTGCGCGCCAAGTCCGCCTTCGCCGACACCGGCAAGCCCTCTCCCGGGCTGCGCCCGCTGGCCTTCCGCGGCACGCTGGCCGACCGGTTCACCGCCGCCGTGCGGCAGGCGGGGTCGGTCCGGCAGGCGGGCCCGTACCTCGTGCTGACCACCGCCGGGCAGGTGGACGGGCGGCCCGCCGACGCGGCGGGCGAGCCGCGCCCGGCCATCTTCGCCTTCGCCACCGAGCTGGCCGAGCGGGTGCTGACCGAGCTGAGCACGCCCAGGATGCCCGACTGCGGCTCCCAGGAGTGGCAGTGCTGAGGGCAGGCCGGCGGGGGGCGGCGGTCGCGCTGATCGGGGCGCTGCTGTTCGTGGCGCCCGCCGCGCGGGCCGACGACGTCCGCGGCGGGCAGAAGGCCGTGATCAGGACGCTCGCGCTGCCCGAGGCATGGCGCACCAGCACGGGCGCCGGGGTGACCGTGGCCGTGCTCGACTCCGGCGTCGATCCCCGCCACCGCGACCTGGCCGGCTCGGTCCGCGAGGGAAGGGATTTCACCGCGGGCGCGAACCCGCCGGGCACGCCTCCGAGCAGGTTGCACGGCACGTACATGGCCTCGTTGATCGCCGGGCACGGGCACGGGCCGGGACGAAAGCGCGGGATCATCGGCGTCGCGCCCGGCGCGGACGTACTGTCTGTAAGGGTCATCCTCGAGGACGAGGAGCCGGGTTTCCGCGCGTTCAACTCGGCCGAGCGCTTCGAGAACGTGGTGGCCCGGGGCATCCGCTACGCGGTGGACGAGGGGGCGGACGTGATCAACATGTCGATCTCCAAGGAGCTGGCGACCAGGGAGGAGCGGGCGGCCATCCGCTACGCCATCTCCAAGGGCGTCGTGCTCGTCGCCGCCGCGGGCAACGACGGCGACCGGCGGATCGACGGCGAGTTCGCGCCCTACTCCTATCCCGCCGCCTTCCCCGGAGTGGTCTCGGTGGGGGCGACCGACCGGCGGCTGCGGCGGGCCTCGTTCTCCAACTGGAACTCCTCGGTGCTGGTGGCCGCGCCCGGCGTGGACATCATGGGGGCGGGCCCCGGCGACGAGTACTGGGTCGGCAGGGGCACCTCGCAGGCGACCGCGCTGGTGTCCGGGGTCGCCGCCCTCATCAAGGCGAAGTATCCGGACATGTCGCCGCCGCTCGTGGCGCGCGCCCTGGCCGCCGGCGCCACCGACCGGCCCCCCGGCGGCTACGACACCGCCACCGGCTTCGGCGTCGTCAACGCCGCCAGGGCCCTGACCGAGGCGTCCAGGCTGGCCGGCCACACCGAGACCGCCGCCGGCGCCCAGGCGCAGGACCCTGCCCGCCCGGTCGCGGCCGGGCGCGCCGGCCCCGTCAAGGTCGTCCAGAGGGACGAGCGGCGGGTCACGGTGTACGCGGCGATCGCCGGCGGAGCCGCCGCCGGTTCACTGCTCGCCTTGACTGTCATATTCGTCCTGGTCAGACGCGTACGGCGGGCCCACATCTCACAAGAGGCATGATCCGCCCCCTTAGGGGGACGAAATAGACACGAAGCGAATGCGGGAACGAGGCGGTGGTGAAGGCACGTAGGTCGACCTCAGGGCTACCGCGCGCCGGGGGAGAAGCACCGCAGGAGCGGAGGAACCCGCTCGGCGCCGCCACCGGCCGCCGCTCGCGCGTGCGCTCGTGGCCCGCGGCGGACTCCCGCAGGCGCACGGCGGCCAAGGAACGCGCGGAGCTGCTCGCGCTGCGGCAGGGCATGCGCTACCGGCGCATGTTCGTGGCGCTGCTCGGCGTCATCATCGCCGTCTCGGCCGTCGTGGTGCTGCTCGGCACCGTCGGCCTGTTCTCCGAGACCCGCTCGCGCCCGCTGACGCCCGACGAGCAGAACCAGTACAAGCAGGAGGAGATCGCCCGCCGCTGGCAGGCGTGGCCGGCCACGGGCGTCTTCCCCGAAGAGGTGAAGTACCTCGGGCTCGACCGTGCCCAGCAGTACGCCAGACGCGTCGGCATCGCCCCCGAGACCGACTGCGCCAAGGCCGCGGACGCCTCCGTGGCCGGGGTGCTCCAGAACCACGGCTGCGTCACGATGCTGCGGGCCACGTACATGGACCAGACGGCCTCCTTCGTCTTCACCGTCGGCGTGGCCGTGCTGAAGGACGAGGCGTCGCGCATCTCGGCCGGCGAGGAGCTCACCCAGGACGATCGCGTCGGCGTGCTGCCGGTGGCCTTCCCCGGCACGGTCAGCGAGCGCTTCGGGCCCGACCAGCGCCAGCGCACCGGCTGGGTGGGCGCGGGGCCGTACCTCGTGTTCTCGACAGGCGGCTACGCCGACGGGCGCACCAGGGCCGCGATCCCGCCCGAGGAGATCCTGCACAGCGAGCTGTGGCCGGCCGCCAAGTCCATCGGCAACCAGATCGCCTACTTCCTGGCGGACCCGCCCAAGGTGCCGCCCTGTACCCAGGGGAACGTGTGCTGACCGCCGTACGCGTGCTCACGGCCGCCGTGCTCGCCTTCTCGGGCACGGCCGCCGCTCCCGTCAGGGACCAGCAGCAATGGGTCCTCGACGCGCTCAACGTCGAGCAGGCCTGGACGGTCACCAAGGGCAAGGGCGTCACCGTCGCCGTCGTCGACAGCGCCGTGGACACCGGCGTCAAGGAGCTCAAGGGCCGCGTCACCAACGGGCCCGACATGACCTCGGGCACGATCGAGCGCGCGCTGCCGCCCGGCCGGCACGGCACCGCCATGGCGGGCCTGATCGCCGCCTCCGGCGCGGACGGCGGCCTCATCGGCGTCGCGCCGGACGCGCGCATCCTGTCACTGCCCATGGTGATCGACGACGAGCCTGGCTTCGCCGTGCCGCCGGTGCAGGAGGAGGGGGTCGCGCCGGAGAGCCCGCTGGCCCGCGCGCTGCGTTACGCCGCCAACCACGGCGCCCAGGTGGTCAGCATGTCGATCGGCTCGTACGGGCCGCTGCGCTCGGAGCGCGAGGCCGTCTCGTACGCGCTGAGCAAGGGCGTCGTGCTCGTGGCCGCCGTGGGCAACGACGGCCAGACCCCGTACGCCAAGGAGAAGGGCACCTCCTACTGGAGCTTCCCCGCGGGGTACCCGGGCGTGATCGGCGTGGCGGCGACCGACAAGCAGGGCAGGCGGGCCACGTTCAGCAGCGACAACCTGTCGGTGCTGGTCGCGGCGCCCGGCGTCGAGGTTCCGGTGCTCAAGCGGGACGGCGGCTACGAGCTGTCGGAGGGCACCAGCTCCGCCGCGGCGCTGGTGGCGGGCGTGGCCGCGCTGATCAAGTCGCGCTACCCGGACCTGCGGCCCGAGCAGGTGGCGCAGGCGCTGGCGTCCAGCGCCCGAGGCCGGCCCGCCGCCGGGTACGACGACCAGACCGGCTTCGGGGTCGTGGACGCCGCCGCCGCGCTGAACGCCGCCGACCGGCTGACCGGCGCCAAGCAGAGCGTGGCGCCCGGCATGGAGCACTTCGGGCGAGGCGAGGACTCTCCCGTGCCGACCCGGCCGGGGCCCGACCCGCTGCGCCTGTGGCTGTACGGGGGCGGGGTGCTGGTGGCGCTGGTCGCCTTCTGCGGCGCGATCATCGTGCTCAACCAGCGCAAGGAGGAGTGATTCTCGTTGGGGTGGAAGATCCGCTATGGTCCCGCTCCATGGGATACGAGCTGCGGGTGGTGCGTGAGTCGCCACTCGCCTTCGCGGAGCTAGCGAAGGCCATCGCGCCGGCCGGTTTCGAGCTGCGCGGATCCGAGGAGATCGTGACCGGTCACGGGGGCGGCACGCACGCCGTGGCCCGGTGGCAGGGCCAGCTCGTCGGCGAGCCGGGCTCCGACTGGCAGGTGGCCCAGCTCCTGCGCCTGTCCACCGCGCTAGGCGGTCGGCTGGTGGGCGAGGACGGCGAGGAGTACCTGCTGAACGACGGCGTCATCGAGGTCTCGGCGGCCGGTGGCGTGGTCGCGATCGGCAAGTTCGAGGAGATCATCGACGCGGGTCCGGCGGCATGGAGCCCCTGACCCCGTTCGCCGAGCAGGTGCTCGACCTGGTGGAGCGCATCCCGCCCGGCAAGGTGATGGCGTACGGCGACATCGCCGAGTACCTCGGCGAGGGCGGCCCCCGCCAGGTCGGCAAGGTCATGAGCACGTGGGGAGGCGGCGTGCCGTGGTGGCGCGTCGTCCACGCCGACGGCACCGCCGCCGCCCCCGACCACCTGCGACGATGCCTGTCCCACTGGCGCGAGGAAGGCACTCCGCTGCGGGGCGAGCGGGTGGACATGCGGCTGGCCCGCTGGGACGGGCGCTCGGGCGACGCCCCGTAGCCGGTCGCCGCCCGGCAATTCAGCGGATTTTCAGTAACCCCTCTGACCTGCGGTTTCGTCGAACGGGCGATTCTGTGACATGTGACTCCCATTACCATGGGCAGAACACTGATGGCGGCCCGAAAGGCGGTGCCTCCCCTATGGCCACCGGCGTCACAGCCCAGCGCCAGGGCGGCGATTCGCTCGCCGACCGCCTGAAGGCTGTCCAGGATCTCTGTGATCGTGGCGAGCCTCTCGAAGCGGTCATGCGAGCGGTCGGCCCCGGCGGTCGCGACGCGGCGTTCGACACCGAGGTGCTGAGCGGTCCCCTCGGGGCCCGCATCGACCTCGCGGTCAAGCGCGGCGCCCCGCGACGCAGGGAAATGCTCGACCTCGTGCGCCCTTACCTCAAGGGCGTCGACGCGCGCGTCAAACGCGACCTGCCGGTCGCGCGCCGCGTCATCTGTTACCTGATCGAGCACCGTCCCGACGACGAGCTCGTCGAGGGCGACACCCTCACCAAGGTGGTCACGGCGGCGGCCGAGCCGTCCAAGCGCATCCGCAAGGGCCTGAGCTGGTACGCCGACCTGCCCTTCCGCGACGAGCTGCCCCCCGACCTCTACCGCCTGCGCCGCTCCGACCTGGTGCCGGTGACCCACATCGACGACATCGTGTGGGCCGACGGCAAGCTGCGCGTCAGCGGCTTCGCCTACCTGGCGGGCCTGTCGGTGCGCAGCCGCAGGTTCAACCGGGCGACCGTGGTGCTGCGCGGCCCGCGCTGGCTGCCGCCGATCCGCATGCGCACCCGCCGCGTCCTGGCCCCCGAGGCCACGCACGGCGCGCGCGAGCCCGGCTGCAACTACGACTGGTCCGGCTTCACCGCCGAGCTGAGCCCGTGGCCGCTGCGCTGGCGCGGCGCCGTCCGGGGTCTGGTGCACGGCGTGCGCCGCCGCATGCGCCACCGCCCCGGCGTGCCCGACGCCACCACGTGGCGGGCCGAGATCGTGTTCTGGAGCCGGGGCGCGCGGGCCACGGGCCTGCTGCGCGGCTCCTCCATCGGCCGGCCCGAGCGGCCCGCCGGGCTGAAGCTCAAGCCCGGCTGGTGGGTGCGGCCCGTCTGGACGTCTGACCGGGCGCTCCAGGTCGTGCTCCAGCCCAACAGGGCCGAGCTGACCGGCGTGCGGCTCGACGGCGACCAGCTGGAGCTGAAGATCTTCCTGCCCGGCCGGCAGGTCACCAAGGGTCACGCCCGGCTGGGCGGCCACCGCATCGCCGCCGACTTCACGCCGTCCGGCGACGGCACCCAGGTCGTGGTCACGCTGGCGGTGCCCGCCCTGCTCCAGGAGAAGGACGGCCGGCGGCTCTGGGTCGAGCCCAAGGGCGACCCGGCGGCCTCCGTCATGCTGGCCGACCTCGTCGAGACCCGCACCCCCGTGGGCGACCGCGAGATCACCGTGCTCGGCGACCGCCGCGACCGCGTCGTCGTCTCCGCCCACCGCATCCGCCCCGTGATCACCTCGGCGGTCTGGGAGGGCCCGGCGCTGGTCCTGCGCGGCCACTACCCCGACGCGCCCGGCCCCCGCACGCTGACGCTGCGCCACCGCTCCGGGCTGTCCTACCCGCTGCCGATGGAGCGCTCCGGCGCGGAGTTCTCCGTACGCGTGGAGCCCGCGTCGATGGACCGCTTCGGCGAGCCCGTGCCGCTGGCCTCCGGCACCTGGAACATGTCGCTGCGGCACCCGTCCGGCGAGATCGTCCCGCTGCGCATGGACCACGCGGCCCTGCCCGGCCTCGACGAGGAGCCGCGCACGCTCGGCGGCCACGTCTTCCGCATGGTCTCCACCCGCTTCGACGTGCCGGTGATCACCGTGGAGGAGGCCAGGCCCGCAGAGGAGCGCGGCGTGGCCGGCACCCACGTCCTGCGCCGCGTCTTCTACCCGGCGCAGCGCACCGAGCCGCTGCGCGAGTCCACCGTCTACGTCGTCAACGACGGCCGCCACTACTCCGACAGCGTGCGCGCCATCTACGAGGAGCGGCTGCGCAGGGGCGACGACCGCGAGCACATCTGGATCGTCAAGGACGGCGCGTTCGTGCCGCCCGGCGGCGCCACCGTCGTGCGCGCGGGCAGCCGCGAGCACCACGAGGCCCTGGCCCGCTCGCGCCACATCGTCACCAACGCGTTCCTGCCCGCCTGGTTCCGCGCCCGCGAAGACCAGGTGGTGCTGCAGACCTGGCACGGCACTCCCGCCAAGCTCATCGGCAACGACCAGCCCCATATGCGGCGCGACCCGAGGCCGCCCATCTGGCACCGCCAGGCGGCCGAGGTGCGCGGCTGGGACCTGCTGCTGTCGCAGTCGCCGTGGGCCACGCCGGTGCTGCGCAAGGCGTTCGGCTACAAGGGCGAGATCCTGGAGAGCGGCCTGCCCCGCAACGACGTCCTCAACTCTCCCGACCGCGAGGCCCGTGCGGCCGCGGTGCGCGAGCGTCTGGGGCTGGCCGAGGGCAAGCGCGTCGTCCTGTACGCGCCCACGTGGCGCGACTACGACCGCAAGAACGCCATGGTGAAGCTCGACCTCGCCAAGGCCCGCGAGGCGCTGGGCGCCGACCACGAGATCCTGGTCCGCGCTCACCCGATGCAGGCCATGCCCGCCGTCCCCGACATCGCCCGCGACGTCACCACCTATCCCGACATCGCCGATCTCCTGCTGGTGGCCGACGTCCTGGTGACCGACTACTCCTCGGTCATGTTCGACTTCGCCTGCACCGGCAAGCCGATCGTCCTGTACGGCTACGACCTGGCCAAATACTCGTCGAAGCGCGGCCTCTACATCGACCTGCCCGAGCAGGCGCCGGGGCCGCTGCTGTCGACGTCGGCCGAGGTGGTGGAGGCGCTGCGGTCGATCGACGAGGTGGCGGCGGCGCACGCCGACCGCTACGACGCCTTCCGTGCCACGTTCGCGCCCCGCGACGACGGCAAGGCGACCGCCCGCGTCGTCGACCGGCTCTTCTCCTGAGCGCTCCGGCGGCTCAGAGCAGGTCGGGCAGGTTGCCGGGCAGCGGATAGACCCTGCCGGGGTCGTAGTCGTACAGGAAGCTCAGCTCAGGGCCCTGTGGCGGGACGGCCTCCGGCAGGCTCTCGACGAGCGTGTGCAGCAACGCCGAGATGCTGGTGCCGCAGACGATGTCGCCGGTCGCGACGAGCTTGCGGACGGTGGCGAGCGGCACCCACTCGACCCGCTCCGCCTCCCAGGGGTGCGCCGGCGGCCCCACATGGACGGCGGAGTCGGCCCGGTAGACGTGGTTGAGCCCGTCGGAGAACCCGTTGCCGGGCTGCACGGCCAGCAGCGGCCGCAGCGGGCCCGGCCGCCAGCCGGTCTCCTCCTCGACCTCCCTGGCCGCCGCGGCGATGGGCGGCTCGCCGTCGTCCACCTGCCCGAGCGGGATCTCCCACCCCCAGCTGTCGGTGATGAACCGGTGCCGCCAGATCAGCAGCACCCGGTCATCGGCGTCGGTGACCACCGCCCCCGCCCCCGGCGCCGTCCGGATGAGGCGGTGGTCGATATGGCGGCCGTCGGGCAGCTCCACGTCCGCGATCCGCACGTCGAGCCACGGGTCGAGGTAGACGGACTTCTCGGAGTGGACCAGCCAGCGCATGTGATCGACCCCCGCGCGAGGGAATGTTGACCCAACGTTACAATCCCGCACGCTCCGTATGCTCCCGAATCGCCGAACTCACTTCCGCAACTCCACCTCCAGCGCCATCGGCGTCTGCCTCACCTCGTACGAGCCGAATCCCGCCTTCGAGACCAGCGCCTCGAACCCGGCCTTCGTGTAGGCCCGCCGGGGCAGGAACCGGCGCAGCGCGAACGTGGTGAACGCCCTGGAGAGCACCCCCATCCCCATGCGCGCCACGTCCTGCTCGACGGCCTCCTTGGAGACGTCCCTGCGCAGGTCGACGATGAGCCCCGACCCGCCGTCCCGCAGCACCCGCCGCATCTCGCGCAGCGCCCCCGCCGGGTCGGCGAAGTTCTTGAACGCGGCGCAGCAGATGAGGAAGTCGAAGGCGCCGTCGGCGAACGGCATGTCCGAGGCGTTCCCGTGCCGGAAGTCCACCGGCACGCCGGCCTCCAGCGCCTTGCCCTGGGCGATGGCGACGAACGTCTCGCTGATGTCGAGCCCCGTGACCGTGTAGTCGCCGGTCCTGGCCAGCGCGATCGACAGGTAACCGGGCCCGGGGGCCACCTCCAGGATCCTGGAGCCCTTGGGGGCGTGCCGCCGTACCGTGGCGACCTGCTCGTCGTACCGGTCGGGCGCCTTGCCGTTGTTGGTGTCGTACCAGCGGGCGATCGGGCCTTCCATGCCGATGCCCTTGTAGCCTTTGCCGGTCTTCGTCATGGGCAACACGATATGTCGCGTCTCTGGAAAGTCAAGATATATCGCAATATCGGTGAAGCTTCTGGCGGACAAAGCGTCCGGCGTGTCGCGAGAAAATCTGACTTTTGCCTCGATACGGTAGGCGGATCTCTGAGGGAGACCGGGCAAGTCGGCACGATCTACCCCTGTGGTCTGGTGGAATCTAGTGCTGTGAGTGCTCAGACCTGGCGGTTGGTGCGGAGAGGTAGCGGGGGGCGCGATGTGCCTCCTGTGCTCGATGAGCATCAGCGTGCCGTCGTGGAGCATCGCGGCGGCCCGCTCCTCGTTCTCGCAGGCCCGGGCACCGGCAAGACGACCACGATCGTCGAGAGCGTGGTCGAGCGCATCGAGCGGCGCGGCGTCGATCCCGAGCGCGTGCTCATCCTCACCTACAGCCGCAAGGCCGCCGAGGAGCTGCGGCGCCGCGTCACCGGCCGGCTGCGCCGCACCACGCGCACGCCGCTGGCCATGACCTTCCACTCCTACGCCTACGCGCTGCTGCGCCGCGAGAGCGTGCTGGCCGGCAAGGCGCCGCCCCGCCTGCTCACCGGCCCCGAGCAACTGCTGGAGATCCGGCGGCTGCTGCACGGCGAGCTGGAGAACGGCGCCCCCGACTGGCCCCAGTCGCTGCGCGAGCCGCTCAAGACGCGCGGGTTCGCCGAGGAGCTGCGCGACTTCCTGTCCCGGGCGAACGAGCGCGGGCTCGACGCCGAGCGGCTGATCGCGCTCGGCCGGGTGCACGGGCGCCCCGACTGGGTGGCGGCCGGCCGGTTCTCCGAGCGCTACCAGGACCGCTTCGACCTCGCCCCCGAGGAGACCTACGACTACGCCGAGCTGGTCGGCGCCGCCACCGCGCTGCTGGCCAGTCCTGAGGTGCGCGAGCGCGAGCGGGCCGCGCACGACGTGGTGTTCGTCGACGAGTACCAGGACACCGATCCGGCGCAGGAGCTGCTGCTGTCCCAGCTCGCCGGCGACGGCCGCGACCTGGTCGCGGTGGGCGACCCCGACCAGTCGATCTACGGCTTCCGTGGCGCCGACGTGCAGGGCATCATGAAGTTCCCCGAGCGGTTCAAGACGCTCGACGGCCGCGAGGCGCCGGTGCTGGCGCTGCGCGTGTGCCGCAGGAGCGGGGCCGACCTGCTGGAGGCGTCCCGGCGGGTGGCGGCCAGGCTGCCCGTCGCCCCCGCGCCCACGCAGGAACCTGGGCAAGACCCTGACGACTGGCCCGACCATCGGCCCGACCATCGGCACGGCCACCGCGATCTCGTCCCGGCCCCTGACGCCGACCCTGGTGAGGTCCGCGTGCTGCTGGCCGACAGCACCAGCCAGGAGGCCGCGATCGTGGCCGACACGCTGCGCCGCGCGCACCTGATCGACGGGGTGCCGTGGAGCCGGATGGCCGTGCTGGTCCGCTCGGCCAGGCGGCAGGTGCCGCTGCTGCGGCGGGCGCTGACCAACGCGGGCGTGCCCACCATGATCGCCGGTGACGAGGTGCCGATCGCACAGGAGCCGGGCGTGCGCCCGCTGCTCACGATGCTGCGGGTGGCGCTGGATCCGTCCCAGCTCGACGAGGGCACCGCCGAGGAGCTGCTGACCGGCCCGCTCGGGGGCACCGACATGATCGGGGTGCGCCGCCTGCGCCGCGCACTCAAGATCGCCGAGAACGAGGCGATGGGGGTGGCCGCCAGTGCAGCCACCAGTGAGATCACCGAGCCTGCTGATGACCCCGCTGATGACCCCGCTGATGACCCCGCTGATGACACTGCCGAAGAGGTCGACGGGCTGCCGTTCAAGGCGCGCTCGTCCGGCGAGCTGCTGGTCGCCGCCATCAAGGACGTGCGCGAGCTGATCCGCGTCGAGCCCCACGTCGCGCTCCCCGCCGAACGGGTGGCCAAGCTCCTGGCCGCCGCCCGCGAGGCCGTCCACCAGGGCGGCACCGCCGAAGACCTGCTGTGGACGATCTGGGACCAGAGCGGCCTGGCCCCCCGCTGGAGCGAGCTGAGCCTGGCGGGCGGCCCCAGGGGCGCGCAGGCCGACCGCGACCTCGACGCCGTGGTGGCGCTGTTCGACCACGCGGCCAGGTTCGTGGACCGGATGCCGATGGCGGGCCCTGAGGTGTTCATCGACGACCTGGCGGCGCAGGAGATCCCCGGCGACACGCTGGCCGACCGCGCCCCCGACGGCGACGCCGTGCGCGTGCTGACCGCCCACCGCTCCAAGGGCCTCGAATGGGACGTCGTGGTGGTGGCGGGCGTCCAGGAGGGCGTCTGGCCGGACCTGCGGCTGCGCGGGTCGCTGCTGGGCATCGAAGACCTCATCGAGACGGTGGAGGGCGGCGAGCCGAACAAGACGTCGCTGGTGTCGAAGATGCTGGCGGAGGAGCGCCGGCTGTTCTACGTGGCCGCGACCAGGGCCATGCGCAGGCTGGTGGTGACGGCCGTGGGCGGCGAGGACACCGACGAGCGGCCGTCGAGGTTCCTGTCGGAGCTGATGCCGGGCGCGGTCGAGTCGGCCACGGTCGACGACCGTGCCCGCTGGCTCAACCTGTCGGCCCTGGTGGCCGACCTGCGCAGCGCGGTGACCGACCCGACGAAGCCGCGCCGGGTCCGGCACGAGGCGGCCCGGCAGCTCGCCCGGCTGGCCGCCGCCGGGGTGCAGGGCGCCCACCCCAACGACTGGTACGCGCTCACCCCGATCTCCGACGACCGCCCGCTGAGCTGGCCCGACGGCGTGGTGAGCATCTCGCCGTCGGCGGTGGAGAGCTTCACCAAGTGCGGCCTGCGCTGGCTGCTGGAGACGGCGGTGGGCGCGGCGGGCACGAGCACCGCGCAGGGATTGGGCAACATCATCCACGCGCTGGCCGTGCTGGCGGCCACCGACCTGCCCAGCGAAGACCTGCTGGGCGAGCGCCTCGACCAGATCTGGCACGACCTCGACTTCGGCGGCGTCTGGTACAACCGCAAGCAGCGCCAGGTGGCCGAGCAGATGATCGGCAAGTTCCTGCGCTGGCACAAGGAGAACCCGCGCGAGCTGGTGGCTTTGGAGGAGGCGTTCACGGCAATGGTGTCGGAGGGCGTCCAGATCAAGGGCCGCGTCGACCGGGTCGAGCGCGACTCCGACAACCGCGCGGTGATCATCGACCTCAAGACGGGCGGCTCGAAGCCGAAGGCGGGCGATCTGGAGCGCCATCCGCAGCTCGGCGTCTACCAGCTCGCCGCGCTGCTCGGCGCGTTCGCCCGGCACGGCATGACGGAGCCGGGCGGCGCGGCGCTGGTGCAGCTCGGCAAGGCGGCGGGCAAGAACGACGCGCTGGAGCAGACGCAGGGCGCGCTGGCCGACGACAAGAACCCGGGCTGGGCGAAGGACCTGGTCGACACCGTGGCGATCGGCATGTCGGGCCCGTTCTTCCAGGCCAAGGTGAACGACGGCTGCCGCACGTGCGCGGCCAGGGCGAGCTGCCCGGTCAACGACAACGGGGGCCAGGTGTGCTGACCCCCGCCGAACTCGCCGGCAAGCTCGGCATCCTCCCGCCCACCCCCGAGCAGGCGGCGGTCATCGAGGCCCCGCTGGAGCCGATGGTGGTCATGGCGGGCGCCGGCTCGGGCAAGAGCGAGACCATGGCGGGCCGCGTGGTCTGGCTGGTGGCCAACGGCCTGGTCAAGCCGGAGAACGTGCTGGGCCTGACGTTCACCCGCAAGGCCGCCGCCGAGCTGGCCACGAGGGTCAGGGAGCGGCTCAACGGCCTGGCCGAGGCGGGGCTGGTCGAGCCGGGCGCGCTCGACAACGAGCCGACCGTGTCCACCTACCACGCCTACGCCGCCCGCCTGGTCACCGACCACGCGCTGCGCGAGGGCCTGGAGCCCACGATGCGGCTGGTCACGCCCGCCGTGTCGTGGCAGCTCGCCTCGCGGGTGGTAGCGATGTACGACGGGCCGATGGACAAGATCGAGCTGGGCCCGCCCTCGGTCACGGCGGCGCTGCTGGAGCTGGCCGGCGAGCTGTCGGAGCACCTGCGCTCGCCCGCCGACGTGCGGCGGGTGGGGGAGTGGCTGCGGGAGCGGCACGCCGTGCTGCCCGGCCGCACCACGCTGGCGCAGCGCAAGCCGCTGAGCGTGCAGGCGGCCAGGGAGCAGCTTCTTCCCCTCGTGGAGCGCTACGAACGGCTCAAGCGCGCCCGCGAGGTCATCGACTACGGCGACCAGATGTCGCTGGCCGCCCGCATCGCCGCCAACCACAAGGAGGTCGGCGAGATCGAGCGGGGCCGCTACTCCGTGGTCCTGCTCGACGAGTACCAGGACACCAGCCACGCCCAGCTCGTCCTGCTGCGCTCGCTCTACGGCGGCGGCCATCCGGTCACCGCCGTGGGCGACCCGTGCCAGTCGATCTACGGCTGGCGCGGCGCGTCGGCGGGCAACCTGCGCCGCTTCCCTCAAGACTTCCGCACGGCCGCCGGCGACCCGGCCCCGGTCCGCCAGCTCAGCGTCAGCTTCCGCAACGGCGACCGGGTGCTCGACGTCGCCGCCCGCGTCCAGCTGCCGCTGCGCATGGAGGCCCGCGAGGTGCCCGTGCTGGTCCCCGGCCCGAACCGGGTCGATCGCGGCCGCGTCACCTGCGCCTTCCACGAGACCGCCGCCGACGAGGCGAAGTGGATCGCCGACGGCATCGCCAAGCTGCTCGGCCAGGAGACGGCCCCCGACGGCCTGCCGTGGGGCGAGAAGGAGCGCAAAAAGACGCTCGCCCTGCAACCCCAGGACATCGCCATCCTGGCCCGCAAGCGCTCGCAGTTCCCCGCGATCCGCAGGGCGCTGGAGGAGCGGGACATCCCGGTCGAGGTGGTGGGCCTGGGCGGCCTGCTGACCGTGCCCGAGGTGAGCGACATCGTGGCCACCCTGCGCGTGCTGTACGACGCCACGGCCGGCGACGCGCTGGCCAGGCTGCTGGCCGGGCCCCGCTGGCGGATCGGCCCGGCCGACCTGCGGGTGCTGGGCGAGCACGCCCGTACCCTCGCCAGGGAGCTGAGCGAGAGCCACCGCGAGGAAGACCCGCTCGACCAGGTGGTGGCCGACCTGGCCGAGGAGCGCGGCAGCCTGGTCGACGCCCTCGACGAGCTGCCCGACAGGGAGGAGTGGCTGGAGTCGTTCTCGCCGCTGGCTCGCACGAGGCTGGTGGCGCTCGCGCACGAGCTGCGCCACCTGCGCGCGCACACCGCGCAGCCGCTGCCCGACCTGATCAGCGAGGTCGAGCGCAGGCTCGGCCTCGACATCGAGGTGGCGGCGCGCAGCGGCACGGTCGGCGCGTTCGCCGCGCGGGCCGACCTCGACGCGTTCCTCGACGCGGCCTCCCGGTTCGCCGGCGACGCCGAGGACCCGACGCTGGGGGCGTTCCTGGCCTACCTCCAGGCGGCCGAGAGCGAGGAGTTCGGTCTGGAGGCCGGCCGGGTCGGCGAGAGCAACAGCGTCAAGCTGATGACCGTGCACGCCTCCAAGGGCCTGGAGTGGCCCGTCGTGGTCGTGCCGGGCCTGTCGCAGCTCGTCAGCTCGAAGGGGACGATCGCGACCGGCAGCATCTTCCCCGCCACGCCGGTGATGAACAGCCGCTGGACGGACAACCCGCGCAAGCTCCCCTACGCGCTGCGCGGCGACGCGGCCGACCTGCCCCGGCTGGGCGGGCTGAGCAAGGAGGAGCTGGCCGCGTTCGACGAGCACTGCCGCGAGCGCGACCTCATGGAGGAGCGCAGGCTCGCCTACGTGGCCGTGACCCGCGCCCACTACCACCTGATCGCCTCCGGCTACCGGTGGGGCAGCGCGACCAAGCCGCTGGAGCCGTCCGACTTCCTGCTGGAGATCCGCGACACCGCCGACCGCGTCTCCGTGTGGGCCGACGACCTCGAAGAGGGCGCCACCAACCCGCTGCTGGCCGAGCCCGCCGAGGCCACCTGGCCGGTCGAGCCCGAGGGGCTGCGCTACGAGTCCGTGCTCGACGGCGCCCGGCTCGTCGAGGACGCGCTGGCGGGCACGCTGGGGCCGTACGAGGACGAGCCGATCAAGGCGTACGAGGAGGAGCGGCTGCGGGCCTGGCAGCGCGACACCGACCTGCTGCTGCGCGAGCGGGAGCTGCACCGGCGCAGGCCCGCCACCACGGTCGAGCTGCCGACGAAGCTGACCGTGTCCGCGCTGGTCACGCTGGCCGCCGACCCGCGCGAGCTGGCCCGCAGGATCCGCCGGCCCGTCCCGGTCAAGCCCGCGCCGCTGGCCCGCCGCGGCACCTCCTTCCACAAGTGGCTGGAGACGCGCTGGGACCAGCAGCGGCTCATCGACGACCTGGAGCTGTACGACGAGGAGCTCGAAGAGGCCGACGTGCGGCTGGCGGAGCTGCAGGAGCGCTTCGAGCAGAGCGAGTGGGCCGACCGGCGGCCGGTCGACCTGGAGGTCCCGTTCGAGACCATGATCGCCGACCGGCTGGTGCGCGGGCGCATGGACGCCGTGTTCGAGCGGGACGGCGGCGGCTACGAGGTCGTCGACTGGAAGACCGGGCAGCCGCCGCGGGGCAAGAAGGCCGCCAAGGCCGCCTCCGTGCAGCTCGCCGCGTACCGGCTGGCCTGGTCGCACCTGGCGGAGGTGCCGCTGGAGCAGGTCGGCGCGGCCTTCCACTACGTGCGCGCCAACCGCACCGTGCGCCCGGTGGACCTGCTCGACGCCGACGGCCTCGTGGCGCTGATCGAGGGCGTCAGGCTCGTAGATGATGAAAGGCCGGCTTCGGGTGCATGAGGAAGTCGTGGTGGGAGATGTTCCAGGCGTAGGCGCCGGCCATCGCGAAGATCACGGTGTCCCCGACGCCCACCGACGTCACGATGTCTCTGGCCAGGACGTCTTTCGGGGTGCAGAGCTGGCCGACGAGCGTGACCGGCTCGTCGCGGACGTCCGGCCTGCCTGACGGCAGCACGGCGAACGGCTGGTCGTGGCCCTTCGTCGCGGGCGTCCGCAGGTGGTGGGTGCCGCCCAGCACGATCGCGTACGCCTGGCCGCGCACCCGCTTCACGTCCACCACCCTCGTCACGTAGTAGCCGCAGTAGACGGTCAGCGCCCGGCCCGGCTCGACGCGCAGCCGCCTGCCCCGGCCGAGCCCGGCCAGCCCCGCGCCGTACGCCTGCCAGTCGAAGCGCGCCTGCGGCGACGCGTACGACACCGCCATCCCGCCCCCGAGGTTGACCTCCTCGTACGGGTGCTCCAGCAGCCGCCGCGCCAGCCCCAGCAGCCGCCCCGCGTCGAGGCCGCTGGCCAGGTGCGTGTGCAGGCCGCGCAGCCGTACGCGGTCGCCGAACAGCGGCAGGCAGCGGGCGAGGTCGTCCTCGTCCATCCCGAACGGCCCGCTCATCGTCAGCGCCGCGCCCTCGACCGGCAGGTCCGGGTTGAGCCTGAGCAGCACGTCCGCCTCCAGGCCCGTGGCGAGCAGGCGGCGCAGCTCGTTCGGCGACTCGACGTGCATGCGGTGGTGCGGCAGGCGCAGTTCGGCGTCGGTCTTGCCGGGCCCGCCCAGCGCCACCCGCGCGCCCGGGAACAGGCCGGTGACGTGCGCGTGCTCGCCCACCGACGACACCTCGAACCCGTCCACGTGCCCGGCCAGCACCCGCAGCACCTCGGCGTCGGGGTTGGCCTTGACCGCGTAGTACAGCTCGACCGGCCCCAGGGCGCGCCGTACGGCCGCGACGTGCTCGTCCAGCGACGGCAGGTCATAGAGGTAGGCGGGGACCCGGGGGAGCGCCGTGGCGGCCGTCAGGACGCGATCGGGAATCATGCGGCCACCTTCCAAGCGACGAGGATCATGCGCCCGCCTTCCGGCGGGTGAGGCGAATCATGCGAGCGGGTTCCGGCGGGTGAGGCGGGTCATGCGAGCGGGTTCCGGCGGGTGAGGCGGGTCATGCGAGCGGGTTCCGGCGGGTGAGGCGGGTCATGCGAGCGGGTTCGCGATCGGGACGTAACCGGCGGCGCGGTCGGCCGCCCTGGCCCAGCGCACGCCCAGGTTCGCCTTGGCGGGCAGCGGCGCGCCGGCCAGCAGGTCCGACAGCGGCAGCGGCCGGCCCAGTGTGCCGGCCTGCCGCTCGAACAGGCTCCTGGCCGCCCGCCACAGCTCGCGCAGCAGGTGGTCGTCGGTGCCCGCGAGCGTCGCGGCGATCTCGGTGAGGTGGTTGACGAGCAGGCAGTAGGCCACGCGGGCCCAGCCGCGCTCGGCGTCGTAGGTGAGCGCGCGGGCCACCTCGGGATGCAGCCCGACGAGGTCGTGGCGGCCCGCGACGAGCTTGGTGCCCTCCAGGTCGCGGAAGACGGCCTGCACGGGCATGCCGTCGCCGTCCAGCCCGACCAGCACGTTCTGCAGGTGGGGCTCCAGCACCACGCCGTGCGCGAAGTACAGCTCCAGGACCGGCAGCGCGACCACCGTCACGTACGAGCGCCACCAGGCGAGCGGGTCGGGCGCCTTGACGTCCAGGGCCAGGGCGCCGGCCAGGATCGGCGTGACGCCGGGGGAGCAGGCGGCCCACGGGCTCCGCCGGACGATCACGCCCAGCCCTTCGTGCGGCCTGCCCCCGGCCGCCGTCGACCGGTATCCCGGCTCCGGCAGCCAGCGGGTCGCGGGGTGGTTCGCCGTGACCTCGTCGAAGATCGGCGCGAGCCGTTCCGTCAGCTCCACCGCGCCGGCCAGCTCGTACCAGGCGTTCTTGCGCACGCAGTTGGTGATCCGCACGTCGAGGGAGAACTTCAGGCAGGCGTCCACCTCCGGGACGTACACGGTCCGTACGGACGAGGTCGGCACCACCATCGGCCCCGGCCCGAGATCGATCAGCCCGGGCACCGGGCCGAGCAGGCCGAGCTGCCACGGATGCGCCGGCAGCACCCGGTAGCCGTCGGGCCCGCGCCCCATGGCGTCCAGCACCGACGCGTCGCCGCCCTCGGCCAGCGCGTCCTCGGGCACGCCGAGCAGCCGGACGGGGAAGCGGGCGTGCACCTCGGGCGCGTACGCCAGCCAGCCCTCGCCGCCCCGCGCCTTGGGGCTGGGATGGAACGGATGCCCGTACACGAGCGCCTGCTCCGAGGCCAGCCACGGATCGGCGGGCGGCACGGCCTGCGCCCTGGCCCGCAGGATGGCCGCCACCGCGTCCCTGCTGGCCGCCACCTGCCCGGCGAACTCGGCGTTGCGCCCTTGCAGCTCGCCCTCCACGAGACGGACCAGCTCATCAGTGGTCAGGGGCCGCCATTCGCCCGCCTCCAGCCGCTCGGGCGGGCCGTCGAAGCGCAGCGCCGCCCCGCCGTGCGTGCGGGCCCGCAGCAGCGCGCCCGCCACCCGCAGCAGCAGGTACGGCGGCGCCGGCCACACCAGCCCGCGCGGCCCGGCCACCTCCCGCACGCAGCAGCGCAGCAGGGCCGCCAGCGTCGCCTGCTCGGCCGGGCCGGAAGGCGCGTCGATGGCCGGTCCGTGCATGTTCAGGCTCTCCTCAGGTAGTTCGGCCCGCTGGTGCCGTAGAACTTGTTGACGTCGCGCGCTCCGGAACGTTCCTTGGAGACGAGCGTGCCAGCGGTGATCATGGATTTGCCGGTCAGCCTGGCCGCGTCGAGCGTCCTGGCGCGCAGGAGCCTGGCCATGGGGTCGTCGCCGTACTCGCCGAGCGCGTCGGCCAGCGTGTCGCGCAGCAGCGCCGCCGCCCGGTCGTGCGGCAGCACCCCGAACGCCACGGCGGCGGACGCCAGGTGCAGCGTGATGGTCACGAAGACGTCGGCCAGGGCGTGCGGGTCGTCGTTCAGCATGCGCCCGTCGGCGAACTCCGGCACCGCGACCCCGGCCGCCCGCAGCCTCGACGGGGAGGCGAGCAGCCCGTCGTTGTCCTTGACCAGCAGCTTGAGCCGGTCGCCCTGGAAGAGCAGGGCCAGGTTCTGCTGGTGCGCTTCGAGGGCGACGCCGTAGCGGACGAAGAGCCGCACGTTCCAGCGCAGCAGCAGCCGCAGGTAGGCGGGCAGGACGTCGCCCAGCTCGTCCAGTACGCCCGGGGCGGTCAGCGCGGCGACCGGCACGATCCGGCCTTCGGGCAGCCGCCGCACCATCCAGGCGAGGTATTCGTGCCCGGCGTGCGCGTACGTCTGCTCGTCGGCGAGCACCACGTCCGGGTCGGCCAGCTCGCGCAGCAGCAGCTCGGCCCGGGCGCCGTCCTCCAGCGTGCCCGGCTTGATCGAGCGCCGGTTCCTGGCGCCCAGGGTGCTGATCGGCAGGGGCAGCTTGAGGTGCAGGCGCGGGCCGAGCTCGACGGTCCGCATGGACAGCGTGGGCCGCACCCGCACGCCCGCCCGCTCCAGCACCCGCACCCCGTCGATCTTGCGTACCTCGTCGACGGCCAGCGGATGCACGGGGAACACCGCCTCGCCGGCCGCCGCGTGTGCGCGCGCCCAGTCCGGTGTCACGTCGGCGGGCAGCCGGGCCGAGGAGCCCGGCACCACTGCCCAGCGCAGCTCGAACGAGCCGCCGAACTCCGGCGCGTAGGCCAGCAGCTCGGCCTCCGACAGCCCTGCCCGGGCGCGCGAGGTCGGGTAGACGGGATGGTCCACGGAGGCGGCCAGCGCCTCGTAGGACGGCTTCGCCTCGGGTGCCCGCTCGTCGTACAGCTCCAGCGCCGTCAGCGCCGCCACGCACTCCTCGAAGAACGCCGCCACCCCTTCGGTGTCCTCCGGCGGCGCGACCTCCACCAGCGTCTCCAGCACCTGCTCCAGCCCCAGCCGCTCGTCGGCGGCCACCACGAAGTCCTGGAACAGCGCCCCGGGGGAGAGCCGCACCCACCGCCCGTCGGCGAGCGGCAGGCCCACCCCGTCCTTGGTCCGGGTGACGCGGCCGGCCAGCCCGCCGTAGTCCTCGCGCAGCAGGGCGTTCAGCACCCGGGCGGCCAGGTACGCCTCCCGGGAAGGGCCGCTCATCCGACCACCCACGGCCGCGCGGCCCGGTACTCCTCGATCGCGGCGTCCACCTGCTGCGGTGACGGCCCGACGGCCCGCAGCACGCCGAGGTAGTCGCGATTGGTATGGGTGAGGGTGACGACCTCGCCCACGGCCCGCAGGGGCCGGTGCCACAGCCGTACGTCACCGAGCTCGACCGACTCGGGCCCCGGCGCGTCCTTGATGACCCCGGCCCGGTCGGCGACCAGGCTGACCGCGGCCCCGAATCGGGATATCTCCGGGACGGCGGGTACTGGTGCTCCGAGATGCACCTCCAGGATCCACTCGAAGAGCGGCACCCCGAGCACGTCCCCCAGCAGGAAGTCGCAATGGTCCCCGATCACCCGGTAGTTCACCTCGACGATGCGGGGCCCGGCGGCGGTGACGACGTACTCGGTGTGGCACGCCCCGAACCCCACCCCCAGCGCCCGCAACGCCGCCAGCACGTGCTCATGGGATTCATCGGTGGGCGCCCAGTCGAGCCGCTCCTCGACGAAGTACGGCAACGCCCCCAGCGTCGTCCTGAACCCGCCGAGCACCCGCGGCCCGCCGGCGTCCCCCAGCGTCTCCAGCGTGCGCAGCGGCCCTTCGAGGTACTCCTCCACGACCAGCGCCTCGCCCGGCCGCCGCCGCCTGACCTCGGCCACGGCCCGCTCCAGGCCGCTCTCGACGAGCAGGACGTCCTCGCTGGCCACCCCCTCGCGCGGCTTCAGCACCACGGGGTACGGCACGTCGGCGGGCACGGGGTCGTGCGGCCCGAGCCGTACGGAGAAGACGTGTTCGATGCCCGCCTCCTGGAGCCGGCGCCGCATCAGGAACTTGTTCTTGGCCGCCGCGCAGGCCCGCCAGTCCTTGCCCGGCAGCCCGAAGTAGGCGGCGGTCAGCGCGGTCTCGGTCTGGAGGTGGTCGGAGTTGGAGAAGATCGCGTCCGGCCTGCCGAGGTGCTCGACGGTGTCGATGAGCGCGCGCGGATCCCGTACGTCGCACCGCACCGCCGACGGATGCTCGTCCGGCCGGTCGGTGAGGATCGTCACCTCGCACCCGAGCGCCCGCGCCGCCGGCAGGAAGCCGTCCGTCACGGAATCGGTCGGTTTGAGCGCGGTCAGGTAGAGCCGCAACGCGAACGCACCCCCGGCAGGATCAGGTAAGGCTAACCTAACCCGTCGAATCCTAGCCCCATGGAGATCACCCCGGAGCCCGGATACCGTAATCGGCGGCTAACTGCGAGGTCATAGGATGACATGGGACTCGGGAGGGGGCGGCACCAGTGGAGACCGCGGAAGAGCAACTCATCGGCCCGCTACTGCTTGCGCGGGGCACCATCGACCGATCGTCGGCGCTGCGCGCGGACGAGCGGTGGCTGGAGCGGGCCTGGGCCGACCCCGCGACGAAGGTGCTGGTGATCGACGACGGTCACACGCTCGTGCGGCGGTCGGGTGACGAGGTGCACGCGGTGCTGTTCTCGCCCGCCGACGCGCCCGCGGGGGAGCGCTACCTGCTCGGCGTCGAAGACGGCGTCGCCTACTTCGCGGTGGCCGCGCCGCTGCCCGGCCTGCCGAGGAGCGAGGTCAACGGCCGCGTGACGATCCCGATGTCGCTGCGCGACACGCCCGAGGGCGAGCCGGTCGCCGCCGGGCTGCGCCAGGTGGGCGGCCTGCTCGGCGACCGCGACGCGGGCCTGCTGGTCTACGCCGTGGCGCTGGAGGCGTGGCACGCCACCCACGAGTTCTGCCCGCGCTGCGGCACGCGCACGGTCGTGCAGGCCGGCGGCCACATCCGCGTCTGCCCGCACGACTCCAGCCAGCACTTCCCGCGCGTCGACCCGGCCGTCATCATGCTCGTACGCGACGAGGCCGACCGGTGCCTGCTGGCCCGCGGGCCGCAGTGGCCGGAGGGGCGGCTGTCGATCCTGGCGGGGTTCGTGGAGCCGGGGGAGTCGCTGGAGGCGGCCGTCGTGCGCGAGGTGGCCGAGGAGGTCGGCATCGCCGTCACCAACCCGCGTTACCTCGGCAGCCAGCCCTGGCCGTTCCCGCGCAGCCTCATGCTGGGCTTCTTCGCCGAAGCCGTCACCACCACGCTCACGCCCGACGCCGAGGAGATCGCCGAGGCGCACTGGTTCTCCCGGGAGGAGCTGACGCGGGCCCTGGAGTCGGGCGAGCTGCGCCTGCCGCCTCCCGTCTCGATCGCTCGCCGCCTCATCGAGACCTGGTACGGCGGCGAGCTGACCGGCGACTGGTAAACCTGATCAGGCGGCTTCGAGCAGGGCCTTGACCTCGAGGGCGGAGGGGTTCGTCCGCACGACGCGCCCCTTCGGCGTCTCGATCACCACGGTCGGCACGACCTGGTTGCCGTTGTTGACGCTCATCACGAACTCGGCGGCCGACGGGTCGCGCTCGATGTCGATCTCGTCGAAGCTGATGCCCTCGCGCGTGAGCTGGGCCTTGAGCCGCTTACAGGGGCCGCACCACGTGGTGCTGTAGACCGTGAGCGCCATCTTCGGACATCCCTCCAAGGTCAGGAAATCGGGCGATCCGTGCAACAACCCGCATCGCCCGTCTAATCCCGCCCTACCCGATCCGGGAGGCGATCCACGCCTGCACCCGCTCGGCCACGCCCGGCTCCCGGTAGAGCGGCGAGCTGTGGTTGGTGCCCGGCTGCGTGAACACCGACACCTGCACCCCCACCTGCCCGAGCATCTGCTTGAGCAGCTCGCTCTGCACCGGCGGCACGAACTCGTTCTCGGAGTGGATCGTCAGCATCGGGGCGTCCTTGCGGCTGGCGTGCCAGGCCACCTCCATGCTCGCCCACACGCGCGAGCACTTGCCCTTCGGCGGGCAACCGCCGGCCAGCTTGATCGCGGCCGAGCGCAGCCGGCGCTTGTTGGCGTCGGTCGTCTTCTCCCCGTCGGCGTACGCGCGCAGCGGCGAGATGATCGGCGACAGCCCCACCACGCCCTTCAGCCCGCCGATGCCGTCACCGTAGGTGCCCACGGCCGCCGCGATGTGCCCGCCGGCGGAGAAGCCCACCAGCACGTAGTTGTTCGGGTCGAACGCGTACCGGTCGGCGTGCTTGCGCGCCGTGGCGATGGCGGTCAGCGCGTCGGTGCGCTGCGCCGGCCAGGCCGCCTCGCCCGACAGGCGGTAGTTGAGGTTGAAGACGGTGTAGCCCAGCTCCGCGTAACCGCGGGTGATCTCCTTCATGTACTTCTTGTCGCCGCTGGACCACCAGCCACCGTGGATGAGGAAGATCCCCGGCCGCTGCTGACCGTCGGGAGTCCACCACACGTCCATGCTCTGGCGCTTGTGCGGGCCGTACTGGACGGTCTCCACGGACAACCCGCCGATCCCCTCGGCGTCCACAGGGGTGTCCACGGTGGGGGCGGGTGTCGGCTCCATGGACGCGCTCGCGGCGACAGGTGTGAGCGCGACGGCAGCGAGCGCGAGAGCGCTCACGGAAACCGCTGTTCGCACGGCCTTCCTTTCCCCCATGCACATGGTCGGGCCCCATTGTGGGGGAAAAGACCAGTTCTTTGCATCTTGAAGACGCAGGCTTTGCGAGCATACGTCGGCCCGCATGTTGCCAGAATAAAGTGGTTCTCCGCCAGCGGCTGGGAGGATACACAGGTGAACGACGCGGACGACGTACTGACCGGGCTCGACCCCGAGCAGCGTGCTGTCGCCGAGGCCGTGCGCGGGCCGGTGTGCGTGCTGGCCGGCGCGGGCACCGGCAAGACCAGGGCCATCACCCACCGCATCGCGTACGCGGTGCGCAGCGGGGTGGTCGACGCGCAGAGCGTCCTCGCTGTGACGTTCACCACGCGCGCGGCGGGGGAGCTGCGCCAGCGGCTGCGCGCGCTCGGCGCGCCCGGCGTGCAGGCCCGCACGTTCCACGCCGCGGCGCTGCGCCAGCTCACCTTCTTCTGGCCGCGCGTGATCGGCGGCGCGGCCCCGTCGGTCATCGAGTCGAAGCTGCCCGTCCTCGGCGAGGCGTGCCGCAGCCTGCGCCTCACCCCCGAACGCTCCGAGCTGCGCGACCTCGCCTCCGAGGTCGAATGGGCCAAGGTCACCCAGATCGGCCCGGAAGACTACGTGGCCGCCGCCACGAAGTACCACCGCACCCCGCCCATCCCGGCCGAGCAGGTCAGCCGCGTCTACGAGGCGTACGAGCGGATCAGGCGCGAGCGCCACCTGGTCGACTTCGAGACCATCCTCGAGCTCACCGCGGCCGTCATGACCGAGCACCAGGAGGTGGCGGCGCAGATCCGCCAGCAGTACCGCTACTTCGTCGTCGACGAGTACCAGGACGTCAACCCGCTGCAGAAGCTGCTGCTCGACACCTGGCTCGGCGGCCGCGACGACATCTGCGTGGTCGGCGACCCCAACCAGACCATCTACTCCTTCACCGGCGCCAGCCCCCGCTACCTGACCGGGTTCGGGGTCGAGCATCCCGACGCGGCCGTCATCAAGCTGGTGCGCGACTACCGCTCCACCCCCCAGGTGGTGAACCTGGCCAACCTCGTGATCGCCAAGGGCCGCTCGCCGCACCGGCTGGAGCTGGTCGCCCAGCGGCCCGACGGCCCCAAGCCGGCCTTCAGCGAGTACGACGACGAGCCCGCCGAGGCCGCCGGCGTCGCCCGGGGCATCAGGAAGCTGCTCGACAAGGGGGTCCCGGCACGTGAGATCGCCGTGCTGTTCCGGGTCAACTCCCAGTCGGAGGCGTACGAAGAGGCCCTGACCAAGGCGGAGATCCCGTACGTGCTGCGCGGCGCCGAGCGGTTCTTCGAGCGGCCGGAGGTCCGCCAGGCGGTCGTGCTGCTGCGCGGCGCGGCCCGCTCCGCCGCCGGCGAGCCCCTCGCCTCCGAGGTCCACCACATCCTGAGCGGCATCGGCCTGACCCCGGCGCCGCCCGGCGGCGGCAAGGCGCGGGAGAAGTGGGAGTCGCTCAAGGCCCTGGCGGATTTGGCCGAGGACATGGCGGCCGAGGGCGCCGACCTGCCCGCGTTCGTCACCGAGCTGGAGCGGCGCGCCTCCGAGCAGCACGCCCCGCCCGTCGAGGGCGTCACCCTGGCCTCGCTGCACGCCGCCAAGGGCCTGGAGTGGGACGCCGTGTTCCTCGTCGGGGTCACCGACGGCATGCTGCCGATCATCTACGCCGAGACGCCCGACCAGATCGAGGAGGAGCGCCGGCTCCTCTACGTCGGCGTCACCCGGGCCAGGGAGCACCTGTCGATCTCGTGGGCGCTGGCCCGCGCGCCGGGGGGCCGCAAGAGCCGCCGCCCGTCCCGCTTCCTCGACGGCCTCACCGGCCGCGCCTCGGCCCCGCCGCGCATGGCGCCGTCCGCCTCGCGCGAGCGCCGCCAGGTGGCCACGCCGGTGAGCTGCCGTGTGTGCGCCAAGACGCTGGTCAACGCCACCGAGCAGAAGCTGGGCCGCTGCTCCACCTGCCCGGCCGACTACGACGAGGCGCTGCTCGAACGCCTCAAGGCGTGGCGCACGGCCACGGCCAAGGAGACGAAGGTGCCGCCGTACGTCATCTTCACCGACGTGACGCTGCAGGCCATCGCCGAGCGCGCGCCGGTCACCGAGCAGGAGCTGCTGTCGATCGCGGGGGTCGGCCGGGTCAAGCTCGACCGGTACGGCGAGGCCGTCCTGGAGTTGTGCCGAGGGTCATAACGCCTGGGCGCACTACCAGGCCCCCACATGGGGTGAAATGGGCGACACGTCAAACTTGTCCCAGAGACCTGTCTGGGGGACTGGCGACCACGGAGGGGATGGACACGTGAACTCGGCGCTGAAGGAGCTCCTTGACCTGCTCGACCTGGAGCAGATCGAGCTCGACATCTTCCGCGGCAGGAGCCCGGAAGAGCGCATCCAGCGCGTCTTCGGCGGCCAGGTGGCGGCGCAGGCCCTGGTGGCGGCCGGCCGCACGGTCCCCAAAGACCGGAACGTGCACTCGCTGCACGCCTACTTCATCCGCCCCGGCGACCCGTCCATCCCGATCGTCTACAACGTCGAGCGCCTGCGCGACGGCCGCTCGTTCACCACGCGGCGGGTCGTGGCGGTGCAGCACGGCAAGGCGATCTTCACGATGTCCGCCTCGTTCCACGTCTTCGAAGAGGGCGTCTCGCACCAGGCGTCGGTGATGCCGTCGGTGCCCGACCCCGAGACGCTGCCGACGTTCCAGGACCGCATGTACGAGCTCGTCGGCGACCAGCCGGAGCTGCGCGAGTGGTTCACCCGCCCCCGGCCCGTGGACGCGCGCTACGCCTCGCCGCTCACCTGGGAGGCGTTCCAGAACCCCGAGCTGCGCAGCGCCCAGACGAACGTGTGGTTCCGCTACCACGCCGAGCTGCCCGACGACCCGCTCCTGCACGTGGTGCTGGCCGCCTACGCCTCCGACTTCACGCTGGTCGACACCATCCTGCTGGCCCACGGCATGGCCTGGGGCGCCTCCAACGTCATGGGCGCCTCCCTCGACCACGCCATGTGGTTCCACCGCCCCTTCAGGGCCGACGACTGGGTGCTCTATGCTCAGGAGTCACCGTGGTCGGCGGGGGCGCGGGGGCTCGCGCGGGGTGAGATGTACACCGCGTCGGGTGACCTCGTGGTCTCAGTCGTCCAGGAAGCCATGATTCGCCTCACGAAATAGGCGAAATCGCAGGTAGAAAATATGTTGCCCCTTCCCGGCCTCCCGGTTTAGGGTCATGGTCAAGCGAGTCGGACGGCTTTGTTCCGACGATCCAGAGAGTGGAGGTGAGTCCCGGTGATCAGCATTCAGATGTCGGCCACGCAGTGGCTCGCCTTCGCATGCCGTGACTCGGTGAGGCTCGCCGATGGGCCCGCCAAGCTGCGGCAGGAGAAGTCTGCCCGTAGCCAGGCCGCCGCCTTCTCCGCGCGCGCCCATGTCACCGTGGCCGCCGTTCCAGGCGCTCCTGTCTACATGGCACGTATCGAACTGCCGGCCAACCAGCTCACCAAGGGTGGACTGTGCGGTCCGCAACCCTGGAGGGATGCTCCGGTCATAACCTGACCGGCACATAGCAGCCCCCAGGCCGCGGATCCGCACACAGGATCCGCGGCCTTCTTGTTTGTCCGCGATCCCCGACCACCTACGAGGTGCCCGACCAACAGATCAAAAGATCGATCGAAGGAGAAAGCAGATGGGGGCGAAGACGATCATGGACCTGATCGACGAAGCCAAGATCCCCTGTCGTACCGACCCTGACCTGTGGTTCGCCGAGTCGCCGGAGGACGTCGAGTTCGCCAAGGCACTCTGCGGCGGCTGCCCGATCCAGAAGGCCTGCCTGGCCCGCGCGCTCGAGCGTGAGGAGCCGTGGGGCGTCTGGGGCGGCGAGCTGATCCTCAGGGGAACGATCGTTCCCCGCAAGCGTCCGCGCGGCCGTCCCCGCAAGCACCCGGTCGCCGCCTGACCACCACCACGACCGCTACGCACCAACGAACCAGAAAGCGAACCAAAACGATGACCACTCGACCGAGCAGGAGCTTCGCAGTGCCGGATCTTATTCATGACCTGGTCAACGACCGAATACAAACCCTCCACCGAGAGGCGGAGGAAGCGCGTCTCATCCTGCGCGTCACCCGCGTGCAGCGGGCGCGACGGGAGGTCAAGCGGGCGAACGACCGCCTCCGCCAGGCCCTGAGCCGCCAGATCTGATCGGGGAGGTCCTGCCGCCGGCGCAGGATCTCCCCGTCAGATCCGTCACATAGAAGAGCCGGGCGCATCTTGCGCCCGGCTCTTCCCCTTGCCGCCTTTCCCTCCGCCACGCTCGCGCAGTGGCGACGGCACTTCACTTTGTGAGAACGGCCCTCGCCCCTCGCCTTCGCACAGCCGGGACGGCCCTCGCCCTGACTTGGCTCCTCGGCTCAGCCGTCGTGCCAGCCCCTACCTCACCCTCGCTCCTTCGGCCCCCTTCTGGGACACGGCCCGATCCTCACCTCCACCGAGTAGGGACAGCACCTCGTCCCCGCCTTCACATCCACTCGGTGGGGACAGGACTCCCTCGATCCCCACCTTCGCTCGGTGGAGACAGACAGCCCCCACCCACTCGGCGGGCACCAGGCCTTCACTCACCCTCGCGCAACCGCCATCATTTTCGCCCAACCGCCATCACCCTTGCCCAACCGCCATCGCCGGCGCCTCCTCTGCCTCCGCGTTGGCCGCCGTCCAGAGCCGCACCGCCATCCAGGCGACCCCGACCCCCGCCGCCACCAGCCCACCCAGATAGACCGGCTCCGGCACCAGATTCCTGAGCGACCCCGGCACCATGCCCACCGCGTAGAGCACCACGCCCACGACCGGCATGACCCCACTCCTGCCCGCCGCCACCGCGAAGGTCAGCACCCCCACCAGCAGCACGACCGACGTCACCAGGAACGCCCGCCCGGTCCCGCCCGCCAGCAGCCCGCGCACGGTCCCGCTCCCGAGGTAGGGAAAGACGAAGTGCAGCGTGTACTCGACCGCGAACGCCCCGGCCAGCCCGGCCGAGTTGAGCACGTACCCCACCAGCCCCAGCACCCCGGCCCGCTCACGAATGAGCAGGTAGATCCCGGTGATCGCCAGCAGCCCGGCGAGCGCCGCGAACGGCGCGATGGCATGCGTGAACGCCGTCTCAGGAACTAACCCACCCCGCCGCCCCGCATTGACGACGAGTAACACGGCACACCCGAACCCCGCCACAGCAGCGGCTCGCTGAACACCCATGAACGATCCCCTTCCTGATTGATCGGCGACGCACCCATCGCACCCCGCCACCTGCCTTGCCCCGTTCGCCTTACCTTCCGTTCGCCCTGCCCCCATCAACGCCCGCCCCCGTCAACGCCCGGCTTCTTCACGCCTCATCGCCCGTCCCAGCGCTTCGCTCCCGCGCTTCGCCCGGCTCACTTCGCCGATCCCACGCCCTCCCTTCGCCTCACCCGCCTCCCTCACCCGCCTCCCTCACCCGCCTCCCTCACCGGGCCGTCTTGCGTCGTCCGTCTTGCGCCGCCCTCTCCCCTCCGCCCCCTCCGCCCGCTTCGCCCTGCCGTGCCCTTGCTTCGCTCACCGGCCGCCTTCCCTCGCCGTCGCCCGCAGCCCTTCTTCCTGTGCTTCGTCTTGCCCTCTACTCCGCCTCACCTCATCTGCCCTTGGTCCCCTCACCCCGCCAAGCCCGTGATAACGCTTGTTATGATGTGCGTTATCGCCAGATAAAGTGAGGGGGTGCCGAGAGCCGTAAGCACCTCGAAAGAACTCGGCGCACTGCGCCAGGACCTCTTGGACGCCGCCATGCGCGTCCTACGCGAACAAGGCGCCCCCTACCTCACCCTGCGTCGCGTGGCAGACGCCGCCGCCACCTCCACCATGGGCATCTACACCTGCTTCGGCAGCCGCGCCGGTCTGCTGGAAGCGATCTACGAGCACGGCTTCCACCTCCTCCACGAGGCGATGACCAGCTCCCTGAACGGCCACACGGATCCGAGGGCCAGGATCATGGCGGTGGCGTACGGCTACAGGCGGTTCGCCCTGACCGACCCGGCCCTGTACGCGCTGATGTTCGAGCGCCCGCTCCCCGACTTCGACCCGTCACCGGAGCAACGCCACGAGGCCCTCCGCCACTGCTTCGGTTTGCTCACCGAAGCCACGGCCGCAGCCGCACAGGCCGGCCTCATCCGTTCCTCGAACCCGCAGCGCTCGGCGTACCTCATCTGGACCACGATCCACGGCCTGGTGAGCATCGAGCTCACCTGCTCGCTCCGCACCCCACTACCAGGCTGGTTCCTGAACTCGCGCGAGGAAGGCGAACGCATCCTCACCGAAGGTGTCCAGTCCCTCCTCGCGGGCCTCACCTGATCAAGCCCCTGTCGGGCCCCGCACTCCACGCGTCGCCCACGCCTTGCGCGCCGAGGCACTGCCCGAGCCTTGACGACGCGTAAGCATCGCCCTCATGCCTTGCTGCGCCTGCACATAGACGCAGGCGTACGCACTCCCCCGTACGCCTGCGTCTCGTACCCCTCTTAGCGCGCGGACAGTGTCTCGTACTCGCCGCCTCTCGCACGCCATGTCTCAGATGCGCGCCATCTCCGACGCGGCATACCTCGGCCGCGCTACCCCTTCGCCGTTCCTCGCTTCGTCCTCTTGGAGCCGTTTCGGTCTGTCGACACCGCAGCCGGTGGGCTGTGGCTGCCCGGCGGGTGCGTGTGCGTCCGTCCCTTGCTGCGGGCGTCCTCTGGTGGCAGGGCGTGCACGGGGGCATGCCGGAGCGTGGTGAGTGCGTCCGCGAATCAAGAAAGGGCGGGGCGCGGGGGCGGTGATAGGGCTAGCCGATCGGTAGTGGTTGGTCGTCGGGGTCGTCGGCGAAGCCGGGGACCCAGCGGATCACCTCGTCTCGGAAGCGGGCGGTGGTGCCGAGCTGGCAGAGCACGCCGACGCCGGCCGCGTGCACGCGGTGGATGAGGACGTACGACGGCGGGAGGTTGAGCTGGCGGACCACGTTGGTGGGGCGGAGGTCGGCGACGCGGGCCGCCTGGGCCTGGAGCCACTCGCGGCTGAACGTGAACTCCTCCACCGCCGTCGGCTCCACGTACGGGGCGAGGAAGGCGCGCAGTGCGTCGGGGTCGATGTCGATGTCCTGGCGGATGAACCCCTCCTGGCGCAGGCCCGCCATGACGGTTTCCATGTCACCCTGGTTGAAGATGCGGGTGAGCTGGCCGAACGCCTTGGGGTAGCCGTCGGGCAGGCGGTTGACGGCGCCGAAGTCGAGAACGCCGAGCTTGCCGTTGGGGAGCATGCGGAAGTTGCCCGGATGCGGGTCGGCGTGCAACATCCCGACGCGGGCGGGGGAGCAGAACAGGAAGCGGACGAAGAGCAGGCCCGCGTGATCGCGCTCCTCCTTGGTGCCGTCGGAGATGATGCGCGACAGCGGGGTGCCTTCCATCCACTCGGTGACCAGCACCATCTCGTTGGCCGCGACCACGTCGGGGACGTGGAAGTCGGGGTCCTCGTCGAACTCGAGGGCGAAGGCGTGCTGGGCCTCCGCCTCGCGCAGGTAGTCGAGCTCTTCCGCGATGCGCTCGCGCAGCTCGCTCAGCAGGGCCTTCATGTCGAGCCCGGGCAGCAGGACGCCGAACAGCTTGCCCAGCCGGGCGAGCTGAGAGAAGTCGCCGAGCAGCGCCTTGCCGGCCCCCGGGTACTGGATCTTGACGGCCACCTCCCGGCCGTCGTGCCACACCGCCTTGTGCACCTGACCGATGGAGGCCGCCGCCGTCGGCTGGTCGTCGAATGACAGGAAGTGCTCCCGCCAGTCGTCGCCGAACTGCTCGGTGAGGACCTTGTGGACGGTCGACACGGGCAGCGGCGGCGCGGCTTCTTGGAGCTTGGTCAGCGTGGCGCGATAGGGGCCGGCGATCTCCTGCGGCAGCGCCGCCTCGAAGATGGACAGCGCCTGCCCCAGCTTCATGGCGCCGCCCTTGAGCTCGCCCAGCACCTTGAAGACCTGCTCGGCGGTGCGCTGCTGAACCTCCTGCGCCACCATCTCCGCCGACTTGCCCCCGATGCGTTTGCCCAGGCCGAGGGCGGCGCGACCGGCGAAACCGAGTGGAAGGGTGGCCAGCTTGGCCGAACGCGTGACAGCACGGCGCGGAAGATCGCTCACACTGATGCGCGGAACCTCGGCGAGATACCGCTTCCCCCCTTCGTGGTCGCTCTGACCTTCGTGGTCGTTCTGAGCACGTCAGTCGCGGTCAGGTGCCATGACCATTCTTAGCGAATATGGATTGTTTCGCATACAACGACATTGGGGGTGGGCCTTCCACGACCGTCTCTTCCAGCGCCAATCAGGGGTTACGTCCATTGTGCCGTTGGTCACAGGGGGCTCCTTGCCGTCGAGAAAAGCAAGCGCATGACCGACCACCTGGGCCGCGACGGCCGCCGACAGAGCCACGTCACAGGCGATCTCCCCTGGTGGATACCCACCCAGACGGGCCCTGACGATGGGCCAGCGGGGATCGTGATCCCGCCGCGTCAGGTCGATGCAGTGCAGGCACGCCGTGTCGCCGGGCAGGACCAGCGGGCCCACGGTGCCGTGGCCCTCGAAGGCGGACACGAGGAGGTGGGGGATGCGCAGGAAGGTGAGGTCGTCGACCAGCAACATGTCGAGCGGGGTGACCGGGGCCAGGATGACGAGGTCCGGCAGGTCCGACTTGTCCCCGAGGGGCGTCCCGCCGGCCACCGCCTTGACCGTCGGCCGGCACTGATCCTCCGCCTTGCCGGTCTCTCGCTTCCTTGTCCTCCTTCCTTCCTCGGTCTTCTCCGGGGGCGGTTCCGTGGAGCGGTCCCTCTCCCGAGGTGGTTCGGCAGCGCGGCCTCTCTGCGGGGACGGCTCGGCGGCGTGGTTTCTCTGCCGGGATGGGTCGGCAGCGTGATTCCTCTGTCGAGTTGGGTCGGCAGCGCGCGGGGTGGAGAGGGGGACGGCTTCCCGCGACGGGGCCCGCGAGAAGGCACCGCTGCCGGTGGCGTCACGGGAAGGGACCGCGCCCGGACCTGGCCGGGAGGGTGGTGGGGAGGCCGGCAGGGCCCTTGCACGCGTGTCCGGTGATGCGCCTGCGTGCGCGTTCGAGGTGGTGCCTGCGTGCGTGTTCGGCGGAGTGCCCGCGCGCGTGCTGGATGGAGGACCGGCGTGCGGGCCCTCCGGCGGGGAACCGGTGCGCGTGCTCGATGCGGGATTGGTGCGGGAGTTCGGCGGCACCGGCGGTGAGACGGCGGGCCGAGCGCGGGAAGAGGGGCTGCCGCCGTTGTCGCGCGCGGGCGCGGGAAGGCGAGCCCCGGTGCTCCTGGCCGCTCCTGTGCCGGTGCTCTTGGTCGTGCCTGTGCCAGCGCCTCCAGTTGCTCCCGTGCCGGTGCTCCTGACCGTGCCTGTGCTGATGCTCCTGGTCGCTCCCGTGCCGGCGCCCCTGGTCGTCGCCGTGCCGGTGGCTCTGGTGGGGGGTGGACCGCCCATGCGGTATCGGGAGGATCTGGGGGCGCCTGGTGCGTCGCGGGGATCGATGGGGTCGGGTTGGAGGCCTGCGGCGTCGAAGGCCGCCTTGATCTCGGCGGCCGTGGGCTCGTCGGGCTCCACCGGGGTGCGGCCGGCTGAGGTGAGTCTCCTGGCCACCGCTACAGCCCCCACCTCGCGTGGCATGCCTACCTCGGCCCACGTGAGCCCTCCGGGTGTGAGGTCCTGCGGGCGGGTTTCCTCTGGGTCCAGGACGCGGATGTGGCCCACGCCGGCGGCGGCCAGCAGGGCGACGACCTGGGCTCCGACGCGGCCGGCACCGTAGACCCGTACGCGGGACCTGCGACGGCGCTCGAAGAGGGTGATCATGCCGTCGGGAGCGGTGGAGCCGAGGTCGAGGGCGTTGAGGTCGGGTTTGAGGCGGTCTCTTTCCTCCAGGGGCAGCTCGCGCAGGCAACCGGGGCCGGTGGAGGCGTCGTGCAGCGCGCCCTGGGCGGCGAGCTGTTCGAGGAGGGAACGGGCGCGAAACTCGTCGAGGCCCGCCAGGGCCGCCTCGCGCAGGACCGTCTCCAGATCGCGGGTGCCGTCGAGGCCCTCGACCCACTCGCGGACGGGTGGGGTCAGGCCGCTCAGCGTGACCGCACGAAGGGGGTGTGCGCCGAGCTGCAAGGTGCGCTCGTCGCGGAGGATGCGTCGCAGGGTGGGCTTCACACGTGGCCTCATGGCGGGAAGGTTTCCATGCCGGAGCAAGATCCCGAGAGGGTTCGGTGGCGGCTGTGGATAACTTCCGCCAACGTCTCTCCGTCTTGTGGAAACTCCCGCCCGGTGGTTACGGCCCTCGCCACGAAAGTCGGCGCGCAGCCCGGCCACACAACCGGGCCACACAACCGGGCCACGCAACCGGGCCACGCAACCCGGCCAGGTAACGGGCTGGGCGCCTGGATGGCAACGGGGGCGACGCGGCTGGGCATACTGACTGCACGATGCGGCTGGGCGATCTCGCTGGGCGACGCGATGGGCGATCCGGCCGCATACTCGGCGCGGGTGCAGTCGGCTGAGCATCCCGGCTTGGTGTCCCGACTGGACGACGCGGTTGGGCGAGGCGGTTGGGCGCCTCGCCTGGGCGACCCAGCGAGACAGCGCCGCTATACGCTTCCCCGCATGAACGAGCTCTCAGTTGATCGCAAAGACGACGGAGTAGTACTGATCACCCTCAACCGCCCCGACCTCCGCAACGCCATGACCGACACCATGACGGCCGAATGGCGCGCGACGATGACAGACCTGGCCTCGGACCGCGACGCCCGCTGCCTGGTGGTGACGGGTGCGGGGACGGCCTTCTCCTCCGGTGGCGACCTGTCGTGGATCGGGGAGCGGGGCGCGGAGCCCGTGCCGCGGCTGCGGGAGCGGATGCTGGCCTTCTACCGCACCTGGCTGATGATCACGGAGCTCGAGATCCCGACGGTCGCCGCCGTGAACGGCCCGGCGGTGGGTGCGGGACTGTGCGTGGCGCTGGCCTGCGACCTCGTGTACGCCGCCGACGACGCCAAGCTGCTGGCCCCGTTCACCTCCCTGGGGCTGCATCCGGGGATGGCGGCCACGTACCTCCTGCCGAGGAGGGCGCCCGCGCTGGCGCGGGAGATGTTGCTGACGGGCCGCACGGTGTCGGGGGCGGAAGCGGCGGATAAAGGGCTGGTAAATCAGAGTTTCCCGAAAAATGACCTAATGTCGGAAGTGGCGGGCATCGCGGCGAAGATCGCTCAGAACGCTCCCATTGCCACAAGGCTCACCAAAGTCGCCCTCAACCAAGACCATCAAGAGCTGGAAGCCGCTCTGAGGTGGGAATCCTTGGCCCAGCCCGTGACCATGGCCTCCGCCGACATGATGGAGGGCCTGGCCGCACATCGGGAAAGGCGCATGCCCAAATTCACCGGCTCTTAATCATCTGACCAGCAGAAACAACGTCCACCCTCTGTGGAATTTCGTCAGTCTCGGCTACCGTGCATATGTGCCCCCCGAGACAGTCGAGGTTCGTCGCAGTTCTCGTCGCCGGCGTACGGTGTCCGCATACCGCGACGGCGACAAGACCATCGTGCTCCTGCCCGCCTGGCTGAGCGGCGAAGACGCGGATGAATGGGTGAGCCGGATGCTGGATCGGCTGGCCGCCAAGGAGCGTCGGCGAAGGCCGACCGACGAGGCGCTGCTCGAACGGGCGAAAGAGCTGTCGGCGAAGTATCTGGACGGCGAGCCGCAGCCCGTGAGCGTGCGCTGGGTCGACAACCAGCAGCACCGCTGGGGCTCGTGCACACCGGAGACCGGTACCATCCGCATCTCCACCAGGCTCAAGGGCCTGCCCGAGTGGGTCATCAACTATGTGATCATCCATGAGCTCGTGCACCTGCTGGTGCCCAGCCACGGAGCCAAGTTCTGGGCGCTGGTAGAACAGTATCCGAAGGCGGAGCGGGCCCGCGGGTTCCTGGAGGGGTTCTCCGCCGCGGCCCACACGGCACCGGAGGAGTGTTGACGCGCATCGCCGCCGTCCTGGTACGACAGCACATGGCGCAGGCCGCGCCCCCTGGCGTCGACCCCGACGAGTTCCTGGAGGCGATGGCCGAAGACACGTACGAGATCGTCGCGGGCCTGGAGCTCGTCACCCCCGTGCTGGTCACCAGCGTCCCCGGCCTCGACGAGATCGTCTGGCCGGGCACCGAGGTGATCACGATCGGCGAGGGCGAGCCGCTGAAGGACGTTCTCGCACGTCTGGAGGGCGATCAGGCCGCGGTCGTCAGCGCTGACGCGCCCGACCTGCCGCCGCTGCTCATCGGCAAGCTGTTCAGGGAGCTGGGCCGGGCCGAGATCACGGTCTGCCCGGCGGAGGGCGGCGGCGCCGTGGCCATGGCCTGCGCCCTGCCCGCCCCGGCCTGGGCGGCCCCCGACCTCGACGCGTACGACGTCGTCAAGCACCTGCGCGCCCAGGCGCCCGGCCCCCGCCGGGTCGCCACCACGCCGGGCTGGCACCGCCTGCGCACACCCCAGGACGTCGAGCGCCTCGATCCCGGCCTCGAAGGCTGGGACAACACGAGGGCCCTGGTCACCGCACGGTGAGCGAAGACGCGAGAGCCCTGGTCCATGAGCCAAGGCACGAGGGCCCAGGTCACGGCACGGTGAGCTCGGCCAGCACGGCCCGATGGTCGGTGCCGGGCACGTCGCGCACGCTGACCTCCCGCACCCCCACCCGCTGATCCACCAGCACGTGGTCGATCGTGATGAGCGGCGGCACCCGCTTGTTCGCCGGCCAGGTGGGGATCAGCCCGGCCCCCACCTGGTCGGCCGCGTCCTTGTAGCCCCGTGACAGCAGCCCCCGCATGGCGGCGTGGTCGAGCGAGGCATTGAAGTCGCCGGCGATGATCCTGATCCGGTCGGCCGAGGCAGAGGGGAAGGCCGCGAGTGCCGCGTTCCAGTCGCCGACCTGCGGCCCCAGCGGCGGGAACGGGTGCGCGTCGATGAACTCGATCGCCTTGCCGCCGGGCAGCGAGATCGTGGCCGCGGGCATCTGGTGCCCGACGGGCGGCATGACGTCCCAGAGCGCCTGCGCGGGATGCTTGGAGTAGAGCCCGCTGCCGCCGGCGCTCCATTCGTCCTGGAGCACCCGGTACGGCATGATCTCCTTGAGCCCGGCCGCGTCGAGGTCGGCGACCGCGCCCGGCGTCAGCTCCTGGGTGCTCAGCACGTCAGGCTGGAACTCCCGCACCAGCTTCATGATCGTCGCGATGTCGGCCCTGCCGAACAGCATGTTGATCGTCATGACCTTGAACGGCCGGCCCGCGGTGGCCTCGGCGGTGCCCAGCGCCCTGGGCAGCACGCTGAAGCCGAGCGCCGTGGCCGACAGCAGCGCGACGGCGGTCGCGGCCCGCTTGCGCCCGACCGCGGCGATCAGCAGGGGGATGAGCGAGCCCGCCGCAGCGTACGGGGTGGCCGTCATGAGCTGCGTGGGCAGCGACCCGCGCTCCAGCCCGGCGACCCTGACCACCGCCCAGGCGGCGAACGGGGTCACCGCGGCCCAGGTCAGCGCCGTTGCGGGGAACTTCCTGCGTTTGCGTACGGGTGTCACGATCGTGCCGCCGACGGCAGAAGTCTCCACGCAGCCCCCTTTTGGAACGACACAAAAGACTCTAGCCAAGCATGCGCGAGCCCGAGCCGAGCGCCGCTTGTCCGCGTGCGGCCAATCTCCGTGTCGCCTCGTCGGACAGCTCGGGGATCTCGTCGACGGGGAACCAGCGCAGGTCGAGCGACTCCTCGCTCATCACGGCCTCGGCCCCGGCCGGCGCCACGGCGGCGTACTCGACATCGAGGTGCCAGCTGCGGGGCGGATGGCACCACACGACGTGCTTGTCCACGGCGAGCGGCCCCGGCAGCAGCTCCAGGCCGGAGATCCCCGACTCCTCCCACGCCTCGCGCAGCGCGGCCGCCGCGAGTGACGTGTCGGAGATCTCGCAATGACCCCCCATCGGCAGCCACATCTTGGCCTTGGGGTGCAGCGTGAGCAGCACCTTGGAGCCGTCGTGCGACAGCACCGCCGTGGTCGCCGTCAGATGCCCGGGCACGCATTCGCGCAGCATGGCGTCGTCGTGCGTGCGCAGGTGCTCCAGGAACTCGACGCGCAGCGCCTCTTCCTCAGGAGTCGGCGCCGTCCAGGAGGACAGCACCTCCACCGCGTCGTCGTGCAGCAGGCTCAACCTTCGTCGCCCTTGTCGTCGGGGCCTTCGTCGAGCTGGGAGATGTCCCAGGTCGCGTCGCCGCGGAGGAACGCGTCGGGGTCGTCGAGGTCGTCGGCCGTCGGCATCAGGTCGGGGTGGCCCCACAGCGCGTCGCGCCCGTCGAGCCCGCGCTCGTTCTGCAGCGCCTGCCACAGGGCGGCGGCCTCGCGCAGCCGCCTGGGCCGCAGCTCCAGCCCGACCAGGGTGCCGAACGTGAGCTCGGCCGGCCCGCCGGTGGCCCGCCGCCGGCGTACGGTCTCGCCCAGCGCGACGGCGGAGGGCAGCTTGCCCTGCGCGGCCTGGTCGACCACGGTGGCGACCCACCCCTCGACCAGGGCGAGCATCGTCTCCAGCCGCGCCAGCGCGGCCTTCTGCCGCTCGGTCTCCTCGGGCTTGAGCAGGTTTCCCCCGCTCAGCGCCTCTTGGATGGCCTGGGGGTTGTTGATGTCGAGCCCGCGGATCTGCTCTTCGAGCGCGGACGTGTCGACCGTGATGCCCTTGGCGTACTCTTCGACGGCGCCCAGCAGGTGCGAGCGCAGCCACGGCACGTGCTGGAACAGCCGGTGGTGCGCGGCCTCGCGCAGCGCGAGATAGAGCCTGATCTCGTCGGCCGGGATCTCCAGGCCGTCGCTGAAGTGGGCGATGCCGCCGGGCAGCAGCGCGGCCGTGTCGGACAGGGGCAGCCCGATGTCGGTCGTGCCGATGACCTCGCGGGCCAGCGAGCCGAGCGCCTGCCCGATCTGCTGGCCGACCATCATGCCGCCCATCTGCTTCAGCATGCCCATCAGCGGCCCGGCCATCTGCTGGGCCTCGGGGGGCAGCCCCGAGCCGCCGAGCGCGCCGCCCATGGTGTCGACCATGCGCTCCGCGATCGGCTCGCAAAGCTTTCGCCAAATCGGGATCGTGTTCTCGATCCACTCCGAGCGGCTCCAGGCCTGCGGGGCCGACACGCCGCTGGGCAGCGTCGTCGCCTCGTTGAGCCACAGGTCGGCCAGGCTGAGCGCGTCGACGATCTGGCGGCGCTCGCCTTCCATGACACTGGGGTCGCCCTCGGCGACCACGGCGTGCCTGGCGATGTTCTTCGCCATGTCCCAGTTGACGGGGCCGGAGCCCTGCGGCGCCGACAACATGTCGGCGAACTGGCGCATGGCCTGGGCCATCTGCTCGGGGTTGCCGAACATGGCGAACGGGTTCTCGTTAGGGTCGTTTTCGCGACCTGGCAGGTCAGTCACCGGTCTACCTCATGCAGGATGGAGGAGGAATCCACATCCGCCACGTTAGTCGTCCGACGGCGGATCAGTGCAAAGTGAGGACCTGGTGCCTACCTCGAAACGCCCGCGTCAACCCGTCGTCGCCGTCACGGGTGCGGCCTCCGGCCTGGGCCGGGAAGTGCTCGCGAAACTCGTGACCTCCGCGGATTTCCGCAGAGTGGTGGCCATCGACGAAGAACGCGGCGACGTCCAGGAAGCCACGTGGAGAGTGATCGACGTACGAGATCCGCTCTTGGCGAACCGGATCTCCGACATCGACGTCCTGGTCCATCTGGCCGGTGACTACGCCGTCGACTCCGACCCGGCCGAGCGGCGGGCGTACAACCTGCGCGCCGCCCAGACGGTGCTGACGGCCTGCGCCGCCGCGCGCGTGCGGCGGGTGGTGCTGGTCACGAGCGCGATGGTGTACGGCGCCGCGCCCGACAACGAGGTGCCGCTGCCGGAGGACGCCCCGGTGGCGGCCGAGCCCGACACGGGCGTCGTGGGCGACTTCCTGGAGATCGAGTCCCTGGTACGCCGCTCGCTGCGCAGCCACCCCGGCCTGGAGGTGACCGTGCTGCGCCCGGCGGCCGTCGTCGGCCCCGGCGTCGACACGGTGATCACCCGCCACTTCGAGTCGCCGAGGCTGCTCACCGTCAAGGGCTGCAGCCCGCACTGGCAGTTCTGCCACATCGACGACCTGGTCTCGGCGCTGGAGCTGGCGGCGCGCGGCCTGGTCAGCGGCGTGGTGGCGGTCGGCTGCGACGGCTGGCTGGAGCAGGAGCAGGTCGAGGAGCTGTCCGGCATCCGGAGCCTGGAGCTCCCGGCGGGCCTGACGTTCGGCACGGCGCAGCGCCTGCACCGCCTCGGCATCACCCCGGCCCCCGCGACCGATCTGCACTATGTCGTCTACCCGTGGGTGGTCGACTGCGCGGCGCTGCGCGAGGCCGGCTGGAAGCCGTCGTGGACGAACGAGGCCGCCTTCGAGCAGCTCCTGGAGCTGCGGGCGAACCGTACGACGGTGGTCGGCAGGCGCCTGCCCGTCAAGGAGGCCACGCTCACCGCCGCCGGCGCCACGGTGGCCGTGATCGGCACCGCCGCGATCGTCCGTCAGGTACGTAAGAAGCGGCGCGGATGAACGGTTAGAGTCTTTCCCGTGGACGTCATCCGCTTGCTCGGCATTCGCGACACCTCGCTCTCGGTCGACGAGGTGCTGGCAGCCGTGGCCGATCACGCCGCGGGCGGCACCGCGTTCTTCGTGGGCACCGTCCGTGAGCAAGACCATGGGAAGCCGGTGACCAGGCTCTCCTACTCGGCCCACCCCTCGGCGGAGGCCGAGCTGCGCCGGGTCGCCGAGAAGGTGGCCGCCGACTTCCCCGTCACGGCGGTCGCCGCCGTGCACCGGGTGGGCGAGCTGGAGCTGGGCGACATCGCCGTGGTCGTCGCCGTGGCCGCGCCGCACAGGGGTGAGGCGTTCGAGGCGGCCCGCCGCCTGATCGACGATCTCAAGGCGCAGGTCCCCATCTGGAAGCACCAGGTGTTCGCCGACGGCGAGACCGAGTGGGTCGGCGCCGGCGAATAAGCTCATCGACATGTCACGACGCGCCCTGACCCTGCTGATCGCGGGTTTCCTCGTGCTCGCGCTCGGGGTGATCGGCGCGTTCCGCCCGGTCCCGTACGTCGTGCTGAGCCCGGGCCCCACGGAGAACACGATCGGCGAGGTCGACAAGAAGCCCGTGATCTCCATCAAGGGCAGGCAGACCTACCCGACCAGCGGCGCGCTGAATCTGGTGACGGTGGCCTACCAGGGCGGCCCGGCCGCCCAGATCGACCTGCTGACCGCGCTGCGCGGCTGGCTCGACCCGACGGTGGCGGTGGTGCCGCAGGAGACGATCTTCGCTCCCGGCCGCGACGCGGAGGAGGTCGAGGAGGAGAACGTCGTCGAGATGTCGAACTCCCAGGACTCCGCGACCGCCGCCGCGCTGACCGAGCTGAAGATCCCCTACTCGGTGGGCGTGGGGGTGCTGTCCACGGAGAAGGGCAAGCCCGCCGACGGCAAAGTGCAGAAGGACGACGAGATCACCGCCGTCGACGGCAAGCCGACGAAGGATTCCGACGCCGTCCAGCAGGCGGTCAAGGCGCACAAGCCGGGCGAGAGCGTCGTGCTCGGCATCGTGCGCGGCGGCAAGAAGCTCGACGTCACCCTGCAGACCGTGGCCGGCCCCAAGGGGCAGACGATCGTCGGCCTGACCATGGGCCCCAAGTTCAAGTTCCCGTTCGACGTCGACATCAACGTCGGCGACGTCGGCGGGCCCAGCGCGGGGCTGATGTTCTCCCTCGGCATACTCGACAAGCTGACGCCGGGCGAGCTGACCGGCGGCAAGAAGATCGCCGGCACCGGCACCATCCAGCCGACGGGCGAGGTGGGCGCGATCGGCGGCATCGCGCAGAAGATGATCGGTGCCAAAGACTCCGGCGCCACCGTCTTCCTGACCCCGCCGGGCAACTGCGCGGAGGCGCTCAACGCCGTCCCCGACGGCCTGCGGCTGGTCAGGGCCGACACGCTGCACCAGGCGGTGCTCGCGCTCGACGCGCTGCGCACGGGCAAGGGCGAAGTGCCCTCGTGCGAGGCCGGATGAAACTTCTGGCGATCGTCGTGCGTTAGCCGTACGGCTGGCACAGCGGTGTAGGTTGCCAGACACGGACCGTTTTTCATTACGACGAGGGGTTGGCCTTGAGCTTCCGGACCCCAGGAGCCGGTAGGGCGATGCGCTTGCCCCGCCGACCGCGACTGCTTCTGCCTGTGGCGATCGCTCTCGTGGCGATCGTGGCGCTGTTCTTCCTATTTTCCGGCATTTATACCGATTATCTGTGGTACGACTCGACCGGCTTCACCGCGGTCTTCAGCGGCATGGTGCTGACCCAGATCGTGCTGTTCGTGGTCGGAGCGCTGCTGATGGTCGGCATCGCCGGCGGCAACATGTTGCTGGCGTTCAAGACGCGGCCCATGTTCGGGCCGGCGATCTTCGGTGGTGGCAGCGGAGCCGACCGCTATCGCATGGCGCTCGACCCCCACCGCAAGCTGATCTTCATTGTCGGCATGGGGCTGCTCGCCATCTTCTCCGGCTCCTCCTTCGCGGGCCAGTGGAAGACGTGGCTCGAGTTCAGCAACGGCGCCTCGTTCGGCAAGACGGACAAGTTGTTCGGGATGGACATCTCGTTCTTCATGTTCGACTATCCGTTCATCCGGATGGTGCTGAACTTCCTGTTCACCGCCGTGATCATCTCGATCGTCCTGGCGGCGATCACCCACTACCTGTACGGCGGCTTCCGGCTGCAGTCGCCCGGCGTGCACGCCTCCAAGGCGGCCCGCATCCACCTGTCGGTCCTGCTGGGCATCTTCGTGCTGCTCAAGGCCATCGCCTACTGGGTCGACCGGTTCGGCCTGGTCTTCTCCGACCGCGGCTACGTGCACGGCGCCTCCTACACCGACGTCAACGCCGTCCTGCCGGCCAAGACCATCCTCGCGATCATCGCGCTGATCTGCGCCGCGCTGTTCTTCGCCGGCGTGTTCCGCCCCGGCGGCATGCTGCCCGGCGTCTCCTTCGGCCTGCTCGTGCTCTCGGCCATCCTGATCGGCGGCGTCTACCCGGCGCTCGTCGAGCAGTTCCAGGTCAAGCCCAACCAGCAGGGCAAGGAGTCGGCCTACATCCAGCGCAACATCCAGGCCACGCGCGAGGCGTACAACATCGACAAGGTCGAGGTCGAGACCTACAACGCGCAGGCCGACCCGGCCAAGGTGCAGGCCAACGGCGACACCTCCGTCTCCGGCGTGCGCCTGCTCGACCCGGCGCTGCTCGGCTCGACCTACGAGCAGACGCAGCGCATCAGGGGCTTCTACAGCTTCGCCGACCCGCTCGACGTCGACCGCTACCCCGACAGCTCCGGCAAGCCCGTCGACCACATCGTCGGCGTGCGCGAGCTGACCGGGCCGCCCACCGAGCAGAACAACTGGATCAACCGCGTCCTGAAGTACACCCACGGCTACGGCTTCGTCGCCGCGCCGGGCAACCAGGTCGACTCCAGCGGCCTGCCCGCCTACGACGCCAAGGACATGCCGGTCACCGGCCCGCTGGTCGACAGCACCAAGCTGAAGGAATCGCGCATCTACTTCGGCGAGAACGAGTCGGCCTCCGAGTACGTGATCGCGGGCGGCGACCCCAACAACCCGCAGGAGCTCGACTACCCGGAGACCGGCGGCACGGGCCAGAAGAACACCACCTACACCGGCAAGGGCGGCGTGCCCGTCGGCTCGTTCTTCAACCGGCTCCTGTACGCGGCCAAGTACAGCGAGGCGAACATCGTCCTGTCGGGCGACATCAACGACGCCTCCAAGATCCTGTACGTGCGCAACCCGCGTGACCGGGTCGAGAAGGTCGCGCCGTTCCTCACGCTCGACGGCAACCCCTACCCGGCCATCGTCGACGGCCGGATCCAGTGGATCGTCGACGGGTACACGACGTCGAACGACTACCCGTACGCGCAGAGCCAGAGTCTCGGCGACATGACGCGCGACACCTCCACCGACCGCCGCGTCATCGCGCAGCAGCCGAGTGACAAGATCAACTACATCCGCAACAGCGTCAAGGCCACGGTCGACGCCTACGACGGCACGGTCAAGCTGTACGCGTGGGACGCCAACGACCCGCTGCTCAAGACCTGGAGCAGCGCCTTCCCGGGCGTCATCAGCCCGGCCTCCGAGATGAGCGCCGACCTGCGCCAGCACGTGCGCTACCCGGAAGACCTGTTCAAGGTGCAGCGCTTCACGCTGTCGCGCTACCACATCACCGACCCGGGCGCCTTCTACGGCGGCCAGGACGTCTGGAACGTCCCCGGCGACCCGACCCAGGGCGACAAGAACATCAAGCAGCCGCCCTACTACCTGACCACCACGATGCCGGGCACCAACACGCCGGCGTTCTCGCTGACCACGACGTTCGTGCCCCGGCAGGGCCCGAACCTGGCGGCGTTCATGGCGGTCAACTCGACGGCCGGGCCCGAGTACGGCCGGATGCGCATCCTGCGGATGCCGCCGTCCGCCACTCCCATCCCCGGCCCCGGTCAGGCCCAGAACGCGTTCCAGAGCCGCTTCGCCGGTGAGCTGAACCTGCTGGGCGTGGGCGCCTCGTCGGTCCGTTACGGAAACCTGCTCACGCTCCCGTACGCGGGCGGCCTGGTCTACATCGAGCCGGTCTACATCCAGGTGACCGCGGGCGGCGGGCAGGAGCCGTACCCGATCCTGCAGCGGGTCCTGGTGTCGTTCGGCAGCAAGATCGGTGTGGCCCGCACGCTGGAGGAGGCGCTCGCCGAGGTCTTCGGCGGCGAGCAACAGCAGCAACAACCGAGCGATCAGCAACAGGCCCAGCCGAACACGTCCAACTCGGCCCTCAACACGGCGATCTCCAACGCCAAGAAGGCCTACGCGGACGCGCAGAAGGCGCTGCAGGCCAGTCCGCCCGACTGGGACGCCTACGGCGACGCCCAGAAGCGGCTGGAGGAGGCGCTGCAGGCGCTGGAGGGGGCGAACGCGCAGCAGCCGGCTGCGACGCCGTCACCGTCCGCCTCGCCCAGCGCTTCGCCGTCGGCATCGCCCTCAGCGTCATCGTCGGCGTCACCGTCGGCGTCGCCATCGCCTACGAGCACGACCTCTTGACGCCTTCGATTTGCGCTCGCCCCGCGCCGACCGGTAGCCTACAAAGGCACAAGCGACGCGGGGTGGAGCAGTTCGGTAGCTCGCTGGGCTCATAACCCAGAGGTCGCAGGTTCAAATCCTGCCCCCGCTACCAGGTAGAGGCCCGGGAATCCGGAAATGGAGACCCGGGCTTTCGCTTGTGGTGGGTGGATGACTGGTTCGCGCACTGCTCGACAGCCTGTATAGTAAGTACTGACACACCGACGCGGGGTGGAGCAGTTCGGTAGCTCGCTGGGCTCATAACCCAGAGGTCGCAGGTTCAAATCCTGTCCCCGCTACCAAGGAAAGTCCCCGGTCGCCGGTTCATCCGGCGGCCGGGGACTTTTTCGTATGTCATCGGGCTTGTCGGCCCCTGGTGGCGGCTGATTACATGATTACATGACGGATCAGGCAGTGCCGACGCTGTACGAGTGGGCGGGCGGCACCGAGGCTTTCCAGCGGCTGACCGAGGTGTTCTACCGCAGCGTCGTCAAGGACGACCTGATCGGGCCGCTGTTCGCGCACATGGACCCGGATCACCCCCGGCACGTCGCGATGTGGCTGAGCGAGGTCTTCGGCGGCCCCGACCGCTACACGACCGAACGCGGCGGCTACCCCAACATGCTCCGCCACCACCTCGGCAAGGCGATCACCGAGCCGCAGCGCCGCCGGTGGGTGAGCCTGCTCATGGACGCCGCCGATGAGGCGGGGCTGCCCGACGACCCCGAGTTCCGGGCCGCGTTCGTCAGCTACATCGAATGGGGCACCAGGCTGGCCGTGCACAACTCGCAGCCGGGAGCCACGCCGCCGCAGGAGGCCCCGGTGCCGCGCTGGGGGTGGGGGGTCGCGCCGCCGTACCAGCCGTAACCTGGAGGAATGAGAGGGCGGCTGCGCGTCTACCTCGGTGCGGCGCCCGGGGTGGGCAAGACGTACGCCATGCTGAGCGAGGCGCGCCGCGCCCGCGAGCGCGGCAAGGACGTGGTCGTAGGCTTCGTCGAGACCCACGGCCGCGCCCGCACCGCCGCCCTCCTCGACGGGCTGGAGATCGTGCCGCGGCGCGGCATGACGTACCGCGGCACGACGTTCACCGAGCTCGACCCCGACGCCGTCATCGCGCGCGCACCCGCGCTCGCCCTCATCGACGAGCTCGCCCACACGAACGTCCCCGGCTCCCGCAACGCCAAGCGCTGGCAGGACGTCGAGGAGATCCTCGACGCCGGCATCGACGTCGTCTCCACCGTCAACATCCAGCACCTCGAATCGCTGAACGACGTCGTCGAACGGATCACGGGGGTGCCGCAGCGCGAGACCGTGCCCGACGAGGTGGTGCGCCGGGCCGACCAGATCGAGCTGGTCGACATGGCGCCCGAGGCGCTGCGCCGCCGGCTGGCGCACGGCAACGTCTACCTGCCCGAACGCGTCGACGCCGCGCTCGCCAACTACTTCCGCGTCGGCAACCTGACCGCTCTGCGGGAGCTCGCCCTGCTCTGGGTGGCGGACAAGGTGGACGAACAGCTCGGCCGCTACCGCAGCGACCACGCCATCGCCGGCACGTGGGAGGCGCGCGAGCGCGTGGTCGTCGCGCTCACGGGCGGTCCCGAGGGCGACACGCTCGTCCGGCGGGCCGCGCGCATCGCGGCCCGAGGCAAGGGCGCCGACCTGCTCGCCGTGCACATCACCAGCGCCGACGGCCTGACCACCAAGGGAGACCCGGCCCATCTGGTACGCCAGCGCGCCCTCGTCGAGGGCCTGGGCGGGACGTACCACCAGGTGGTCGGGCACGACGTGCCGCGGGCGCTGCTCGAGTTCGCCCGCGGCGCGAACGCCACCCAGCTCGTGCTCGGCGCCTCCCGCAGACGCCGGCCCCTGACGCGAGGCGTGGGGGTGACCACGGCCGCGCTCGCGGGCGCGATCGACGTGCACATCGTGCCGCACGAGGCGATCGCGAAGGGCCGCGACCGGGCGCGGTCGGGAGCCGCGCTGACGCGCCGGCGCCGGCTGTCCGGCTGGGCGCTGGCGCTGCTCGGGATGCCGCTGCTCACGGCCGCCGTCCGGCCGGCGGGCCTGACGCTGCCCAGCGAGATCCTGCTCTTCCTGCTGCTCGTCGTGGCGGTCGCGCTGACGGGCGGCATGTGGCCGGCGCTGACGGCGGCGGTGCTCGGCTTCGGGCTGCTCAACTGGTTCTTCACGCCGCCGCTGCACACCCTGACGATCGCCGAGCCGGAGAACGTGCTCGCGCTGGCCATCTTCGTGCTGGTGGCGGCCATGGTGAGCACGGTCGTCGACCTGGCGGCCCGGCGCAGCAGGGAGGCGGCGCGGTCGCGGGCCGACGCCGAGGTGCTGTCCACGCTGGCGGGCCACGTGCTGCGCGGCGAGTCGGCGCTGCCGTCGCTGCTGGCGCGCATGCGCGAGACGTTCGGGCTGTCCGCGGTGACCCTGCTCGAACGAGGCACGGAGCGCGAACGGGGCTCGGAGCCCGAACGGGGCCCGGAACCAGAAGGAGGCCCGGAGCTTGAACGGGGCCCGGAGCTTGAACGGGACCCGGGCGAAGCGGGATCGTCCGGCGATTGGCGGGTCGTGGCGACTTCGGGGGGAATGCCCGCCACGAGCCCCGGCACGGCCGACCACGACGTGGTGATCGACGACCGGCTGGTGCTCGCCGCGCGCGGGCGCCCGCTGGAGGCGAGCGACCGGCGGGTGCTGGAGGCGTTCGCGGCGGAGGCGGCGGTCGCGCTGCGGCAACAGCGGCTGCGGGAGGCCGCCGACCGCGCCGGGCCGCTGGCCGAGGCCGACCGCATGCGGACGGCGCTGCTCGCCGCCGTGGGCCACGACCTGCGCACCCCGCTCGCCTCCGCCAGAGCGGCGGTGGAGAGCCTGCGCAGCACCGACGTCACCTGGTCGGACGAGGACCGCGCCGAGCTGCTCGCCACCGCCGACGAATCGCTGATCAAGCTGAGCCGGCTGGTGTCGAACCTGCTCGACATGAGCCGCCTCCAGGCCGGCGTCCTCGGCGTCACGCTCGAACCCGTGGCGATCGAGGACGTCCTCCCGCACGCCGTGGACGACCTCGGCCCGCCGCCCGGCCGCCTCGTGACCGAGATCCCGCCCGGCACGCCCGAGGTCATGGCCGACCCCGCGCTCCTGGAGCGGGTGCTCGTCAACCTCGTCGCCAACGCCGTCCGCCACAGCCCGGCCGGCCGTCCCGTTCGCGTCAGGGCGAGCTGGCACGGCGACCGCGTCGAGATCCGCGTCATCGACAGGGGCCCCGGCATTCCGCCCGAAGCACATGAAAGGGTGTTCCTGCCGTTCCAGCGGCTCGGGGATCGCGACAACCACACGGGGGTCGGGCTCGGCCTGGCGCTCTCGCGCGGGCTGACCGAGGCGATGGGCGGCACGCTCGTCCCTGAGGACACGCCCGGAGGAGGACTCACCATGACCGTCTCGCTGCGGCGGGCCACGTGACCCGCGTGCTCGTGGTGGACGACGAGCCCCAGATCCTGCGCGCCCTGCGGGTCAACCTCGCGGCGCGCCAGTACGAGGTCGCGGTCGCCCCCGACGGCGGCACGGCGCTGCGCCAGGCCGCCGACTGGCACCCCGACCTCGTCATCCTCGACCTGGGGCTGCCCGACCTCGACGGGGTGGAGGTCATCCAGGGGCTGCGCGGCTGGACCTCGATCCCGATCATCGTGCTGTCCGGCCGGGCCGACAGCACCGACAAGGTGGACGCGCTCGACGCCGGCGCCGACGACTACGTGACCAAGCCGTTCAGCATCGACGAGCTGCTCGCGCGCGTGCGCGCGGTGACCCGCCGCACGGGGCAGCACGGCGAGGAGAGCGCGACGGTGCAGGTGGGCGAGCACGTCGTCGACCTCGGCAGCAAGACGATCTCCGGCGGGGTACGCCTGACGCCCACCGAGTGGCACTTCCTGGAGATCCTGCTGCGCAACCCCGGCAAGCTGATCAGCCAGCGCCAGCTTCTGACCGAGGTCTGGGGCGATGCCTACCTGAAGGAGACGCACTACCTGCGCCAGTACATGGCCCAGCTACGGCGCAAGCTCGAACGGGATCCGGCACAACCGGTGCATTTGCTGACCGAGCCGGGGATGGGGTACCGGTTCCAGCCTTAGGGGCGGCGGTTCATGCCTTGCCGAGCAGGGTGACCGCTTTGCGTACCGACCAGGCGAGCAGGAACAGGCCGAAGATGACCTGGACGATGCGCATCCAGAGCGGTGAGCCCTGGTCGGCATAAATCACTATGCCGACCCACATCACGCCGAATATCCCGACCACGACGATTGCCGTCCAGTTCATCCCCCGCTGCCACATATGCGGAGTCTTGCAGGCGGCCCGCCAAGGGTGGGTATGCCCGAAGTTGTCGCGACGTCAGCGTGCGGAAACTTTGTCCCGCTTGTTCGCGGCGTCGGGCCGTGCGGGCCGATCGATGAGGCGCCGGAGGGCGGCTCAGCGGGGGAGCCGGCGGGCGGTGCCGACGCAGCGCCGCAGGCGCATCTCCCGTGGACGCGGCTTCGGCGTCGCTTCCAAGCAGGCCAGCAACGCGGCCGCCGTGCGCGCATCGGACAGGATCCGCTGCACGGCCTCGCCGTCCTCGGGCAGCTGCCCGCGCTCGGCCAGCTCCTGCCTGAGGAACGCCAGGGGGTCAGGCAGGTCCGCCATCTCGGCCGCGACCGTGGCGCGCGCCGCCGTCAGCAGGCGCAGGTAGTGGGTACGCAGGACGGCCTCACGCGTGCGAGCGTGTTCCAGGTCGTCGATCAGAGTCCTGGCGACTCGAAGCAGGTCTTCAGCGTGCGTCGCCTCGTCGGCGAGGAACGCGCGAATGTCGTCGAACTCCGACCGTGTCATGTCGGCCACCTCCGTGAGCGCAGACTGCTCGTACGTACTTCGTATCGAGGGACGATTGCGGATGACTTGCCGACGGCTTGCCTCTGGCTGTCGATCCGTGGAGGCGCAGGCGAGGTTTGAGGGTCAGGTGGGGAGGGAAGAACCTCCTGATTACCTGAGTGGGCCTGAGTGGGTGCGCCAGGCTGCTAGAGTTTCTTCCCGCAGGGCGATCCAGGGGCTCACAGAGACCCGGAGAAGCCCGGCGAATCCCACTACCTTCAGGGTCGTCCGGCGATGGTTCGGACCACTTCGGACGGGCTGGTAAGTTAGAGGGGTTGTCTCCGAAAGGGGGCAGGGATTAATTCCCGCAGGTCGAGCGAGTCCGGTCAATTTGACAGAGACTTGAACGGCTGA
>NZ_JAATEP010000055.1:0-78169 GCF_012034275.1 Nonomuraea composti | reverse complement strand
AATTCTTGAACCGGCGTTGCCCGGCATCCCGCCTGGACGACGGGGCGGTCACGCGAAGCTACCCATGACAGGTTCCTGGCATCACGAAGCAGGCTCTCATGGTCGTATCATCGCTCGCCGCCCTCGCCCTGATCGCCGCGTCCCCGGCCCCGGCCGTGACGTTGCAGCAGAAACTCGCCGCGCTTTCTGCGCTCACCCAGCCCACCGCCCGCAGCGCCGCCGCCTGGCGGCACGCACGGGACGACCGGTCGTCCTGGGCGCCCTACGCCTTCGACTGGTCGACCGACCTGTGCTCGGGCAGCCCCGACAAGCCGCTCGGCTTCGACTTCACCACGCCGTGCGTGCGGCACGACTTCGGGTACCGCAACTACAAGGCGGTGGGCCGCTTCCCGGCCAACAAGGAGCACGTCGACCGGGCCTTCCTGTTCGACATGAGCGAGGTGTGCGCCACGTACGCGCAGATCCGCAGGACCGCGTGCGACCGGCTGGCCCGCTCGTACTATCAGGCGGTACGGCGGCTGGGAGCCGTCGTCTGAGGAGGCCACGGTGGCACAGCGGGTCAAGGTCGAGGGCGACAGGTACCACGGGCACGTGCCCGAGGGCGCGACGTACGTCGGCAGGGCGGCGCCGGGGCTGAAGGCGAGCCCGTACAACAGCCCGCACAGCGTGGGCGGCAAGGGCTGCCGGACGTGCGGCGGGCGGGTGCACGAGCGGTCCGAGGTGATCGAGCTGTACCGCGCGCACCTGCGCGAGCATCCGGAGCTGGTCGAGCGGGCCCGGCAGGAGCTGGCGGGCCGGGATCTGGCCTGCTGGTGCAAGCCCGACCAGGAGTGCCACGCCGACGTGCTGCTGGCCGTCGTGGCGGGGGAGGAGCCGTGAACCTTGGGCCGCGAGGCTGGGCTCCGTAGGGCCTCAGATCGCGAGGCTGGCCTCCGTAGGGCTCAGTTCGCGGGGATGAGCTCGAAGACCGGGTGGTGGTCGGCCTCGGCGACGAAGTCCTCCACGGGAGAGTCAGGGGTGGCCAGGAAGTACGGGCGGGTCGGGGTCGCGATGGCGACGTAGCGCTTGAGCACGGGCCCGGCCTCCTGCGGAGTTGCCTCCCGTACGGTGTAGGCCCGGGTCTCGAAGCGGCGGCGCAGGCTCACGTGCCCGTCCGCGCGGACGTTGTGCACCCACGAGACGACCCCGTAGGGGGCGACCAGCCACCGCTTGCCGGCGTGCTCGACGACGGTCACCGGGTTGACGCGCGGGAGCCCGCTCTTACGGCCCCGGGTGGTCAGCAGGTAGGAGTGCGGCACCAGGCCGGCGCGGATGAACACGCTGATGACGGCGTCGCCCACGCGACGGCCGCGGCTGGAGCGGAACTGCCGGGGTGGGCGGGAAGGCTGCTCGGGCTGGGCTGGCTGGGCAGGCTGGGTGGGTTGGGCAGGGTGGTCGGGAGCCGGGTCGGGGGTCGCGTCGGGGGTCGCGTCGGCCATGTGCCGCACCTCTCGTCGGTCGCTGCATGGGCCTATGTCCGGACGTGTCCAGCCTATGCTCGGCCGTCCGGCCCCGCCGTGCTGCGGTCCGGCTTCGCCGCGCTGCGGTCCGGCTCCGCCGTGGCGCGGATCGGCGATCCTGACCGCTTTCGATGACGGGCAAGAAGGTTGAAAGCGGGAGCAAGTCCGCTGAAATCGGGCGACCGCACAGTGAGGGCATCCCCCTTCGAAAGGACGGTCCCGATGGCGATCACCCGTACCCTCGCCGCCCTCACCCTCGCCGCCACCGCCACCCTCGCCCTCACCGCCCAGGCCGCCGGCGCGGCGAGCGGCGCGTGGGGCCCGTACCACGCGCCCGGCAAGGCGGCCAAGGCCAGCGGCACCCTGACCGCCACGGGCGAGGACCACGCGGACCTGCCCACCGCCGACGTCGTGAGCATCTCGGGCAAGGTGGAGGACAGGACCCGCGGCGCGAGCTGCGGCTGGGCGGTCTTCCGCATCACGTACCGGTCGGGGAGCAACCTGCCGAACAAGGAGCGCTGGGCCCGCGACTGCTCCTACGGCACCCCGAAGCCGTTCCGCTTCAAGTATCGGGACGTCCACCAGGTGGAGCTGAAGGTGTGCTCGGAGGCCGAGGCCGCCAAGCCGTCGCTCACCTGCTTGTACGCGGGCACGTGGAAGACCCTCTACCTGTCGCGATGAGGGCCTGTGAAGGCTCCTGAAGATCATGTACGGTGAGCTCCAGCGTATCCTCCGAACGGCCTGGAGCTCGCCGTGCCGCACCTGTCCCGCCGCCAGGCTCTCTCCCTGATCCCCGGAGCCGGCCTGCTCGCCGCCGTCGCCGCTTCCCCCGCGCGGGCCGCCGCGATCGATCACGCGCGGCTGCTCGCCAACACTGTCGCGATCTTCGCCGGCACCCCCGACGTCAACGCCCGTCCCGAGGTGGCGGGCAAGCTCGCCGCCATCGTCAGCACGGCCAGGCAGCGGCTGACCGCCATGACGCAGGCGGGCAGCGGGGAGTTGTTCGCCGGGCTGGCGCTGGGCACCGACGACGTCAACCTCCGGCTGGCCTACCAGTACCTGTACGAGATCGCGCTGGCCACGCGGGCACCCGGCAGCGCGCTCGACGGTGACGCCGCCGCGCGGCAGCGGGTCGCCGACGGCCTGCGGTGGCTGCACGAGCGGTACTTCGGCGACCAGGCGGCCGGCTACTACGGCAACTGGCACAACTGGGAGATCGGCATCCCCACGCACGTGAGCCGGACGCTCGTGCTGCTGCCCGAGGAGTTACGCGGTGACCTGACGGCCACCTACATCGCCTCCATGGACGCCTACCTGCGCAACGGCAAGAACGGCGACGTCGACCTCGACTCCCGCTTCCACACGGGGGCGAACCTGGCCGACATCACCGCCAACCGCATCCTCCAGGGCGCGCTCACCGCCGACGACGCCCGCGTCACCAAGGCCGTCGCCGACCAGGCCACCGTGTTCGCCACGATCGACCCGTACCGGCTGGAGCACGGCAACACCGACGGCTACTACCGCGACGGCTCGTTCATCCAGCACCATTCGGTCGCCTACACCGGCTCGTACGGCCGCAGCCTGCTGACCCGCGTCGTGCAGACGCTGAAGATGCTGGAAGGGGTGACGAGCGGCGGGCAGGACCTGCCGGCCGTGGTGCAGCGGTGGGTCACCGACGGTTTCGCCCCGCTCATCTTCGAGGGCTGGATGATGGAGATCGTCAAGGGCCGGGCGGTCTCGCGCACCTCCAGCGGCTACACCGACATCGGCGTGGTCGTGGAGGCCATCGCCGACCTGGCCGACCACGTCGAGGACGCGCTGCCGCTGAAGAAGTACCTCAGGTTCCTGCCGGCGGCGGACACGGCCGCGTTCGTCTCGCCGGTGAGCATCGCCCGCTACGCCGCCATCCGTGCCGACGCCTCCGTCCCGGCCGCGGACCTGAACCCGCCCGCGCGGTGCGTCGCGTTCAACGCCATGGACCGCACCGTGCACCGCCGCCCCGGCTACGCGTTCGCGCTGGCGCGCAGCTCCGAGCGGATCAGCAAGTACGAGTACATGAGCGGCGAGAACCTGATGCCGTGGTTCCAGGGCGATGGGGCGTACTACCTGTATCTCGCGGGCGAGGACCAGCGGGAGGTGTTCGGGGTCGACTACTACACGGCCGTCTCGCCGTACCGGCTGGCGGGGGTCACCGCGCCGGTGGAGGAGCGGCGGACGGTGCCCGAGCTGTACGGCCGCCTCTGGTACGAGAACCCGGGGCACCCGCTCAACTTCACCTCCTCCTCGGAGTCCCAGAACACCTACGTGTACTTCCCGCGGGCCGGGAACGCGTTCTCCGGCGGGGCGACGCTCGGCGCGTACGGCGTCGCGGGCATGGTCCAGTCGGACGACGCGGCGTACACGGCGAAGCAGGCGGGGCTCCTGCCGGACGACTTCGTCGCCTACCGGAACGCGCGGGCGACCAAGTCGTGGTTCATGTTCGACGACGAGATCGTGGTGCTGGCCGCGGGCGTCTCGGGGCAGGGCGGCCGCGACGTGGTGACCACGGTGGACAGCCGCATCGCCGCGCCCGGCGACGCGGTGGCGCTGACCGGCGAGCAGTGGGACGGGCGGGCCTGGCGGCAGGGCGCCGCCGTCGCGCCGCGCTGGCTGCGCTACGCCAACGGCACCCGCGGCACCGCCGTCGGCTACGCGTTCCTGACTAGGCAGCCGGTGTCGGCGGGGCTGGAGACGGTCACCCGCAGCCGCCGGGTCGTGCGGACCAGCAACCCCGACACCAGCATCACCAAGAACGTGTTCACCGCGGCGATCGGGGGTGACGTGCCGGCCTTCGCCTACGCCCTCGTCCCGAACGCCACCGAGCGGGCCCTGCGCGCCTATGCCGGCGGCCCGGTGCGCGTCCTGGCCAACGACCGGCACGTGCAGGCCGTGCGGCACAAGGGGCTCGGGATCGTGGCCTGCAACGTGTTCACCGACGGCCCGCGTGAGGTCGAGCGCCTGCTCGTGGACGGGCCCGCCGCGGTGATCGTCCGGTCGTCGGGCGGGCGTACGACGGTGGCGCTGTCGGATCCCACGATGAAACGCGAGCGCGTCTCCGTCGTCCTGCGCGGCGCCCGCCTCAGGACGGTCACGGCCGACGAAGGGGTGAAGGTGCGCCGCGTGCCGGGCGGCACCCTGATCCGGGCCACCACCCACCAGGCCTACGGCCGCTCGTTCACCGCGACCCTTGACTGAGCGGGTGGAGCGGGCCCGGCAGCTCGTCGGGGAGATGCTCATCTACTGCTTCCTGGTCGTCCTGGCGACCGGCGCCTTCCTGGCCTTCCACTACACGCCCTCCGGCGAGGAGGTGCTCTATGACGGCAGCTACGAGCCGCTGCGCGGCGTCCCCATGAGCGCCGCCTACCAGTCGGAGCTGGAGATCGGCTTCGACGCGCGCGGCGGCCTGCTCCTCCGGCAGCTGCACCTCAGCTCCACCACCCTGCTCCTGCTGGGCACTGTCGTCTGGGCGATGCTCGGGCACTTCCGGTACGTGCCCGCGTGGCTCGGCCTGGGCCTGGCCGTGGCCGGCATGCTGGGCGGCTACGGCGCGGTGGACGACCTGTTCGCCGGCACCGCCCTCGGCGGGGTTCCGGTCGCCGTCTGGTACGGCCTGCACCTGCTCGCCGCGCTGGCCCTGATCGTCGCGCTGGTCGTCGCGTCGCGGCGGGAGGCCGCCCGCCGGCCGAGGACGCCCGGCTTCGTGGCCCTGACCCTCGCCCTCACTCTCCTGGTGTTCCTCTGGCCGTGAAAACGGTGTTTCTCCGGCCGTGAAAACTCGCTCGGAAAAGTGCTCAATTGGTGAGCACTTTAGGGGTTGATGATGAACGTACAAACCCCGCCGAAAGGAGCACGACATGTTGCGAGGACTCAGCACCACCGCCTTCTACTCGCCCGACTTCGAGGCGACCAGGCGCTGGTACACCGAGCTGTTCGGCATCCCGCCGTACATGGACACCCCGGCGTACATGGAGTGGCGCATCGGCGACTACCAGCACGAGTTCGGCGTCATCCACAGTCAGTACGCCGGCACGCCGCTGGCCATGACGCCCGACCCCGCCACGATCGGCCGGCCCGCCGGCGCCATGATCCACTGGCACGTCGACGACGTGCCGGCGGCGGTCGAGCGGCTCGTGGCGATGGGCGCCAAGGAGCACGACCCGGTCCACGACCGGGGCGACGGGTTCATCACCGCCTCCGTCATCGACCCCTGGGGGAACGTCCTCGGCCTGATGTACAACCCCCACTACCTGGAGATCCTCGCGTCCATGAAGGGCACGTCATGATGATCTTCCAGGACGCCGCCGCGTGGCGGAGCTGGCTGGCCGGCCACCACGGCACGGAGCGCGAGGCGTGGGTGGTGCTGGCCAAGAAGGGCACGACGCGGCCGACGAGCCTCACGTACGAGCAGGCTCTGGAGGAGGCGCTGTGCCACGGCTGGATCGACGGCCTGACCCGCCGCCGCGACGCCACCACGTACCTGCAGCGTTACAGCCCGCGCCGGCCGCGCAGCCGCTGGTCGCAGCGCAACCTCGACCGGGTGGCGCGGCTGCGCGAGCAGGGCCGCATGCGGCCGGCCGGCCTCGCCGCCGTCGAGGCCCACGAGGGCGGGGCCGCCGGCCGGATCGGGTGACGATCGGACCGGATGCCCAGGATTCCGGACGGCCCGGCGGGCGCAGCGGGACGCCGGGCGGCCCGGAAGGGGAGGGTCGGGGCATGGCAGACGTTTCCCCCTCCCCGGCCGGTGACGGCCTCTCCGCCGGCCGAATCCCCGCTGGCCGAATCCCCGCCGACCGGCTCCCCGCGGACCGCCTGTCCGCGGGCCGGGTGCTGGGTTTTCTCGCTCACCGCTGGCCCACCCTGGCGGGCCTGGCGGCGATGGCCCTTTCCGTCGCGGACGAGCAGGACGGGCGCGGCCAGGCGCTCATCGTCTTCCTCGCCGCCCTCATCTACCTCGGCACCGCCCTCGTCGGGCGGCCGGGAGCGGTGTGGATCCTGTTCGGCGCGGCCGTCGTGGGGGTGACGGTGGTGCGGGTGCTCGGCGGCGAGCTGTGGACGATGCTGGTCGCGGGTGCGGTCACCGTCGTCGTGCTCGCCCTGGTGAGCGACCTGCCGCGGCGGCCCAGGCTGGCCGCCGTGCAGATCCCGCTGATGCTCGTCCTGGGGGCGGCGGCACTGGTCGCCCTGTCGCTGGACCCGGTGCTCGGCACGTGTCTGGTCGCGGCGGCCCTCATCGGCCACGCCGTGCAGGACGTGATCGTCTGGCGGGCGAACCAGGTGGTGACCCGGTCGCTCGCCGAGTTCTGTGCCGTGCTCGACTTCACGCTCGGCATTGCGATCATCGTCCTGCTGTTCGTCTGACCCTACGATGAGGCCCGTGGCCCTTGACCTTCCGCGTCCGGAATATCCGCGCCCCCAGATGGTCCGTCCCGACTGGCTGAGCCTCAACGGGCAGTGGCAGTTCGAGATCGACGCCGCCGACTCCGGCCTGGAGCGTGGCCTGCGCGAGCGGGACCTCGCGGGGACGATCACCGTGCCGTTCGCGCCCGAGTCCGAGCTGTCGGGGCTCGGGCACACCGACTTCATGGAGGCGGTCTGGTACCGCCGCACGGTGCCGATCCCCGCCGCGTGGGCCGGCCGCCGCACGTTGCTGCACTTCGGGGCCGTCGACCACGACGCCACCGTGTGGGTGAACGGCGTGGAGGTGGCCCGCCACCGCGGCGGCTTCTCGCCGTTCACGGCCGACCTGTCGGACGTGGCCCGCCCCGGCGAGGACGCCACGATCGTCGTACGCGCCCGCGACCCCCGTCATGGGCCGCAGGCGCGGGGCAAGCAGTCCACCCGCTACGGCAACTACGAGTGCCTCTACACCCGCACCACCGGCATCTGGCAGACGGTGTGGCTGGAGCCGGTCCCCGACGTGCACCTGCGCCGGCCGCGCATCACCCCGCAGGTGGCGACGTCCTCTTTCACCGTCGTCACCCCGCTGTCGGCCAACCGGCCGGGCAGCACGGTCCGCGTGACCGTCTCCGACGCCGGCGGCCCCGTCGCGACCGCGACCGCCCGCGCCGACGTGGACCTCGCCCCCTCCCTGCGCCTGGAGCTGCCCGCGGACCGGGTCCGCCTGTGGGAGCCCGGCGAGGGCTTCCTGTACGACGTGCGGATCGAGCTGCTCGACGCCGGCGGCGCGATCACGGACGCCGTGGACAGCTACGCCGGGCTGCGCTCCATCGCCATCGACGGCAGGCGCGTGCTGATCAACGGCCGGCCCGTCTTCCAGCGGCTCGTCCTCGACCAGGGCTACTACCCCGACGGCCTCATGACCGCCCCCTCCGACGCCGCCCTGCTGCGCGACATCGAGCTGGCGACGGCCGCCGGCTTCAACGGCGCGCGCCTGCACCAGAAGGTGTTCGAGGAGCGTTTCCTCTACCACGCCGACCGGCTCGGCTACCTGGTGTGGGGCGAGTTCGGCGACTGGGGCGCCTTCGACGGGCTGGAGCAGCACCCCACGGCGTCGTTCGTCACCCAGTGGCTGGAGGTCCTGGAGCGCGACCATTCGCACCCGTCGATCATCGGCTGGTGCCCGCTCAACGAGACGGGGCAGGCCATCGACGACCGGGTCACCCAGCTCGACGACGTCACCCGCGCCCTGTTCCTGGCCACGAAGCTGGCCGACCCCACCCGCCCCGTCCTCGACGCCTCCGGCTACAGCCACCGGGTGCCCGAGACCGACGTCTACGACGCGCACAACTACGAGCAGGACCCGGCGGCGTTCGCCGCGCAGGTGGGCGGGCTGGGCAAGGACGAGCCGTTCGTCAACACCGCCGACGGCGGCCGGCCCGTCTCCGTCCCGTACCGGGGGCAGCCGTACTTCGTCAGCGAGTACGGCGGCATCTGGTGGAACCCCGAGCTGGCCGGCACCGAGCAGGACGCCGCCCGCGTCGGCTCCTGGGGCTACGGGCAGCGCGTGCGCGACGAGGAGGAGTTCCACGCCCGCTTCGCCGGGCTGACCGGGGTGCTGCTCGACGACCCCGACATGTTCGGCTACTGCTACACGCAGCTCACCGACGTCTTCCAGGAGGAGAACGGCATCTACCGCTTCGACCGCACGGACAAGCTCGACGTCGAGCGGGTCCGCGCGGCCCAGTCGCGGCCGGCCGCCTGCGAGCGCTGAGTCACCTCATCACCCGGACGTCGTCGAAGTCGACCGCGGCCCGGCCCGTGACGAGCTGGACGGAGCCCGCGCCGGTGACCGGGTCCGGGTCGGTCACCGTGACGCGGGGCGACGGCTCGTCGCCAACGAAGGCCCGCAGCTCGGCGCCGCGCAGCTCGACCCGGAGCCTCGTCGGGCCGGTGACCGCCGCGCCCGTACCGGTCGCGAGCACGCCCTTGCCGGCCTTGTAGATGTCCACGGAGCCGTTGGGGCGCAGGTAGACGAGGTAGCCGGACTGCGTGTAGGCGTCCCCCGGCTGGGCGGTGCGCACCTGGACGCCGGCGAACGCGGTCGAGGTCGCGAGCGTGCGGAAGTCGACGCGGGTCTCCACCGCGCCATCGGCGATCGTCAGGCCGTTGACGTAGGTGCGCCAGCCCGTCCGGGTCGTGTCCTGCTGGCGGTAGACGCCGCCGGTGACGCTCCAGGCGCCGTCCACGGCGGTCCACGCCTGCGACGGCGCGGAGAAGCTGTCGCGGAAGACGACACCCTGGGCGTCCGGCACGACGGTCAGCGGGAGGGTGTCCAGCTCGGTCGTGCCGCTGGTGCGTACGGTGCGGACGGTGAGCGGGCAGGGGCCGGGCAGCGTCGTCTCCCGCACGGTGATCTGCGCGGTCGCCAGGGTGGTGACGGGCTCGGCCAGGCAGGGGCCCGACACCGTCGCCTCGCGGATCGTGCGGCCGGAGAGCCGCACCTCGACCCGCGTGCCCGCCACCGCCTCCGCCGCGCCGAGCGAGGCGGTGACGAGGTTCTTGCCGACGTCGGAGCGGGCGGCGGCGGCGACCAGGCGGGCGGCGTCGCGCCGGCTCAGCACGTCCTTACGGACCAATGCCGCGGTGGTCTTGGTGACGTGGGTGACGAACGTGTGGTGGCCGTCCCACTGGTCGCCGGCGCGCAGGCGGTCGGCGACCGTGCAGCCGGTGCCGTCGTCAGGGTTGGCCACGCCGGTGTCGCGGTCGCCGATGAAGACGTGCGCCCGCTCGTCCGAGCCGGCGCACGCGTCGTCCACCACCCGCAGGTCGTACGCCAGCGTGCCCTCGGCCTTGACGTCGAGCACCTGGAGCGTGCGCTTGCCGCCCGCCACGGGGAAGGACGACGGCCACAGCACCGCCGAGCCGGTGCCGGACCAGCGGATCTCCAGGCTGCGGCCGTCGCGGTTGACGACGACGCCGGAGACGTTCGCGGCTTCGGAGCGGGAGCCGACGGCGACGGGCCCGCCGCCGATCCATCGCACGGTGTCGTCCTCGTCCAGCACGAGGGGGATGCGCTCGAAGAACGGCGTGGTGCCGGCCTCGACGCGCACCCGCAGCCGGTCGTCCAGGGTCACGGACTTGGTGCCGCCCGCCGCCGCGTACCGGATCTCCAGGTCGTCGAGGTCGCCGGCCGTCGCCGGGTCCACGGGGGCGCCGTCGCGGTAGAAGGCGGGCACGGGCTGGTCGTAGGAGTCGAAGTGGAGGCCGTCCGCCGCCGCCCATCCGGTGCCCCACGACAGCTCCGCGTTCACGGGCCGGGTGCGGGGGGCGCCGATCTGGGGCGCGTTCTGGCCCTGGACGAGCACGCCGAGCTTCGGGTCGTACAGGTAGTTGAGGCCGAACCGCTGGTTGTCCCAGAAGCCGTACTGGGTGGTGACGTGCTTGCCGAAGCCCAGGCCGACGGCGTACGCGGGCCGCTTGGCGAAGACGAACCGCTGGCCGGTGACGGAGTCGGCGCGGTGCTCGGTGTACGGGGCGCCGGCGTAGGGCCGCAGGGTCTTGATGGCGGCCAGGCGTTCGGCCGCCGCCGGGTGGTACTCCTCGCCCAGCGCCACGTCCCTGACGATCGCGGGGTCGAGGTAGGCCCAGGTGGGGGCGATGAGCGGGGCGACGGAGGTCTGCCAGCCGGCCTTCGCGAAGGCGGCGCGGCGCTGCTCGGTCTCCTCCCGGGTGGCCGAGTAGGCGCGGGCCTGCGGGATGACCGCGCCCCAGAGGTTGTTGGAGCCGATGGGCAGCTCGTCGGCGTAGTTCCAGCCGCGGTGCCGGGAGTCGATGGCGGTGTTGATGAAGTAGCCGTCGAGCGCCTGGTCGTAGAGCAGGTTGTACTGGGCCCAGTCCAGGTAGCGGCCCTGCATCCGGTCGATGACCGGCCGGGTCGCGGGGTCGGCCCAGCCGGCCAGGTCCTCCGACTCGACTTCGATGCTGTAGCGGTGGGCGACCGTGCCGTCGCGGTAGAAGCCGGCCTCGCTCTGCGAGACCCGCTCGTGCTCGGCCAGCCGCTGCTCGAAGCGGGTGTGCAGGGCGGCGTCGCCGAAGCGGGGGAGCAGGCGGGAGATGCCGACGAGACCGCCGGCGACCTGGTTGGCGAACTGGGCGCCGCGCGGCCCCCACACCTCCTCGTCCTCCAGGAACCACCTGCTCGCGGCCTTCATGGCCGTGGTCAGCTCGGTGACCAGGGCGGGGTCGAGCGTGCCGTCGGCGTCGAGGAGGTCCAGCATGATCGCGTACAGCTCCAGCGCGAACCCGGTGGCGGCCCGCGAGTGCACGTCGCCGGAGCCCTGCGGGAACGAGCCGTCGTCGTTCTGGGTGGTCAGCAGGAACCGCAGCGCCGCCTCCAGTCGGCCGCGCAGGGCCGGGTCGCGGTGGTAGGGGTTCCAGGGGCGGTCGGCGGTGTAGAAGTAGGCGAGGGTGAGGACGTTCTCCATGACGCGGGCGTCGCTCGGGCCCTGCCCGGTGCGCCAGCAGCCGCAGGTGATGAAGCCGTAGTCGGTGGCGCTGTCGTCGTTGACGCTGTTGGCCAGGCGGGCGAGGTTGCCCAGGTAGGGGGCGATCTGCTGTTCGAGGCCGGTGAAGTCGGCGAGGTCGATCGTGCCGGGGTCGAGGGCGGCGACCTCGGGGAGCGGGGCCGGTGGCGGGGCTGCGGCGGCGGGGGTGGCGGGGGTCAGCGCCAGCGCCGCGGTGATGGCCACCGCGGCGACGCGTTTCTGGCTCATGATGGTGCCTTCCAGGGGGTGCCAGCGCGGAGAGGGACGTGACCTGCGCTGATGTGGCTACCATGATCGTGAATCGATTCACGACAATGCGATGGGGCGGAGCCTACGAGCGGCCTCGCGGCCGTGTCAACACTCCCTGATCAGCCGGGCAGGGAGGTCTCGCGGATCACCAGCTCGGGCTCGAAACGCCCCAGCGTGTCGCGTTCGGTCTCCATCCCCAGCAGGATGCGCACGGCACTCGCGCCGAGCGCCGCCGACGGGTGCCGGATGGTGGTCAGCGGCACGATGGCGAAGTCGGCGAACTCTATGTCGTCGTACCCGACCAGGGACAGATCCTCCGGCACCCGCAGTCCGCCCATGATCAGCCCGTGCAGCAGACCCAGCGCGAGCAGGTCGTTGCCGGCCACGATGCCGTCGGGGAAGCCGTCGGCCGGCCGGCGCAGCAGCGTGCGCGCGACCGCCTCGCCGACCTTCGCGGTCTGCACCTGCACCCGGATGATCTCCAGCGAGGCGGGCTCGCCGGACTCCTCGACCGCCCGCTTGGCTCCCGCGAGGCGCAAGTCGACGTGGGGGTGCGGGCCGCCGATGAAGATCAGCCGCCGCCGCCCCTGGTCGAGCAGGTGCGTGGCCGCGAGGTGGCCGCCGCGCTCGTTGTCGCCGGAGATCGCCGGATAGCTGTGCGGCCCCGTGGCCGTGCCGACCAGGACGAACGGCGTGCCCCTGCGGCCCATGCCGAGCAGCTCCTCGGGCACGTCGCCGACGGGGGCCGCGAGGATGCCGCTCACCTGCTGGGACTCGAAGAAGCTGAGGTAGGCGCGCTCGCGCTCCTGGCTCTCGTCGCTGTTGGCCACGAGGATGAAGCGGCCGTGGGCGGCGGCCTCCGCCTCGGCGCCGGCGGCGAGCTCGGCGTAGACGGGGTTGCCGATGTTGGAGACCAGCAGCCCGAGGGCCAGGCTGTGGCCCACGCGGAGCCGGCGGGCCGCCTCGTTGCCGACGTAGCCGAGCTCGTCGGCGGCCTCGATGACGCGCCGCCGCAGGTCGGGGGAGACCCGGCCCGGCTGGGTGAAGGTGTAGGAGACGGTGGCCCGCGAGACGCCCGCGCGGGCCGCGACGTCGGCGACCGTGGGGGTGGAGACGTCGGCCTTCGACTGCTTCGGCGCTGATCCGGCGGCCATCGGGCTCCTCACTCACGTGTTCCCGAGCGATGTCGGGCCTCAGCCTAGCGGACCCGTGAATGGATTCACGAAATCGCCCGGAAGCGCCGTCACGTCATTGACATCGCCGAGACCGCCCCCGTAATGTGCCCGAAACGTCGTGAATCGATTCACGACGCTGTGGGCTCCACGACGAGGGCACGGCGAGAGCCGCTCCGTCCAGCAGGGCCACGTGCATCCATGGTCACCCCCGAGAGGAGTCACACGTGGCTGCCACTCATGCGCCGACGACACCACCCGACCTCCGCGAACCCCCCGCACAGGCCCCGCCCAGGCGGTGCCGCGTCGGGGTGCGCGCGCCCTGGTGGTTCGTCGTGCCCGCGATCTCGATCTACCTGTTCATCGTCGTCGTCCCCAGCGCCAACGGCGCGCTGTTCTCCTTCACCGACTGGAACGGCCTGCGCCCCGACTGGTCCTTCGTCGGCCTGGACAACTTCGCCGCCGTCTTCTCCGACCGCACCGCGCTCGACGCCCTGGTCAACACGCTCACCCTCGCGGCCGCCGCCACGATCGTGCAGAACGTCGTCGGCCTGCTCCTCGCGCTCGGCGTGAACAGCCTGGTCAAGAGCCGCTACGTGCTCCGCGTGATCTTCTTCGCGCCCGTGGTGCTCACGCCGCTGGTCGCCGGGTACGTGTGGAGCTTCCTGCTGTCGCCCAACGGCGCCGTGAACGACGCCCTGCGCGCCGTCGGCCTCGGCGCGCTGGCCCACGACTGGCTCGGCGACCCCGACACGGCCCTGTACGCCATCGTCCTGGAGATCGTCTGGCAGTTCTCCGGCTACTCCATGGTCATCTATCTGGCCGGGCTCCAGGCCATCCCCGCCGAGGTGCTGGAGGCGGCCACGATCGACGGGGCGGGCGCGTGGAGCAAGTTCCGCCGCGTCGTGCTGCCGCTGCTCAACGGCGCCGTAGTGATCAACGTGATGCTCTGCCTCATCGGCGGGCTCAAGCAGTTCGACCAGGTCATGGCCATGACCGGCGGCGGGCCCGGCACCGCGACGGAGACGATCTCGACGGCCATCTACAAGAGCGCGTTCTCGCTCGGTGACTTCCCGTTCTCGATCGCGCTGGCCGTCGTCATGACCGTGGTCATCGCGGTCCTGGCGGCCGTGCAGTTCCGCCTGACGCAGAGGAAGAGCTTCTGATGCACTCCCGATACACCTGGCGCACGCTGGCGCGCGAGGTGAGCCTGATCCTGCTCGCGCTGGCCTTCCTCGTGCCGCTCGTCGGCCTGCTCAACGTCTCGCTCAAGCCGCAGGACAGCCAGACCGGGGCGCTGGCCTTCGCCTTCCCGCCCACCCTGGACAACTACGCCCAGGCGTGGAGCCAGGCCAGCCTCGGCGCCGCGCTGGCCAACAGCTTCCTCATCACCTCCGTCAGCGTCGTGCTGATCATCGCCCTCGCGTCGATGGCCGCCTACCCGCTGGCCAGGGTGACGCGGCGCTGGTCGCGGTACACGTTCTACCTCGTCATCGGCGGCCTGCTCATCCCCGGACAGCTCGCCCTGCTCCCGCTCTACGCCACCATGCGCGACCTCGGCCTGCTCGGCTCGCTCTGGTCGGTCATCCTGATCAACGTCGGGCAGCAGATCCCGTTCTCCGTCTTCCTCTACACGATGTTCCTGCGCGAGCTGCCGCTCGACTACGAGGAGGCCGCGCTGCTCGACGGCTGCGGGCCGCTGCGCTCGTTCGTCTCCGTCGTCTTCCCGCTGCTGCGGCCGGTCACCGGCACGGTCGTGATCCTCAACGCGGTCGGCATCTGGAACGAGTTCTTCACCCCGCTGCTGTATCTCGGCGGCAGCGACAACACGACGGCGCCGGTGGCGATCTACGGCTTCGTCAGCCAGTACGTGTCGCAGTGGCCCCTCATCTTCGCCGGCCTGGTGATCAGCGTGATCCCCATCCTCGTCGTCTACTTCGCGCTGCAGAAGCACATCATCAAGGGCTTCGCCGGCGGCCTCAAAGGCTGACCCTCACCCCCCGTTTGGAGTTCGTCATGAAGATCGTCACAACGCTCGCCTCCGCCTGCTGCCTCGCGGTCGCGGCGGCGGCCTGCTCGACCTCGGGCGGTCAGACCACCGCCGACGCCGGCGAGCAGGTGCTCACCCTCGCCGCCGCCGGCCAGGGCCCCGCCCAGGCCGCCGTGGAGGCGTTCAAGAAGGCCAACCCCGGCGTCGTCGTCAAGACCACGTTCACCGAGGACGACGCCTCCTACCAGCAGCAACTGCGCACCCAGCTGTCCTCGGGGACGGCCCCCGACGTGTTCCGCATGTGGCCCGGCGGCGGCAACACCATGGCCGTGCGCGACCTCGGCGCCGACGGCATGCTGATGGACCTGTCGGGCGAGAGCTGGGCCGGCGGCCTGAGCGCCGACCTCAAGGCCGTCACCACCGACCCCGCCGGCAAGGTCGTGGCCGTGCCGGTCACCATCGGCGCCATCGGAGCCGTCTGGAACGACCAGGCCCTCGCCAAGACCGGCCTGGCCAAGCCCACCACCTGGCCCGAAGTGCTCAAGTTCTGCAAGGACGCCAAATCCAAGGGGGTCGTCGCGTTCGCGCTCGGCCTCAAGTCCGCGTGGGTCACCCAGCTCGTCCCGTACGCGCTGACCGCCTCCCTCGTCTACGGCCCGAACCCGCGATTCACCCAGCAGCAGAAGGACGGCCAGGCCAGCTTCGCGAAGTCGGAGTGGAAGCAGGCCATGGACAAGTACCTGCAACTGCGCGACTCCGGCTGCTTCAACGACAGCCCCAACGGCGTCGGCTACGACGAGCAGATGCAGCTCCTCGGCCAGGGCAAGGCGCTCGGCGCCGTCCACGTGCTGTCGGCCGTGCAGTCGGCGCTCAACTCCGCCCCCCAGGGCACCACGTTCTCGATGACCCCGTTCCCCGCCACCGACAACGCCGACGACACCTACCTGCCGGTGTCGGTCGGCATCGTGTACGGCGTCAACGCCAAGGCCAAGAACCCGGCCCTGGCCAGGAAGTTCCTGCAGTTCCTCGCCTCCCCTGAAGGCCAGGCGCTGTACGCGAAGGAGTCCGGCAGCAGCCCGGCCCTGCCCAGCCCGTCCTTCCAGCCCGACGCGCTGCAGCAGCCGGTGCTCGACGCCGTCAAGAACGGAAAATCCACCCTCTACCCCGACCAGGGCTGGCCCGGCCCGAAGGTGCAGCAGGAGCACCTGACCTCCGTGCAGGAGCTGTTCAACGGCACGATCGACGTGCCGACCCTGCTCGGCCGCATGGACAAGGCGTTCGGTGAGGCCAAGTGAGCCTGGAAGCCTGCCTCTGGATCACCCCCAAGATCTTCGACGACCTGGACGACCCCGCACCGGGCGTGGCGGCCTTCTTCGACCACCACGCCGACTGGCTGGCCGATCGGCCCGTCACGATCGTGTTCTGCGCGGGCAACGGCGACCACGTGCTCAACTACGCCGGCCGCGACGCCTGGGACCAGCGCTTCGACTGGGCCCGCTACAACTGCTTCGCGCTGGCGCCCGGCGGTCCGGCCGCCGCCACGAGGGCGCACAACCGCGACTGGCTGGCCCGGGTCCGCGACGGCGGTGAGCGCTCGGCCAACCCGTACTCGGCCGGGCCCATGTTCGTCCTGTCCGAGCAGCCCATGGACTACCGGACGCTGGCCGGCGTCTACGCGGCCGTGCGCGCCGAGGCCGAGCGGCGCGGCCTGCGGGTGAGCCTGCTGGAGTACCTGGAGCCGGGCCCCGAGTTCTGCCGCAGCGAGTGGAAGACCGGGCGGCACCCCGAGGCGGCGGCCGGCACCGCCGACGCCGGCGGGCACATCGTGCCGGGCGTCATCGACGTCACCGCGCCGCTCGACGCCGACCCCCGCCCCTACGCCGCCTACCCCGGCGGCATCGCGGCCGGGCTGCTCGCCGGGGACTTCGTGGCCGCGCAGACCGCCGCGTTCACGGCCGACTTCGGCCTGGACGGGATCATGCTCGGCAACCAGTTCGGGCTGGTCGGCTTCTGGCACCCCGACAACGCGCCGCCGCTCACGCCGGAGCGGTCGGCCGGGATCGAGCGGTTCTTCCTGCGGCTGCGCGACGCCATGGGCGACCGGCTCGTCTACTGGATGGACACGTACTGGCGGGCCGAGGTGGAGCGGACGGCCTGGGGCATGACCGACGCCGCCTACCACACGCTCGACGCCATCCTGATCAGCACGTTCGCCGTGCTGGTCGAGCGCACCGAGATCGTGCCGAACCTGCTCAGCAAGGCCGCGCTGGGCGGCCCGCGCCCGCTGCTCGGGCTGGACTTCGTCGATCCCTGGTACTGGTACCGCACCTATCTGGACGACCGGCGTACCTACCTCTACCAGCGCGAGGTGCTGGCGGCGCACGCCGGGTCCGTGGCCGGGGTGTCGTTCTTCGCCAACGACACCTTCGGCCATTTCGTACCGGAGGCCGAGCTGGCGGCCACCTTGGAAGCGGTCAGGAAGGCGGACGTTCAGGAATGGCCGTCCGGCGGGGGCGAGAACTGGCCGTAGCGGACGTCCCGCGTCTGGTCACCGAGATACGGCTGCCCGTGCTGCCCGTGCTGCCCGTACTGTCCGGCCGGTCCGTAGCCGTAATTGGAGCCGTTGTACCCGCCGTACGGAGCCTGCGGGGGGACCGGCGCCTGGTGCTGGTGGCTCGCGGGAAGCTGGTGCTGCTGCCACGGCGGCGGTGGGACCGCCCCGTACGGCGGCGCGTCCGCGCGGGCGCGGCGGCGCCGGCCGAGCAGCTTCACCACCACCACGACCAGCACGATCGCCAGCAGCACGCCGGCCGCGATCAGCACCCACATCAGGATCGGCTTGGGCGACTCGTCCTTGCCGGCCGAGATCGCGGCCTGCGTGTCGCTGATGTACTTGGCGACGTACGGATGGTTCGGGAAGAGCGCCTGCACCTCGCGGAACTTGGGCAGCGCCTCCTCGAACCAGTTGCGGAAGTAGTCGTTCAGCGCCTCGTTGTACCGGGTGGTGGTCACGGCCTGGGCGGGCTTGACGTTCTTCTCGCCGAGCTTCTCCTTGATGATGCTCACGGGCAGCACGAAGCTCTCGCTCTCCGACGCCTCGCCGCCCTCGCTCACCGTGCCGGCGATCAGCATGCCGACGACCTTGCCGTCCTTGCTGAACACCGGGCCGCCGGAGTTGCCGTGGTAGGACGGCGCCTGCGTCTGGATGTAGGGCACGCCCGTCTGCGTGGTGCGCCTGGCGTTGTACGGCCCCTCGGTCAGCGCCGGCTCCAGCCGCGACTCCAGGCTGAAGAACGGCGTGTTCGTGACCAGGCCGGGGAAGCCGCTGATGTAGAGCGTGTCGCCGGTGCGCACGTCGGCGTCCTCGCCGAGCGGGACGGTCGGCAGGTTCTGCTGGCCGTTCACCTTGAGCAGCGCGAAGTCCTTGCCCGGGTAGCTCTCGCCCACCGAGACCAGCTCCGCCGGGGTCGCCTTGGCGGTCTTGTCGACGCCGCCGCCGGGCAGGCTCTGCAGCACCGACAGGCTCTGCTGCAGGTTGCGGATCTTCATGTGGCCGGTGTTGAACGTGACGTAGATCTGCTGGGCGAGCTTGAGGATCTCCTCGTCGGCCTCGATGCCCTGCAGCCCCGCGATGATCTCCTTGGCGTCCTGCTCGTTGAACTTCGCCAGCGCCTGCTGGGCGAAGAGCTTGCTCAGCTCGGTCTCGCCGACCTGGACGCAGTGCGCTCCGGTGACCATGTACCCGTCGGGGGTGACCCACCAGCCGGTGCACAGGCCGCCGACCTCGGCGTCGACCGTGCGTTCGGGGGTGGTCTCGGTGAGGTAGGTGTCGACGTCGGCGGCGATCCGCTGGAAGAGCCACTTGGCGATGCTGCGCTCGTCCGAGGAGATCTTGCCGGCCTGCACGGCCTCGACGGCCTGCTGCGTGAGCCGGCTGAACGCGGTCTCGTTGATCGTGCTGGTCGGGACGGCGACCGTACCGGTGTAGGTGAAGCTGGTCAGCTGGACCGCTGGCTGCGTGCGGGCCGCCAGCCACGTGCCGACGGGCACGTCGGGGCGCTCGCCGGGCGCGTCGTCGGCCGCCGCGGGGGCGGCCGGCAGCGCCACCGCGACGACGGCCGCCGCGGCTGCGGCGATCTTCGTCCACCTTTTCCTGAAATATCCGCTCACGTACGGAATGGTGAAGCGGTGATCTTGTCCACGGCTTGGAGCCGACTGGGAACGGAAATCCGTGCCCGGGACGGGCGATGCTCGGCCCGCCGGCGAGAATCGCGCCACACGGCCCAGACGAGCGGCATCACCGCAGGCCAGGCAGTCACGCCCGCAAGGCACCAGCGCGGCAGGAGGTTTGTCCTGACCCCGCGAGAGCGTCGCGACCTTGTGGCGGAGCGGAATGCCCTGTGCTCGGCTTGACCCTCGGGGGTGTTCGGGAGTGGATCGATCAGGCACCGACCTGCGTGCTGCATGAGGCGGCGGTCACGCCCTGGCGTGCACCCGACGAGCGGCGACCAAGGAGGCCACAACGAGAGCGGTGAGCACGCTCCAGTACAGCAAGCCGCGGGCGCTGGTCACCAGCAGGTTCTCGGCCAGGTAGCCGGGGCCGGGAAGCACGACCTCGGCGTTCTGCCTTGACCTGACGACCTTCCAGGTCGCCGTCGTCGCCTTCCGCAGCGACGTGGGCGAAGCGATCGAGGGCCGGCCGCTGGATTTCGAGGAGGTGCGGAGGAGGGCCAAGATCATCGCTACCTACGGGAGGGAGATGCGGAAGAGCGCCCGCCTGATATCGCTGAGCACGTCGCAAGAGTGCTGGATGTGGTCGCCACCTCAACGCGCAGGCTCAAACCGGGCGCGAACACGCGTGACGTGGTCGATGCCCTGTACGGAAAGAGCAACCGGGCTGCATTTGACGCGATGCTCGAGTACAAGTGCGATTGAGCGGAACCTCCTCCCCGCCACGACCGGGCTCACCACGGTCAGGGGCTGTGAGCTGATCGCACTGGCGGGCTCGCCTTCTGGGCCGGGACGCCGTGCTGCGCGCGGCGGCCGCCGCTTACGATCGGGCGATGCCCTTGCCCGCCCTCGCCCTCGATGCGCATGATGACGGCGTGGATCTGGAGTTGGCGCTCGGCGTTTTCGCCGCTGTTCTGGGCGTCTTGTCGCTGCTGCGTGACGTGCTGGACTGGAAACCGTTCAGCAAACCGCGGGTGGCGGAAGGGGACGGCCGCCCGCCCGATCCGGCCTCGGCCTCGCCGGCATCGGCGCCGGCGCCGCCGCCGGTCACTCCGGCGATGTCCTCGCCGCAGGGGGCTCCGGCCGGGCAGGAGAAGGTGCTCGGGGTGGGGTCCTGGGTGGCGCTCGTGGTGCAAGGGCTCTTCGTCCTGATGGCCGCGGACATAGCCGTCGGCCTGGGGTGGATCCAGATCACCACCCCCGGCGGGCGCACGTCCACGGCGGGCGGGCTGTGGCTGCTCGAACTGCTCCTGCTCGCGCTGTCCCTGGCCTTCGGGGCCGTGGGTCTCTACCTCCGCTCGAAGGGCGTGCGCGGCGGGCTGATCAGCGACCGGGCCTACGTGTACCTCTGGGCCGGTGGCATCGGCCTGGCGGTTGCCGTCCTGCTGCCGGTCCTCCGTGCCGGAGACATGTTCTGAGGCGCGCCGCCCGCCTCCCGGTTGCGCGGGTGCGGGGCGGTTTCCGTACAGCGCTTGTGCGCGCACGTCGCCCGACCCGCATGTGCAAACCCCGGACCACGGATCGCGCTCTACTGGCACCCCTGTTTGGTGCTCCAGGTGGCCCCCACCTGGAGCGCCATCAGGCTAGCGGCGCGCTGTCCGCTTTGTCTATGTTTATTGCTGGATGTCGCACTCTCCTCGGTCCGGCGTCTTGAAGCTGGCGGGGGATCTGCGGGAAAGTGTCCGCGTTTCCGACACTAAGGCGGTATACGTCATGGCTGTTTCCGCGGCATCGGTGATGACGCCTCGCGGGGCCCGTTACATCAAGCAGCTCGTCTCCCACATGAGCCACAAGGTCACGACGGACCTCGACGAGGCGGGGCGCGGCACCATCACCCTGGAGTACGGCCAGTGCGTCCTGGCCCCCGAAGCCCGCCATCTCACGATGACGGCCACCGCCGACACCCCGGAGAACCTCGAACGCGTCCAGGACGTCGTCGCCCGCCACCTGCTCCGCTTCGCCACCCAGGAGGAGCTGGAGGTCGTGTGGATACCGCTGACCGAGCTGGTCCATCCGGCCGTCGCCGACTACACGCTGCAGCACAGCACGCCGGCCGACGCCGTGCTGCGCGACCTCGCCGCCGAGACCCGTACGGCCACCGGCGGCTCGTCCGGCATGCAGATCACCGCCGACGAGGGCGCCCTGCTGACCATGCTCGTCCGGCTGACTGGCGCCCGGCGGGCCGTCGAGGTCGGCGTCTTCACCGGCTACTCGTCGATCTGCATCGCCCGCGGCCTGCCCCCCGGCGGCCGCCTCCTGGCCCTGGACGTGAGCGACGAGTGGACCTCCATCGCGGCCCGCCACTGGGAGAAGGCCGGGGTGTCGGACCGCATCGAGCTGCGCCTCGGTCCCGCCCTCGACAGCCTGCGCGCCCTCCCGGCCACGGCCGAGTACGACTTCGCCTTCATCGACGCCGACAAGGAGAGCTATCCCGCGTACTACGAGGAGATCCTGCTCCGCCTGCGCCCCGGCGGCGTGATCGTCCTGGACAACGTCCTCCAGGGCGGCCGGGTCCTTGACCCCGTCCACCAGGATCCGCGGCACACGGCCATGCGCGGCCTCAACGACCTGGTGGCGGCCGACGACCGGGTGGACGCGGTGATGCTGCCGCTGCGCGACGGCGTCACCGTCATCCGCAAGCGCTGATCCCGGCGGCCGGATGCACGCCGGCGTGACCTTGATGGGGGCCGGATCGGCAGGCACTATGCCCTCATGATGGGGGAGCGGCTCGGAGGGGGGAGCGACGAGGGCGCCGTGCGCGTGGGCGCGACCGTGCGGCGGCCGGTGCGGGAGTGGACGGCCTCCGTGCACGAGCTGCTGCGGCACCTGGAGCGCAAGAGGTTCGAGGGGGCGCCGCGCGTGCTGGGCATCGACAGCGACGGGTACGAGGTGCTGACGTACCTGGAGGGCGACAGCATGGGCGACGCGCGGGTGTGGCCGTCGTGGACGCGCGCCGAGGACACGCTCGTGCAGGTCGCGCGGTGGTTGCGCGCCTACCACGACGCGGTGGCCGACTTCGTGCCGCCGGCCGGGGCCCGCTGGCGGTCCGGCCGGCGCTGGGAGCCCGGGCTGATCATCGGCCACAACGACGCCGGCCCCTTCAACGCCGCCTACCGGGCGGGGCGGCTGGCCGGGTTCTTCGACTGGGACTTCGCGGGGCCCACCACCGTGGACGCCGACGTGGCGATGGTGGCGCACTGCTGGGTGCCGCTGCACGCCCGGCACGTGGACGCCTCGACGGGGTTCACCGCGTTCGAGGCGCGGCCGGCCCGGCTGCGCCGGTTCCTGGACGCCTACGGGTGGGCGGGCCGGCCGGAGGCTCTCGTCAGGAACGTGCAGGTGCAGATGGCCGAGCGGGCCGCGCTGATCCGCCGGCGCGGCCACACGGGCGAGGGCCTCTACGCCCGGCTGCTGCGGCGCGGCGTCGCCGACGAGCTGGATCAGGCCGTTCGCGAACTCGACGAGTTTTCTCGCTGACGAATTCCGAGTAAGACTCTTTGTCAGCCGCCCCGGGGTCGGCATGATATGCGCGGGAGAATATCCGCGGAGAAAGGGTAGCGATGGAACGGCGTCCCGTCATGGTGAAGGTGGAAGAAGGCCCGTTGCGCGTCGGCGCGGTGACCGCGTCGAACTCGCACGGAAACTGAAACGCCGGCTCGGGTAGCGTCCTGTGGGTGAGGCATTCCGGGCTTCACCCACACCCTTGCAGGAGGCATGTCCGTGGCCGACACCGCATCGCGCCCACGCCTGCGTGACAGCGTCATCGTGCAGGCCGACGGCGGCACGCTGCTGTTCCTGTGCCTGGCCGACCGGACCGTGAAGAGATTCGTCTGCGACGAATTCGTGAAAGACGTGGTGGTGCTTCTCGACGGCACCCGTACGATCGACGAGATCGGCGCGCTCGCCTGCGGCGACGACCTCGACGCACGCGCGCGGGTGGCCGAAGTCGTGCAAATCCTGGCGGGCGAGCGGCTGCTCAGCGGGGTCGCCGAGCCGGAGCGCGAATTTCGTCTTTTAGGCGCGGCCCGCGCGGAATTCTACGACCGCCAGCTACGGCTGCTCCAGGACTTCTGCGACGAGGGCTGGTCGCCGGAGAGGAGCGGCGCCGACCTCCAGCGGCGGCTGGGCGAGGCGACCGCCGTCGTCTGCGGGATCGGCGGGCTGGGCGGCTGGGTGGCGCTCGCGCTGGCCGGGGCCGGCGTCGGCCGGATCCGCGTCTGCGACTTCGACCGGGTCGAGGTCTCGAACCTCACCCGGCAGGTGCTGTTCAGGATGGCCGACGTGGGCGTGCCCAAGGTGGCGGCGGCGGCCGCCCGGCTGCGCGAGATCAACCCGTTCGTCGAGGTGGAGGCCGTGGAGCGGCGCATCACCTGCGCCGGCGACCTCGCCGACGTCGTCAAGGGCGCGGACGTCGTCGTCAACGCGGCCGACCTGCCCACGCCGAACGACGTGGCCGGCTGGGTGAGCGAGGCCTGCTGGCCGGACGTGCCGCACATCATGGGCACCGGGTACGCCTACCACATCGGCGTCCTCGGCACCTCGATCATCCCCGGCCGGACCGCCTGCTGGTCCTGCGTGCGCGCCGAGACGTTCGCCGACCACGGGCGCGACGGCATGGAGACGCTGGTGGGCAAGCGGGAGAAGGCGGGCGCGATGGGGGCGCTGTCCGGCCTGGTCGGCAACATCCTGGCGTGGGAGGCGATCCGCATCCTGGCGGGGCTGCCGCCGGCGCTCGGCGACCGGTGGGCCGAGGTGGACTTCTGGCCGCTGGAGGTGCGCTCGCGGGCGATCCCGCGGCGGCCGGGATGTCCGACGTGTGGCCGCTGATCTTTTCCGAATATCGTTCTAGTATTGCGGGCATCCCGGGAAAGGGGCAGGCATGGGCGTACTGGACGGCAGGGTGGCGGTCGTCACCGCAGCGAGCAGGGGCATCGGCGCCGCCGTCGCCGAGCGGCTGGCCGCCGAGGGGGCGCGGGTCGTCGTCGCGGCCCGCACGGTCGACGCGGCGCACAGCAAGCTCGAAGGGACGATCGGAGAGACCGTCGCGCGCGTCGAGGCGGCGGGCGGCACCGCCTTCGCCCAGCCCACCGACCTGTCGCGCGAGCACGACAGGCAGGCGCTCGTCCAGGCGGCCGAGCGGCGCCACGGCCCGGTGGACATCCTGGTCGACAACTTCGGCGGCACCGTGTACGGCATGTGCCATGCCGCGCTCGAACGCTTCACCACCGGCCTGGCCGCCGAGCTCACGGGGCGCATCGCGTACTCGCAGGACCTGCTGGACGAGCTGCGGCACGTCTGAGCGGCCGGCTCCGTGTGACCGGTTCTCATGAACTTCTCAGGTGAGGTTTGTGGCACTTTGAGCTGAGATTTATGACTATGGGGCGATGGAGCGCGTGCCGCAGGAGGCCGGTGCGGGCGAGGCTCAGCAAGCGCAGGGGGCCTCGGCCGGGAGGAAGGCTCGGCGGTTCGCCGCCGCCGGTGCCGCGCTCGTCGTCGTGGCGGCGCTCGCGTACTGGCTGGGCGGTCTAGGAGGCGGCGACGGACGGGAGGCCGCGCCCCGGCCGAGCCCGAGCCCATCGCCCAGCACGACGCTCACCGTGCCCGACGTCTACAAGCGGGTCGGGCCGTCGGTGGTGGTCATCCAGGCCGGCAAGTCGCTCGGCACCGGGGTGATCGCGGCCGAGGACGGGACGATCCTCACCGCGTACCACGTGGTCAAGAGCGCCAAGGACGTCGACCTGACCTTCGCCGACGGCACCAAGGCGAAGGCCGAGGTCACCTCCTCCGACGCCAAGCGCGACATCGCCACGCTCAAACCCGCGAAGCTGCCGGAGATCGTCGTCCCCGCGACCATCGGCGGCGCCGTCGCCGTCGGCGCGCCGGTCGTGGCCATCGGCAACCCGCTCGGCCTGACCTACAGCGTCTCCACCGGCGTCGTGTCCGGCCTGAACAGGTCCGCCGAGAAGGGCGACCTGAGCGGGCTCATCCAGTTCGACGCCTCCGTCAACCCCGGCAGCTCCGGCGGCCCGCTCCTCGACGCTCGCGGGCTGCTCGTCGGCATCGTCGTCTCGATCGCCGACCCGGGAGGCGACGAGGCGTTCGCCGGCATCGCGTTCGCGGTGCCGATCGGCCTGGCCCTCGGCGGCGGCGAAGGCGACGGCCCGCCCGGCGAGGGGCTCCTGATATGACGAGAAGGGCTCCATGACCTCGACCGACCCCCGCGACCCCGCCCATCCACTCGAACAGGTCCTGTTCGAGGTCAAACGCACGATCGTCGGGCAGGACGTGCTGCTGGAGCGCATGGCGGTCGCGCTCGTCGCCGACGGGCACCTGCTCGTCGAGGGCGTGCCCGGCCTGGCCAAGACGCTCGCCGTACGGTCGCTGGCCGCCGCGATCGACGGGACGTTCCAGCGCGTCCAGTTCACCCCCGACCTCGTGCCCGCCGACCTCGTGGGCACCCGCGTCTACCACCAGCACTCCGGCGAGTTCAGGACGGAGCTGGGCCCCGTGTTCGCGAACCTGCTGCTGGCCGACGAGATCAACCGCGCCCCCGCCAAGGTGCAGAGCGCCCTGCTGGAGGTGATGCAGGAGCACCAGGTGACGATCGGCCGCGAGACGTTCCGCGTGCCCGAGCCGTTCCTCGTCATGGCGACCGAGAACCCGATCGAGTCCGAAGGCACGTACCCGCTGCCCGAGGCGCAGGTCGACCGGTTCATGATGAAGGTCGTCGTCGACTACCCCACGCAGGCCGAGGAGCAGGCCATCGTCGCCCGCGCGCTGCGCCCGCCGGAGCCGCCGCAGGCCATGGTCACCGCCGACGACCTCATGGCCATGCGGGCCCGCGCCCAGGCCGTGTACGTCGATCCGGCGATCGTCGACTACGCCGTCCGGCTGGTGTCCGTGACCCGCTCCCCGGCGACGGCCGGGCTCGGCGAGCTGGAGCGGTACGTCACCTACGGGGCCAGCCCCCGGGCGTCCATCGCGCTCGTCACCGGCGCCAGGGCGCTGGCCTTCCTGCGCGGGCGCGACTACGTGCTGCCGCACGACCTGTCCGAGCTGGCCCTCGACGTGCTGCGGCACCGCCTCGTGCTGTCGTACGAGGCCCTGGCCGACGACGTCGACGCCGACACGATCATCACCAGGGTGCTCGGAGCCGTCCGGGCGCCCGACGTCGTCCTGCAGAGCCGCTGAGCCGCGCCATGGCCACCGCCCCCGAGAAACTGCTGCTCCGCCTGGAGTGGAAGGTCGTGCGCCGGCTCGACGGCCGGCTCCAGGGCGCGCACCGCACCACGTACCGAGGCGCCGGGATCGACTTCACCGGGCTGCGCGCCTACCAGGAGGGTGACGACGCCCGGCACATCGACTGGAACGTCACCGCCCGCCTGGACGAGCCGCACCTGCGCGTGTTCACCGAGGACCGCGAGCTGACGGTGTGGCTCGTGCTCGACCGGTCGGCGTCGATGGCCGCCGGGCGGCCGGGGCGCGGCAAGCACGACGTGCTCGCCGAGCTGGCGCTCGTCCTCGCCCGGCTGTTCGGACGGGGCGGCAACCGGGTCGGCGCCCTCCTGTACGACACCGGGACGCCGCGTGCCCTGTCGTCCGGCACGTCCCGGCGGCGCGATACGAGCCACGATGCGGGGATGGTGCGCGTCGTGCCGCCCGGCACCACCCGGAGGCATGCGTTGCGCATTGCCGCCGAGCTGGAGCGCACCTCCGAGGCGCGCGGCGGTGCCACCACCGACCTGGCGGAGATGCTGGACGCGGCCGGGCGGCTCGCGCGCCGCCGCGCGCTCGTCGTCGTGCTGTCGGACTTCATCGGCGACGGCGACTGGGAACGCGCGCTCCAGCGCCTGGCCCGCAGGCACGAGGTGGTCGCCCTGCGGATCGTGGACACCGCCGACGACGTGCTGCCCGAGGCCGGGCTGATCGTGGTCGAGGACGCCGAGACCGGCGAGCAGCTCGTCGTCGACTCCGCCGACCCGCTGCTGCGGGTCCGCTTCCGCGAGGCCGTGGGCGCCCGCGACGCCCGGCTCGCGGCGGGCATGCGCCGGGCGGGCGTGCCTGTGCACCGCGTCGACACCGACCGCGACCTGGCCGAGGCGCTCGTCGAGGTCGTCGCCCGCACCCGGGACCGGTCGCCATGACCGTCTCCTCCCCGCTGCTGCTGGTGGCCGGGCTGCTCGTCACGGCGGCGCTGGCGTGGGCGGTCATCGTCTCGTCCCGCCGCCGGGCGGCGGCGCTCGCCGCGGCCGGCGCGAGCCCCGCCCACCTGAGGACCTACCTGGGGGCCGGCCTGACGGTGGCCGGCGTCGGGGTGCTCGCGGTCGCCACGGCAGGACCCGCCGCCATGGTGCCGGTGCCGCGCGTCTCGGGCACCGTCATCCTCGCCATGGACGTCTCCACCAGCATGGGCGCCGACGACGTGACGCCCAACCGGCTGGCGGCGGCCCAGCGGGCGGCCCGCGCGTTCGTGGCCGCGCAGCCCGCCAGCGTCGACATCGGCGTGGTCGCCTTCGAACGGGGCGCGCTCACCACCGCCCGGCCCGACGCCGACCACACCGTGGCGCTCAAGGCCATCGACCGGCTCAAGGTCACCGGCGGCACCTCCCTGGGGACGGCCATCCTGGCCTCACTGACCGCCATCACCGGCAAGCAGGTGGCGCTCGGCCGCGACGGCGCCGCCCCCGACATCGGCTACTGGCCGTCCGCGACGATCGTGATGTTCACCGACGGCCAGAACCGGGCCGAGGGCCAGGACGCGGACGTCGAACGCGCCGCCCAGGCGGCCCAGCGGGCGGGCGTGCACATCCACACCGTCGGGGTCGGCACCACGGCCGGCACGACCGTCGAGGTGGCCGGCTACCACCTGCAGACCTCGCTGGAAGAGGAACCCCTCACCATGATCGCGGAGACCACCGGCGGCGCCTACCACCCCGCCTCCGACGCCGCGCGGCTCGACGGCGTCGCCGACTCGATCGACCTGCGGCTCACCGTCTCCGACGAGCCGCTGCCCCTCGCCGGCGCGCTGATCGGGCTCGCCCTCGCGCTGCTCGCGGCGGGCGCGGCGGTCACCGTGCTGCGGACCGGGCGGGTGATCTGAGATGACGCTCTCCTGGCCGTGGGCTCTCCTGTCCGTCCTGGTCATCCCGCTCATCTTCGCCGTCCGCTGGTGGGCGCTGCGCCGCCGCCGCCGGGCCGCCGTGCGCGTCACCTCGATCGCGCTCGTCCGCGCCGCACTGCCCGGGCGTACGCGCTGGACGCGCCGGATCCCGGCGGCGCTGTTCGTGGCCGGGCTCGCGCTGCTCGCCGTCGGGGCCGCGCGGCCGCAGGCGTCGGTGCCCGTGCCGCAGACGTCTTCGACCATCCTGCTCGCGCTCGACACCTCCGGCTCCATGTGCTCCACGGACGTCGACCCCAACCGCCTCACCGCCGCCAGGCAGGCCGCCGCCGACTTCATCGAGTCGCTGCGCGGCGGGCCCCGCGTCGGCCTGGTCACCTTCAACGGCACCGCCGGCCTGCTCGTGCCGCCCACCGACGACACCGACGCGCTCATCGAGGCGCTGGAGAGCCTCACCGTGGGCCGCGGCACCGCCATCGGGCAGGCCATGCTCACCTCGATCGACGCGATCGCCGAGGTCGACCAGTCCGTCGCCCCCACCGGGGCCGCCCCGCCCGCGGGAGGCGGCGGCTACGCCAGTGCGGCGATCGTCGTGCTCACCGACGGCGCCAACACGCAGGGCGTCGATCCCCAGACCGCCGCGCAGGAGGCGGCCCTGCGCCGCGTCCGCGTCTTCACCATCGGCTTCGGCACCACGACGCCGAGCCCGATGGTGTGCCAGAGCACGCAGTTCGACGGCGGGTTCGGCGGGTGGGGCGGCGGCTTCGGCGGGCGCGGCGGCGGGTTCGACCGGGGCGGCCGCAACATCCGCCTCATCGACGAGCCCGCGCTCAAGCGGATCGCCCAGACCACCGGCGGCTCCTACCGCCGCGCCGAGAACGCCGACCAGCTCAAGAGCGCGCTCGGCGACCTGCCGAGCCGCTTCAGCGTCGTCCGGCAGCAGGTCGACACGGCCGCCGCTTTCGCCGCCGGCGGCGCCGTCCTGATCGCCGCGGCCCTGTCACTGTCGCTCTGGTGGAACCGCCCCCGCGTCATCACACGCTGACGCTGCCGACCCGGCCGGCAGCGTCACCACACGCTGATGCTGCCGACCCCGGCCTCGGGCGGCCGGCCGATCACTCCGGCCGGCGGCCCCGCCCTTCACCGCCCGGGCGGCCGAGCAGCCGTTCGAGGTCGCGGCGCTCGCGCTTGGTGGGCCGGCCCGCGCCACGGGCCCGCACCGCCACCGTCACCGTCTCCTCACGCGGAGGCGGCGGCGGGCTCTTGTCGACGTAGCACTCGGCGGCCACGGGCGCGCCGACCCGCTTGGTGATGATCCGGGAGACGACCACGATCCGCTCGCGCCCCTCGTGCCGCAGCCGGATCTCGTCGCCGACCCGGACCGCGTGCGCGGGCTTGACGCGCACGCCGTTGACGCGGACGTGGCCGCCCCGGCAGGCGTCGGAGGCGGCCGAACGGGTCCTGGTGAGCCGCACCGACCAGATCCAGCTGTCGACGCGCGCGCTCACCTGCTCATCTGCCACTCCGACACAGTACAGCGGGCATCGGGAACGTGCGGGAGCCCGCCCGGACGGGCGCCGGGGTGGTCAGCCGGCCTGGCGGGCGGCCTGTTCGACGCGGTCGCGGTAGTCGCGCCACCAGGTCTCGTCGTCGCTCGGCATGGCCTCGTCCTTCCGGCGGCCCACGGAGCCGTCGATCAGCTCGCGCACGATGTCGGCGTGGCCGGCGTGGCGGTAGGTCTCGGTGAGCACGTGGACGATGATCCGGTGCAGGGTGACCGGGTTGCGGTCGTCGGACCACCAGGCGACGTGGCCGGTGGCGTCGAGGGGCAGCTCCTCGATCGTGGCGTCCGCGTGCGCCCAGGCGCGCCGGTAGAGGGAGACGATCTCCTCGCGGGACTCGTCGGGCGTCGCCCACATGTCGGCGTTGAGCTCGGCGCCCTCCTCGATCCAGGGCAGCGACTCGCCGTGGGGGCGGCCGAAGGTGTCGCCGAAGTAGCCGAACTCGACGCCGGCCAGGTGCTTGACCAGGCCGAGCAGGTTCGTGCCCGTCGGGGTGAGCGGGCGGCGGGCGTCGTACTCGGACAGGCCGTCGAGCTTCCACACGAGGCCCTCGCGGGCGAGCTTGAGATAGGAGTGCAGGTCGGATTTGTGCATGCCGGGCATTGTGGCATCCCGGTCAGGGGGCGGTGGTGAGCGCCAGCCGCCAGGCTCCCGGCTCGACGGTCCACGTACGGTCGGCGACGGGGCCGAGGAGCTCGCCGTCGGCGTTGACCCGCATGGGCGGGCCGGAGATCCGCACGCGCGCGCCGCGCACCGTGGCCACGTCCTGCCTGCTGGTGTGGCGGCCGAGGCGCAGCAGCACGCCGTACAGGAGGCGGCGCAGCGGGCCGGTGGAGAACGAGATGACCACGTCGGCCAGGCCGTCGGACGGGACGGCGGCCGGGGTGAGAGGGGTGCCGCCGCCGATGGAGCTGCCGTTGCCGATGCCGACCATCAGGACCCGGTGCCGGCCGTTCGCGACGACCCGGCCGTCCACCTCCACCTTGAGCGGCAGCCCGCGGGTGCGCAGGCCGGCGATGACGCTGCCCGCCGCGTACGCGAAGCGGTGCAGCACCGGCTTCAACGGCTGGGCGGCCCGCGCCGCCTCGACGCCCACGCCGATGTGCACGGCGTTGACCACGATGCCGCCGCCGTCGTCGCGCAGCAGGTCCAGCGGGCGGGGCTCGCCCAGGGCGGCGGCCCTGGCCGCCTCGATCGGGTCGAGCGGCACGCCCAGCGCGCGCGCCAGGTCGTTGCCGGTGCCCAGCGGCACCAGCCCGACGGTACGGGTGCCCAGCTCGCCCCGCTCCGCCAGGGCCGCGACCAGGGCGTGCAGCGTCCCGTCTCCGCCGAGGACGACGGGGTCCCGGTCCGGATGGGCGGCCAGCGCCTCGGGCAGGCCGGCCGGATCGTCGATGCGCACCCGTTCTGTGTCGGCGTGCTCGCCCAGGACGGCCAGAACCTCGGAAACCACCTCTTCGCCGACGCTTCCCGCCGACGCGTTGACGATCGCCAGCAACCGGCGCATCCGCCCTCCTTCGCCGCGCTACCTGCCGCACGCGCCTACCCGCCCCGCACGCGTCTACGCGCTAAACCGAAGGCGAACGCGTCCCCGCGCGCGGGATGACACGGCTTGACAGGGTGCGGTCGGAAACGTTTAGTGGGCTCTAGGTTGACAGCGCTGTCTGACGGGCGGACCCGCCGACCGCGGCATGGCGGGCCCGCGAGCCTCCTGGAGGAGCCTTGTCCCGTTCAGCATGGGTGGCGGCCTTATCCGCCGTCACCGTCCTACTGCCCGGCACCCCCGCCCACGCCGCTCCACCTCCCGACGTCGCCGACCTCGCCTCCTACGTCAACCCGTTCATGGGTACGCAGGACGGCGGCCCCGACTTCGGCCACGGAGGCGGCGCCGGGATGAACTTCCCCGGCGCGGCGCTCCCGTTCGGCATGATGCAGTGGAGCCCCGACACCGTCCGCGCGTCGGGCGGCGGCTACAAGTACGAGGACAACCGCCTGCGCGGCCTGTCGCTCACGCACATCTCGGGCCCGGGCTGCACCGGCGCGCAGGACTTCCCGGTGATCCCGATCTCGGGCACGGTGGGCCGCTCCCCGGCCACCCACTTCGACGACTACGTGCAGACGTTCAAGCACGCGAACGAGAGCGCGTCCCCCGGCTACTACGGCGTCACCCTGGACACCGGCGTGAAGGCGGAGACGACCGCCACCACGAGGGCGGGCGTGGGCCGCTTCACGGGCCTGGCCGGCAAGCCGCTCACCCTGCTGCTCAACGTCACCGGCTCGGTCAACGGCGTGGACGACGCCGAGGCGAAGATCAGCGGGAACACGGTGAGCGGCTGGGCGAAGACGGGCGGCTTCTGCGGCACCGATAGCCGCTACTACGTCTACTTCCACGCCACGTTCGACCGCCCGGTCCGCGCGTTCGGCACCTGGCGCGACGACTCGGTGGTGCCGGGCGACGTCCAGGTGAGGGGCAGTTCGGAGGCGAAGATCGCGGCGACGCCCAAGCCGCACGGCCTGGCCGGCGTCATCGCGCCGCAGAAGGGCGCGCCGGCCGCGCAGCCGAGCCCGCCGCCCGGGCCGCAGGCGCGCGCCACGGCCCAGGACGTGATCGTCAAGGGCCCGGGCATCGGCGCCTACCTGCAGTTCGACCCGGAGACCCCGGTGCAGATGCGGGTGGGCCTGTCGTACGTGAGCATCGACGGCGCCAAGAAGAACCTGCGTGCCGAGGTCGGCTCCCAGGGCTTCGACCGGATCGCGCAGAGCGCCAGGCGGGCCTGGAACGACCGCCTGGGCCAGATCCAGGTGAGCGGCGGCGACGAGACGAGGAAGCGCACGTTCTACAGCAGCCTGTACCACGCGCTGCTCCAGCCGTACGTGTTCGACGACGTGGACGGCACCTACACGGGCTTCGACTACCGCACCCACCAGGTGAGACGCGGCCACCACCACTACGCCACGTTCTCCGGCTGGGACGTCTACCGTGGCCAGATGCAGCTCGTCGCGCTGCTCGCACCGGACGTGGCGAGTGACATCGCGCAGTCGATGTACGACGACGCCCACGCGGTCGGCGACGTCTGGGACCGCTGGTCGCACCAGAACACGATCACGGGCGTGATGAACGGCGACCCGTACCATTCGATCATCGCGAGCATGTACGCGTTCGGCGCCCGCGACTTCGACGCCAAGGCGGCGCTGGCCGCGATGGTCAAGGGCGCCCAGCGGGTGGGCGAGGACCCCGGCACCGGCTACGTGGAGCGGCCCGGCAACGCGTCGTACCTGAAGAACGGTTACGTCCCGGTGGACCCCTCGACGACGCTGGAGTACGCGGTGGCCGACTTCGGCATCGCGCAGCTCGCCGGCCGGCTCGGCGACACCGCGACCCGGGACGCGTTCATGAAGCGCGCCCAGTCGTGGCAGAGCGTCTACAACCCGGCGAACAGCTGGATCCAGCCGCGCTTCGGCGACGGCTCGTTCGTGCCGGGCTTCGACCCGGCCAGCCCTTCCATGTACGTGGAGGGCAACGGCGCCCAGTACCACTGGATGGTGCCGCACAACCCGCGCGGCCTGTTCGACGCCATGGGCGGCGACGCGAAGGCGGTGGCGCGGCTCGACACGTTCTTCACGGAGCTGAACGCGGGACCGGCCAAGCCGTACGCCTACCTGGGCAACGAGCCGTCGCTGCTCACGCCGTGGCTGTACGCGTGGGCGGGGCGGCCGTACAAGACGCAGGACCTGGTGGCGCGGGCGCGCAAGGAGCTGTTCAAGCCGACGCCGGACGGCCTGACCGGCAACGACGACCTGGGCACGATGGGCGCCTGGTACGTCTGGGCGTCGATGGGGATGTATCCCGCGATTCCCGGCCGCGCCGAGCTGGTGCTCAACAGCCCGGGTTTCGAGCAGATCACCGTCACCCGCTCGAACGGCAGGACCATCACCATCAACGCCCCCGGCGCCTCCGATACCAACCGCTACGTTCAGGGGCTCAAGGTCAACGGCACCGCGTCGGACAGGGCGTGGCTGCCCGAGGGCTTCACAGGCCGGCTCGACTACACGCTCGGCGCCGAGCCCGACACCGCGTTCGGCGCGACGGACCCGCCGCCGAGCTTCCAGGCCGGCATGCAGCCCTACCTGGTCAGCCTCGCCCCCGGCGCCGCCCCGGTCGAGCCGGGCGGCACGGTCGGCACCACGCTCACCGTCCAGGCCGTCGGCGCGGGCGGCACGCTCACGTGGACCGCCGACCCGCCGGCCGGCGTCACGGTCACCCCGGCGAGCGGCACGGTGCACGTCCCGGCCAACGGCCAGGCCACCGCCGAGCTGACCGTCACGGCCGCGGCCGACCTGGCGACCGGCTTCACCACCGTGCCCGTCGAGGTCGCGGGCACGAGCGCGGCCGTCAAGCTGAACGTCGCCCGGCGCGGCACCATCGAGTGGCACCAGAACAACGCCGGCATCGGCGACGACGACGAGGCGGGCCTGGCGAACTTCGACGGCGTCGGCTGGAGCTACTCGGCGCAGGCCCTGGCCGCGGCGGGCGCCCGCCCCGGCGGCACCGTGACGTGGAAGGGCTACGACTTCACCTGGCCGGACCGCGAGCCGGGGGAGTGGGACAACGTGCAGGCCAGCGGCCAGACCGTGGACCTGGCCGCCCCGGCGGGCGCCAAGACGCTGGCCCTGCTGGGGGCGGGCGCGTCCGGTGACATCCAGACCGACGTCACCATCACCTACACGGACGGCTCGACGCAGCAGGTCAAGGTCGGCTTCAGCGACTGGGCGCTGGCCCGTGACGCCTACCCGCCGCGGTTCGGCAACGAGATCGTGCTGCGCACGCCATACCGGCTGGACGGCGGGGGCGGGCGGCAGGACATCAACGTGTACGTCTTCGCCGTCACCCCGATCGAGCTGGACGCGTCCAAGCAGGTGAAGAGCCTGACGCTGGCCAAGCCGACGGGCGCGGCGACCGCGCACGTCTTCGCCTGGTCCTTCGGACTCTGAGGCGCCCGCGCGGGCCGGCCGGTCCCGGCCGGCCCGCGCCGGGAGTGTCCGCTCTCGGACAGCGACTGGGCCTGGCGCATTGTCCGGGACGACGGAGGATGAGCGTGGGCGGCACCCCGCCGCCTTCCCGGCCGGGCGCACCGCATCCGGCGGGGATCCACCCAGGCTGCACGAGGATGTGTCATGGCCGGAACCCGTTCCGCTCTGCCCGACAGCACCACGCCGGAATTCCAGGCCGAAGCGCTGGCCGAGGCCAACGCCTACCGGGCCAAGCACCACGCGCCGCCGCTCGCCATGGACCCCGAGCTCAACGCGTACGCCAAGGAACGGGCGGCCTCCCGCTCCGAGCAGGAAGGGCTCAGGGCCGGGCACACCGGCCTGCGCCAGGGGACCGGCGAGAACATCTTCTGGGCCGGCGACTCGGAGGCCCTGCCCGGCTCCACGGCGGTCAAGAAGTGGTACGACGAGATCTCCGGCTACGACTTCGCCGCCGCCAAGTTCTCCTCGGCGTCGGGGCACTTCACGCAGCTCGTCTGGAAGGGCAGCACCAAGGTCGGCATCGCGCGCGCCTCCGGGAACACCGGCGAGTACGTCGAGACGTACATCGTGTTCGTCTTCGAGCCGCCCGGCAACATGGAGGGCGCCTTCGCCGAGAACGTGCTGCCCGCCTGACACGTGAAGGGCCGGGCCTGCCGCATCGCTCCGGCAGGCCCGGCCCGCGGGTGTCGCCTGCTTACCGCTGTCCCGCCGAAAGCATGGCGGGCTCCCGGTCGGCGGGCTCCAGGCGCTCGTGGAAGCCGCCGTCCGCCGACCGCGTGATGATCCCGGTCTCCACGCCGTGCTCGGCCACGTGGCGCTCCGACTCCTGGAGGGCCAGGCAGATCCAGCGGGTGACGACGAAGGCGACGACGGGCGCGACGAGCACCGCGTACCGGAAGAAGATCGTCACGGTGTTGACGTTGAGCTGGAACTGGTGGGCGAGCTGGTCGTTGGCGGCGGCCGCCCACAGCAGGCCGTAGAACGTGATGCCGGCGGCGGCGATCGCCGTCTTCACGGGCGTGTCGCGCGGCCGGTCGAGCACGTCCCGCGCGGGCGTCTCGCGGGCGGCGCGGCGCGCGCTCCTGGGCCGGCCCAGCGCGTCGCGCCGGCCGCGCCGCGCCAGGAGGAAGCGCTCGGCCATCGGGTACGCGGCCAGCGCCGTGAAGAACACCCCGGGCACCACGACCGTGGGGACGAGGACCGCGAGGCTCAGCGTGTAGCCGCCCAGGGTGAGCTCCCAGCCGGGCATGATCCGCAGGGCGCCGTCGAGGAAGCCCATGTACCAGTCGGGCACCGAGCCGGCCGAGATCTGGGTCGGGCTGGCGGGGCCGTACAGCCAGATCGGGGCGATCTGGAAGCCGAACCCGAGGATGATCAGCATGCCGGTCGTCGCGGCGGCCATCAGCGGGCGGGCACCGCGTCGCGCCGGCAGCGAGGCGACGAAGCGCGAGTGGCCGTTGCGCCGCACCAGCAGCTCGCGGGCGACCAGGAGCGCGGCCACGAGGGCCGAGAGCAGCAGGTGCCCGCCGTACATGACGGGAATGACCTGCTCGCCGGGGAAGGCGTCGCCGAACATCAGCCCGGCCACCCAGCTGCCCACCACCGGGATCGACTGCACGACCGACAGCATCAACCACAGGCTGCCGCCCGACAGCAGGTCGTCGGGCAGGGCGTTGCCGGTCTCGCCGGCGAACATGCCGAGCGCCAGCAGCGCCACCCAGATCAGCCACTGCCGGGTGCGCGGCCGGCGGAACGCGCCGGTGAGGAACATGCGCAGGAGCTGCAGCACGACCGCCGCCACGAAGACGAGGGCCGCCCAGTGGTGGACCTGGCGGATGAGCAGGCCGCCGCGCACCTCCAGGCTGAGGTGCATGGTCGAGTCGAACGCCTGGCTGACGAGGAGCCCGCGCAGCGGCGCGTAGGGACCGTCGTAGGTCACCTGCGCCATGCCCGGGTCGTAGAAGAACATCAGCGCCGCGCCGCTGACCAGCAGCACGACGAACGACCAGACGGCGATCTCGGCGAACATGAACGTCCAGTGCGAGAACTGGAACGAGCGGCTCTTGACCGGCAACGAACGCATCTTCGAACCCCCTGACCTTGCCTATACAGAAGACGCGGGCGGGGCGCCGGGTGTGACAGCGATCGGGGCCCCGGCGAGCGTGAGACGTGTCACTTCGCGCGGCGTCAGGTGGGGGGCCGGGCTCCGCCAGGTGCCGCCGTCGCTCGGGGACGGTCAGCCGCCGGACTTCGACACGGCGAACGCGAGCAGGAACCCGGCCAGCGTGATGAGCCCCGTCATCAGATGGGAGTCCTCGAACGCCTCGGGGATCATGGTGTCGGCGATCATGGTGAGGATCGCCCCGCCGGCCAGCGCGATGATGCCCGCCAGCACGGCCGCCGGCGCCTGCCCGAGGAGCGCGTACCCGGCCAGCGACGACAGCCCGCTGACCACGGCGATCCCGCTCCACAGGCCGAACACGTACGCCTTGGACCGGCCGGCCCGGCGCATGCCGGCCGCGCTGGACAACCCCTCGGGCACGTTGCTGATGAACACCGCCGCCACCGTCACCACGCTCACCGCGCCCCCGCCGAGCAGGCTCGCCCCGATCACCAGCGACTCCGGCACCCCGTCGAGCACCGCGCCGAGCGCGATCGCCGTGCCGGACCCCGCCTGCTCCTGCTGCGACGGCTGCCGGTCGCCTGAGCGCTTGCGATGCCGGGCGCCCCGGCGGGCCAGCAGGATGTTGCAGCCGGTGTAGAGCACCGCGCCGGCCACCGCGCCCACCACCGTGGGCACCAGCCCGGCGCGCTGGTGCGCCTCCTCGATCAGCTCGAACGACACCGCCGAGATCAGCACGCCGGCGCCGAACGCCATCACCGACGCGATCAGCCGCTGCGGCATCCGCACCAGGTAGCCGGCGAGCGCGCCGAGCACGAGCGCGAGCCCGGCCAGCAGCCCCCACCCGCCCGCCTGCAACCACTCGGGCATCGCGCTCCCTTCCCGCCGATCGGCGCCACCGGGCCTCTGGTCGTTCCTACCACGACGACGCCGGCGTCAGCCGCGCGGCGCGTACATGATCACCAGGACGCCGATCAGGCACACCGACGCGCCGGCGACGTCCCAGCGGTCGGGGCGGAAGCCGTCCACGACCATCCCCCACACCAGCGACCCGGCCACGAACACGCCGCCGTAGGCCGCCAGGATGCGGCCGAAGCTCGCGTCGGGCTGCAGCGTGGCGACGAGCCCGTACAGGCCGAGCGCGACGACGCCGGCGCCGATCCACAGCGGCCCGCGCTGCTCCCGCACGCCTTGCCAGACGAGCCAGGCGCCGCCGATCTCGGCGAGGGCGGCCAGGGCGAACAACACCAGCGAGCGAATGATCGTCATGACCGGTAGTACAGCGCACCCCCGCCCGCCGCACCGGCACCGGCGTCGGCATCGGCATCGGCGGGGTCGAGCGTCAGGGGGAGGCCGAAGCGCTCGAACAGGCCCTTGTCGCGGAAGGCCACGATCCGGTCGATGCCCGCGCCGGAGACCGACAGGACCATCACGGCGTACGCGTGGTGCGCCCCGCCGGGGCCGCGCTGGTACAGGCCGGCCGCGGGCTGCCCGTTCGCCGCGGTGGCCACCAGCCGGAACCAGCCCGGCCGGGTGAGCACGCGCGCCCGGAAGAAGCGGCCGACGCGCTCGCGGCCGGCGAACCAGGTCGGGGTGGGCGGCATCTCCAGGACGGCGTCCGCCGTCAGCAGCTCCATCAGTGCGGCGACGTCGGCGTGCTCGAACGCGGTGACGTAACGCTCCAGCAGCTCCCGCTGGTGCTCGGCGGCGGCCTCGGGCAGGTCGTCCTCGGCCGGCGCCACCTGGCCGAGCTGCGCCCGCGCGCGTTGCAGGACGCTCTTGACCGCGGGCACGGAGATGCCGAGCAGCTCGGCCACCTCCGCCGCCCGCATCGCCAGCACGTCCCGCAGGATGAGCACGGCGCGCTGGCGTGGCGGCAGGTACTGCAGCGCGGCGACCAGCGCCAGCCGCAGGCTCGCCCGCGCCACCACCGTGGCGGCCGGATCGTCGGCCGCGGTGGTGAGCAGCCGGTCGGGGAACGGCTGCAGCCACGGCACCTCGGCCGGCGGCGCCAGCGGCCCGTCGGGGTCGTCGGCGGGGCCGCCGAGCCCCGACGGCAGCGGCCGGCGCCTGCGCCGCTCCAGCGCGGTGAGGCAGGCGTTGGTCGCGATCCGGTAGAGCCAGGTACGCATCGACGCCCGCCCCTCGAACCCCTCGTACGAGCGCCACGCCCGCAGGTAGGTCTCCTGGACGAGATCCTCGGCGTCGTGCACCGAGCCCAGCATGCGGTAGCAGTAGGCCAGGAGCTCGGTCCGGTACGGGGAGGTCAGCCGGGCGAAGGCGTCGCCGCCCGGCCGGACCTCCGTCGTCTCTGCCATGATCGTCGCCTCTCGGTCGTGCTTCGTGCCTTCCATCTGGGATCGTCAGTCGGGGATCAGGCCGCCGGTGAGGTTGACGATCGCCCCGGTCATCGCGGCGGCCCGCCCCGAGGCGGCGAAGACGGCCGCGTCGGCGATCTCGGCGACCGTGGGCAGGGCCTTGCGCAGCGTCCGGTCGGCCATGCGGGCCTCGAACGCGTCGCGGGTGATGCCGTAGGCGGCGGCGTGCAGGCCGTACACCTCGGACAGTTGTGCCGTCTCCGGCATCCCGGCCGCGTTGAGGCAGACGACCCGGACGCCCTGCGGCCCGAGCTCGGCGGCCAGCCCGCGCGACAGCGCTTCGACGGCCGCCCAGGCCGGCGCCATGCCGCCCATGAGCGGGACGGCGGTCCGTGACGGGCTCGCGGTGATCGTCAGGATCACGCCGGATCCCCTCATGCGGCGGGCGGCGGCTCGCGCGGTCAGGAAGGTGGCCCTGGGATAGGTGGCCAGCGGCAGCGAGAAGCCGTCGGGCGTCAGGTCGGTGAGGCGGATGCCCTGGATGCCCGTCTGCGGGAGGCTGACGGCGTTGAAGGAGATGTCGAGCGACCCGGTGTTCCTGACCACCGCGTCGGCGTGCGCCTCGACGGCGGCCTCGTCGAGGACGTCCACGGTGGCGACATCGGCCCGGCCGCCCGCGGCCCGGATCTCCTTCGCGACCGCCTCCAGCGCGGCTTCGGTGCGCCCCGCGAGGGCGACCCTGGCCCCCTCGGCGGCGAAGGCGCGCGCGACCGCGCCCCCGATCGCGCCGCCGGCTCCGTAGACGACCGCGTTCTTCTCTTCGAGCAGCACTGCTCCTCCTCCTGGTGTAAGGCTCCTACGCGGATCGACTCGGAGGCCCGGCGAAAGGAATCGGTCGTCAGGCCACCGCCGAGCCGGGGCCGGGCAGCGGGTCGATGTCGCCGGCGTGCATCGGCTCGCCGCAGTGGGCGCAGCGCAGGTCGACGTGGCTGATCTCGCCGCAGGCGTGGTGGCGGTAGAGCACCGGCGGCCCGGCCTGGCCGGACAGCCATTTGTCGCCCCAGGCGGTCATGACCATGAGCAGGTCGACCAGCTCGGTGCCCTTGGGGGTCAGCCGGTATTCGTAGCGCGGGCGGTTGTCGTAGGGGTGGCGGTCGATGACGCCCTGCTCGACGAGGTGGTTGAGGCGTTCGGTGAGCACCTTGCGGGAGATGCCGAGATCGGCCTGGAGCTGGTCGAAGCGGCTCATGCCCACCCAGATGTCACGCAGGATCAGGGGCGACCACGGCTCGCCGATCACGTCGAGGGTGCGGGCGATGGAGCAGGCCATGTCCCCGAAGTTCGTGCGTTGCATGACATCAGTCTACCCATTGGGGTTCCCTAAGGGAACTTCGGCGTGCTACGGTCGTGGAGTCTCCTCAAGGAACCCCGGAAGGATCGCGCAGATGAGCAAGGTCATCACCGCCCTGGCCGTATCGGTCGACGGATACATCACCGGCCGCGAGCCAGGCCCCGGCCGCGGGCTCGGCGACGCCGCGACGCTGTTCGACTGGTACTTCGACGGCGACACGCCCAGCCAGGTCTTCGACGGGTTCACGCTGAGCGCGCCCAGCGCCCGGGTCTTCGACGCCCTCGCCGCCCGTGTCGGCGCGGTCGTGGCGGGGCGCAACACGTACGAGGACTCCGACCACTTCGGCGGCGGCAGCCCGCACCCGCACGCCCGGCTGGTCGTCCTCAGCCACCGGCCCGCCCCCGAGATCACCGACCGGCAGATCCTCGTCACCACCGGCATCGAGGACGCCATCGCCGCCGCCCGCCAGGCCGCCGGCGGCAAGGACGTCGGCCTGATGGGCGGCGGCGTCACCACCGCGGCACTCAAGGCGGGCCTCGTCGACGAGGTGATCCTGCACCAGGTGCCGATCCTGCTCGGCGGCGGCCGGCCCTTCTTCCAGGAGCTGCCCGCGCACGTACGCCTGCGCCTGCTGGAGGCCGTCCCGGCCCCCGGCGTCACCCACCTCCACTACCAGGTCCAGCACTGATCACCCCCTCATTCGGCAAGGAGAAGAAGATGACGCTCGACCCCGAAGTCCGCCGCGCCTTCGACAGCACCGCCCTGGCCCACCTCGCCACCGTCCTGCCCGACGGCTCCCCGCACAGCATCCCGCTCTGGGTCGGCACCCGCGGCGACCACATCGTCTTCCTCACGGGGCCGCAGTCGCGCAAGGCCCGCAACCTGCGCCGCGACCCCCGCGTGGCGCTCTCCGTGGCGCCCGCCGACAACCCGTACCAGCCGGTCATCGTGCGCGGCCGGGTCGTCGAGTGGATCGAGGGCGACGCCGCCTGGGAGATCATCGACGAGATCTCGACGAAGTACATCGGGCAGCCCTACTCCCGGGAGCAGGACCGCGTCGTCCTCGTCGTCGAGGCCGAGCACCAGACCGTCGGCCTCACCTAGGAACGCCCCCGCCTGCGGCGGTGCTCCTTCGGCAGTTCTGGCGTCTTGTACGTGACCAGCGGGATCGTGGTGGCCACCGGCGTGGCCAGCTCGTGCGCCACCAGGTCGGCGATCACCTGCTCGATCCGCTTGTACGCCGTCGGCGCCTCCTCGAAGAGCAGCTGCCGGTCGCCGCACACCACCACCGACCCCAACGGGGTTCGCCGCAGCTCCTCGACCGTGTGCTTGGCCTTCCCCCGGCGCAGCGCGTCCGCCCGCGACATCTTGCGGCCCGCGCCGTGCGCGACCGAATGGCCGGCGTCCGGCCCGGCGTGCGCGGCCACCAGGTACGACGGGGTGCCGCGCGTACCGGCGACGAGCACGTCCCGCCCGTCGCCCGGCGCCGCCCCCTTGCGGTGCAGGTAGCTCCCGTCACGGACCTCGACCAGGTTGTGGCACTGGTCGACGATCGGCTCGGCCGGCTCGAACCCCAGGGCGTGCGCGACCCGCGCGGCCAGCAGCCGCCGGTTGAGCGACCCCCACCGCACGGCCTCGTCGTGCCGGGCGAGGTAGCCGGCGGGATCGGCGGCGGGGCCCGCGCCGTGGACCTCGGTGTGCTCCCGCAGGATCCGCTCACCCAGCCCGCGCGACCCGCTGTGGACGACCAGCACCAGATCGCCCGCGGCGAGCCCGAGCCGGCTCGCGTGCCCCTGGTCGAGGACGCTGCCGACGCGGGCCAGCTCGACGAAGTGGTTGCCCCGCCCGACCGTGCCGAGACCATCCAGGTGACCTGCGGGAACGTCGCCCTTCACCACGTCCAGCGCCGGGTCGTCGTCCTCCGGCACGCGGTCGAGGTCGGGGAAGCGGGCGGCGAGCTTCTCGGGATCGGCCCGCTTCAGCCTGACCGGGAAGACGGCGATGCCGCAGCCGATGTCGGAGCCCACCAGGAACGGGTAGAGGACGGTCGACGTCATCGCGGCGCCGATGGGGGCGCCCTTGCCGGGATGCAGGTCCGGCATGCCGGCCACGTGGATCATGCCGTCGAGGGCGGCCACCTGGTGGCACTGAGCGACGGCGTCGGACTCGATCCAGCTCGTGGGGGAGGCGAACACGGCGACGGTGGCCTGGTGCTGGGACAAAGATGCTCTCTTGATCAAAGGGTGTGGCGGGCGACACCACGGTCCCCTGAGGTCACCTTTCGGGGCAAACGATTTTCGGGAGCCGCCCCCGACCTCAGCGTTCGAGCCGGCCCGAGACCTCGGAGGGGAACTCCTCCGTGCCGAGCACCCGCAGCAGCTCCAGCCGCTCGCGCGTCTCGGCGTCGGCCGGGGTGAACACCAGAAGCTGCTGCCCCTGGTCGGGCGTGAGCAGCGTCTCGCAGTCCATCACCAGGCGCCCCACCCGAGGGTGCAGCAGGGTCTTGCGGTTGGCGCGCCGCACCGCCACCTCGTGCTCCGCCCAGAGCCGCCGGAAGTGCGCGCTCGCCTCCCGCAACCGCTCGACCAGCCCGGTGACCACCGGATCGCTGGACCGGCGGCCGGCGACCGCGCGCAGGTCGGCCACCATCTGGCGGGCCTGGTGCTCCTGCTCCTCCGGCGGGTGGACGCCGCGCGCGGCGGGATCGGTGAACCACCGGTACACCATGTAGCGCCGGTCGCCGGTGTGACGGGTGTGGTCGCCCATCATCAGGAGCGACACCCGGTTCTGGGCCAGCACCTCGCCCAGGTCCGACAGCACCACGGCCGGGGTGTCGCCGAGCAGGTCGAGCATGCGCACCATGCCGGCCCGGGCCAGGCGGGCCACCTCGTCGGCGGGCGGCGGATGGTGCCCGGCCAGGTGGAACAGGTGGTCGCGCTCGTCGTCGGACAACCGCAGCGCCCGCGCCAGCGCCCCCAGCAACTGCGTGGACGGCTGGCTGCTGCGGCCCTGCTCCAGGCGTACGACATAGTCGACCGACATGCCGGCGAGCATCGCCACCTCTTCCCGGCGCAGACCGCTCGTGCGGCGGCGGGGGCTGTCGGCCAGGCCCACCTCCGCCGGGCGGATCGCCTCGCGGCGGCGGCGCAGGAAGTCGGCGAGCTGCTCACGTTCCATGCCTCCATCCTGCCTTGCGGCCGGCGAGCGGAGCCAGGGAGCGGCTCTCCCATGATGAACGCTCCGCTCCCGCCCGCCTCGCCCCCACCCCAAGCTGGGGGAAAACCACCTGAGAGGCAGACATCATGCAGACCAGAACCCTGGGCCGTACCGGGCCGTCCGTCTCCGCGCTGGGCCTGGGCGCGATGGGCATGTCCGGCGGGTACGGCGCCTCCGACCGCGCCGAGAGCATCGCCACCGTGCACGCCGCCCTCGACGCCGGCGTCACGCTCATCGACACCGCCGACTTCTACGCCATGGGCCACAACGAGCTGCTGCTCGCCGAGGCGCTGCGCGGCCGCAACCGGGACGACTACCGGCTCAGCGTCAAGTTCGGCCAGCTGCGCGGGCCCGGCTCCGAGTTCGGCGGCCAGGACGGCCGCCCCCAGGCCGTCAAGAACTTCCTGGCCTACTCGCTGACCCGGCTCGGCACCGACCACATCGACATCTACCGCCCGGCCCGGCTGGACCGCACCGTGCCGATCGAGGAGACGGTCGGCGCCATCAAGGAGATGGTCGAGGCCGGGTACGTGCGGCACATCGGGCTCTCCGAGGTCGACGCGGAGACGATCCGCCGGGCCCACGCCGTGCACCCCATCGCCGACCTACAGATGGAGTACTCCCTGCTGACGCGGGCGGCCGAGACCGACGTCCTGCCGACGCTGCGGGAGCTCGGCATCGGCCTGACCGCGTACGGGGTGCTCGGCCGCGGCCTGCTGTCCGGCCGCTGGAAGCCCGCCCCCGGCGACGCGCGCGCCTTCAGCCCCCGCTTCTCCGGCGACAACCTGGAGCACAACCTCGCCCTCGTGGACGCGCTGCGCCAGGTCGCCGACGCGAAGGGCTGCACCGTCGCCCAGCTCGCCATCGCCTGGGTGGCCGCGCAGGGCACCGACATCGTGCCGCTGGCCGGCGCCCGCACCCGCGAGCGGCTGGCCGAGGCGCTGCCCGCGATGGACCTGGTCCTCACGGCCGACGACCTCGCCGAGATCGAGAAGGCCGTGCCGGCGGGGGCGGCGCGCGGGGACCGGTACCCCTCCAGGTTCATGGCCGACCTCGGCGTGGGGAACTGACGCGGCTCAGCCCTGGCCGAAGACCTCCTGGACGAGGCGCTGGTTGGCCTGCTGGAAGGCCGCCGCCATGGACAGGTCGCTGTCATCGACGTAGTTGAGTGCCGCGGTCAGCACCGTGCCGCCGTCGGGGGTGGCGTACATGAGGGCGGCGTGGCCGGCCATGCCGCCGTTGTGCGTGATCAGCGTGCCGCCGCCGGGCGCCGGCTGCACGAACACGCCCAGCCCGTAGCTCGCCTTGCCCTCCGGCGTGAACATCTCCGCCAGCAACTCGGCGGGCAGCAGCCGGCCGGTGACCAGCGCGTGCAGGAACGTCTGCAAATCCGCCGTGGTGGAGATCATGTCGCCGCCGCTGGAGATCCATGACGGGTTGTGCTCGCTGACGTCCACCGTCTGGTCTTCCAGCCGGTAGTAGGCGTGCGCGTACGGGGCCGGGATGGCGGTTTGGGTGGTGGGCTGCACGGTGCCGGTCAGGCCGAGCGGGGCGAGGATCAGCCGGTGCATCTCCTCGGCGACGGTGCGGCCGGTGACCCGCTCGATGAGCAGGCGGGCCAGCACGTAGTTGGTGTTGCTGTAGCTCCAGTCGGTGCCCGGCTCGAACCGGGCCGGCTGGGCCAGCGCCACCCGCACCAAATCGTGCGGGGTGTAGGTGTGGAAGCGGCGCTCGACCCATTCCCGGCCGGCCTGGGTGGCCGGGATGCCCGGCACGAAGGTGCCGTCCTCGAAGTACTCGCCGGTGAAGTTGAACACGCCGCTGGTGTGCTGCAGCAGCATCCGTACCGTGATCCGCCCGTCCAGATCGAGCTCGGGCAGGTAGCCGGCCACCGGCGCGTCCAGCTCGATGCGGCCCTCGGCCACCAGCTGCAGCACCAGCGTGGCGGTGAAGGTCTTGGTGTTGCTGCCGATCCGCACATGCCCGTCCACCGGCGGCGCCTCCACCCCGCCCAGCTCGGCCGCGCCGGCGCTGCCGGTCCATTCGCCGCGTTCGTCGCGGACCCGGACGGTCACGCCGACGATCCCGGCCTCGACCATCTCCTGCATGATCTTCTCAAGCTCTGCGCTGTTGTTCATGGGCCCTACGATCACCGGCCGCGCTGATACCGGGCCGTCGCCGCCCTGACACCATGGCTGACATCAGGAGTCCTTGGCGGGCCGGTAGACCAGGTACAGCACCCCCGTCGAGAACGTCTCGGACTTCACCAGCTCCAGCGGGATCGTCTCGTCCCCCTGGTCGAACAGCCGCTCGCCCTTGCGCACCGCGATCGGGTGCACCAGCAGGTGCAGCTCGTCGAGCAGCCCCGCCCGCAGGAGCTGCCGGATCACCGAGACCGAGCCGCTCACCGCGATCCGGCCCCCGGGCTCGTTCTTCAGCGCGGTCACGGCCTCGGCCAGGTCGCCCCGCAGCAGCTCGGAGTTGCGCCAGGTGAACTCCAGCTCCTGACGCGACACCACGATCTTGCGCGCGTCGCCCAGCGACTTGGCGTAGCCGGCGTCCTCGCCGCCCGCGGCCTCGATCCCCGGCCACGCCCCCGCGAAGCTGTCGTACGTCTTGCGCCCGAGGAGCAGGGTGTCGGCCATCTGCCCGCTCACGGCCGCGCCCATCTCGTCGTTGAAGTACGGGAAGTGCCAGTCGCCGGGGTTCTCGACGACGCCGTCGAGGGAGATGAACAGGCTTGCGGCGATCGTCCTCATGATGTTCCTCCTGCTGGAAGCCTTGCGGCTGCTCGATGTGCCTTCAGCTTCGCGAAGCCCGCTTACGGAACCCTTAAGGTCCTCCTCCCGTCCACCCGAGAGACGACCTCAACCAAGGGCGTGCCGCATGCGTCTAACGGCGCATGGACGGGGAACGGCTGGGCCGGTACTGGCTGGCGGGGCAGTTGGGTGCGGGGGGTCAGGGCGTCGTCTACGAGGCCTATGACGAGGCGGCCAACCGGGTCGCGGTGAAGGTGCTGCACGCCTACCTCTCCGGTGACTCGGCGCTGCGGCGCCGGTTCATGCGGGAGGTGGCGGCGGCGCAACGGGTGGCGTCGTTCTGTACGGCGCGGATCGTCGATCACGATCTTCAGGGGGAGCGGCCCTACCTGGTCACCGAGTTCGTGGCGGGGCCGAGCCTGCGCAGGGCGGCGCCGTTCGTCGGCGACGAGCTGCACCGGCTGGCGGTCGGGGTGGCGACGGCGCTGGCGGCCATCCACCAGGCCGGGGTCGTGCACAGGGACCTCAAGCCGGAGAACGTGCTGCTGGGCCAGGACGGCCCCCGCGTGATCGACTTCGGGATCGCGCGGGCGGCCGGGCTGTCCATGACCTCGACGGGCGAGCTGACGGGCACGCCCATGTACATGGCGCCCGAGGTGTTCGCCGGCGGCCGGGCGGACGCCTCGGCCGACGTGTTCGCCTGGGGTGCGCTGGTGTACTTCGCGGCCACGGGGCGCAACGCGTTCGAGGCGCCGACCACGGTGGCGGTGATCCACCGGCTCCTCAACCACGACCCCGACCTGGCGGTGCTCCCGCCCGGCCTGCGAGGGCTGGTGGCGGCGGCGCTGTCGAAGGACCCGGCGGGCCGGCCGTCGGCGCACGGGCTGCTGACCGGGCTGCTCGGGGGCGCCTCCCAGGAGTCGCTGATGGCCGAGGGCGCGCAGGCGGCGGCGTCCGTCCGGCCGCCGAACGCCCTCGCCGGCGAGCCGGCGCTCGGCATGCTGGCCGAGCAGACCTACGCGGCGCTGCAGGCGCCGGCCCGCGAGCAGGCCAAGCGGTTGCTGCTGCGGCTGGTGGACGTCCGGGACGGGCAGGAGGGTGCCCGGCGGGCGCGGCTGGAGGAGCTGACCGACGGGGCGGCCGGCTCGGCGTACGTGCTGGGCGAGCTGGAGAACGCCCGGCTCGTCGTCCGGGAGCGCACCACCGGCGATGTGCCACTCGACGAGGGCGCCGCCGAGGACGGCGTGGACACGGTGTCCCTGGCCAAGCCCGCGCTGCTGCGGGCCTGGCCCCGTCTCCAGGAGTGGGTCGGCGCCGACCGCGAGGCGCTGGCCCGGCACCGCCGGCTGGGGGAGGCCGCCCGGCACTGGGCCGAGCACGGCCGCAACCCCGATGACCTGCTGCGCGGCACGGCGCTGCGCGAGGCGCTGTCCTGGACGCCCACGCTCCCGTCGCACCTCGCGCTGAACTCCTCGGAGACGGAGTTCCTGGCGGCGGCCAAGGCCGAGGCGGACGCGCGGCGCAGGCGGGGCGGGCTCCTGACGACCGGCGTCGCCGTCCTGCTGGTCGCCGCCCTGGTGGCGGGGGTGATCGCCTGGCAGCAGACCAGAGCCAGCCAGGCCAGCACCAGCCAGCTCGCCGACAAGCAGACCCAGGAGCGGGCCAGGCTCCTCGCGCTCCAGGCCGACGCCATCCGCGGCGACGACCCGGCCAGGGCGATGCTGCTCAGCGTGGCCGCGTACCGGATCGCGCGGGTCCCCGAGTCGGAGGCGGCGGTGCTGAGCTCGCTCGCCCAGCCGCAGCGGCTCGTCTTCAAGGACCCGAACCTGAACAACACCGGCCGCGCCCTCAGCCAGGACGGGTCCCTGCTGGTCAGCGCGGGCGGCGACAAGGTGCACGTCTATGACGTCGCCACGGGCCGGCAGACGCGCACGTTCGGCGGCGTCGGCAAGGGGCCGTTCACGGCGGCCCTGAGCCCGGACGGCGACACGCTGGCCCTCGGCTCCGACGGCCGGATCCGGCTGTGGAGCCTGAAGCGCGGCAAGCTGATCGGCGAGGGCAAGGCCATGGACGCGACCGGCAGGTACCCGCAGAGCCTGCGCTTCAGCCCCGGCGGCGGCTACCTGGAGGCCACCGCCAACCTGGGCGGGCCGTGGCTCGGCTTCTGGAGCACCCGCACCAGGGCGCTCGTGCCGATCGGCGAGCCGTCGGGGGCCGACGTGGAGGTGGGGCCGGGGGACAAGATGGCCCTGGTGTCCACAGGGGGACGGACCGAGCTGCGCACGCCTCCCTCCGGCGGCACCGCCCGCCCCGCCGGGCTGCCGGACGGGTACGGCGGGCAGTACGCGGCATTCACCCCCGACGGCAAGCGCGTCGCGCGCATCGAGGACGGCCGGATCCGGCTGTGGGACCTGGCGAGCGCCAAGCCGGTGGGCCCTGAGTTCCCGCTGGCCGGCGGGGTGGAGTTCTCGGCCGACGGCCGGTTCGTGCTCCTCTACGAGGGGCTGCCCGAGTACGGCACGGTGCGCCGCCCGTCCGAGGTGGTGCTGCTGCGCGTCGCGGACGGCGCCCGCCTGATGAGCTTCACCACCACCGCCGCCATCGCCGAGCGGCCCCGTTTCAGCGCCGACGACCGGCGCCTCACGCTGCTCGACGACGCCGGCCAGGCCACCGTCTACGACCTCGGCCGCTACACGGCGCCCGCGCGGGCGGTGCCGGAGAAGTACTCCGGCCCGCAGCTCAGCGCCGACGGCCGCACGGTGCTCGGCCTCGACGGCCGCCGGATCACGACCTGGTCGGGAGCCGGCTTCGCCCAGAAGGGCAAGGTGCTCAGCCTGAGCGCCCTCCACCTGCTCGGCGGCGAGGACAAGGAGGAGCTGATGACGGCGCTCAGCCCCGACGGCCGGACCGTCGCCGTGGCCAACAACACCGACCGCGGCGTCCCGCTCACCCTGCTCGACGCGACGACCGGCCGCAAGCTCGGCTCGATCGCCGACGCCATCGGCTACGACTTCGGCCACACGCTGTCCTTCAGCCCGGACGGCCGGCTGCTCGCGCTGTCCTCCACCGCCCCGAACGACTACTACGGGCAGGGCAGCCTGTTCATCGCCGAGGCGGGCGAGCCGCGCAAGGTGACGATGTTGTCCAACATCCACGCGGGCCCGCTGTCCTTCAGCCCCGACGGCAGGTACCTGACCACCGGCGACGCCTGGGGCGTGGACGTCATCGACCTGAAGACGCGCAAACCGCTGACCGGCGCGCAGGGGCCGGGCACCATGGCCACCTCCTGGATGGTCTTCGACCCGACCGGCCGCCGCGCCGTCGCACCGTACGGGAGCAGGGGCGTCGCCCTCTGGGACACCGCGACGTGGAAGCCGACCGGTCAGTTCTTCCGGGTGGAGGGGGACGTCCTGACCGCCCGCTTCTCACCCGACGGCCGGACGCTGGCGATCGCGCACGACAGCCGCGTCACCGTCGTGGACCTCACCACCGGCCGGCAGCGCGGCGAGCCCCGGCCGGCCGCGGCGGTCCAGTACGACCCGGCGCTCGCCGACCCGGCGCCGCGCCTGGCGTTCCTGCCCTCGGGCGACCTGCGGGTGGTCGGGCACGACGGCACGTTCGACGACCTGCCGCTCACGGCGGAGCGGGCGCTGGCGAAGGTGTGCGCGCGCACGTCGGGCAGCCTGTCGCCGCAGGACGGCGCCGAGCCGTTCACCGACCCGTGCGGCCAGGGATAGCCCTTTGCTCAGCGGGTGCTCAGCGGGCGAAGGTCAGGTCGGCGTCGGTGCGCAGCTGCGGCAGGCGGGTGTTCGTGACGATCGCCAGCTCGGCCGGGTGCCGGCCGCCCGGCTGCCACTGCCCGCCCACCAGCGGGATCGGGGCCACGTTCGGGGTCGGCCCGCCGGTCCAGTCGAGCGGGCCCGCGATGGTCTCCAGCCGGGTACGGCCGATCGCCTCCGCCACCGAACGCCGGTCGGCGGGGTCGCCGGCGGTGGACAGGGCGTGCACGGCCACCTCCACCAGGGCGTAGGCCAGGCCCAGGGGCTGGAGCCACTGGTTGCCGGTGCGTTGCTCGTAGGTCTCGGCCAGCAGCGCGGGCGTGGTGCCGTCGAGGCTGGAGCGGTACGGGTGGCGGGGCGACCAGTAGACGAGGGTGGCGATGCCGGCGCCGCTCAGGTCGCTCGCCGTGCACGGATAGGTCAGCCAGCGCGAGGAGGTGATGAGGCGGGGCCTCAGCCCGTGCTCGGCGGCCTCGCGGTGGAAGAGGGCGAGGTCGCGCTCGGTCGCGGCGGTCGTGACGATCTCGGTGCCGGCGCGCAGGAAGGAGCCGATGTGCGGGGCGAAGGTGGTGGCGGGCTCCGGGTAGCTGCCGGGGTCCACCAGCCGGTGGCCCCGGCCGCCGGCTCGGGGCAGGAAGCCGCGCCCGGGGTGCCGGAGCAGGCGGCCCGGCAGCTGGTCGTTCCACAGGCAGCCGACCGGGGCGGGGCGCGGCGCGCACAGCTGCCACATCTCGGCGAAGACGCCGGCGATGTCGTCCAGGCCCCAGGCGAAGTGGTAGGTCCAGGTGAACGGGCGGGACGGGTCGGCGCCGCGGCCGTACACGTACGCCTGCCAGGGGAACGTCGTGGACACGCAGGGCACGCCGAGCTCTTCGCAGGCGTCGGCGACCGCGGGCAGTACCTGGGTGCCGCCCAGGGTGAGCACGACCTGGGCCCCCTCCTGCTCCACGAGCTCGCGCACCGCCCGGCGGGCCGTGCCCGGGTCGGAGCGGCTGTCGCGGGAGGCCAGGCGGAGCGGGTACCGCCGGCCGCCGTTGACGACGTGCGGCACGGCGGGCGCGAGGAGCGCCAGCACGAAGGACAGCGGGTCGCCGAGCAGGGACAACCGCCCGGTGCACGGGACGACGGCGCCGACGCACAGCTCTCTCCCCATAGGCCTTAGCGTATCCGCACCATCACCCGCTGTAACCATTCATCTGACAGCAGACCCTGACATTGAGCCTTGTGATGCGGCGCCGATCGTGTCACCATCGCTTCAACTCATAGGAAACTTTCCTAACGGATTCTCTTGCGAAAGGGAGTGTCGAGTGCGACGAAGCCTGATCCCACCGGCCGCCGCACTGCTGTCTCCCCTGCCGACCGCCTTCTCCTCCGCACCAGCTCCTTCCACCCCCAGGAGTACGCCCATGCGCAAGAGCACGATCGCCGCGACGGTGGCGGCGTCCGGACTGCTGGCCCTGCTGCCCGCCTCCGCGGCCAACGCCCACGGCACCATGTCCAACCCGCCCAGCCGCGTCTACGTCTGCAAGAACGAGGGCCCGGAGACGCCGCAGTCCGCCGCCTGCAAGGCCGCCGTCGCCGCCGGCGGCACCCAGGCGTTCTACGACTGGAACGAGGTCTCCCTCCTCGAAGCGGGCGGCCGGCACCGCGAGCTCATCCCTGACGGCAAGCTCTGCAGTGCGGGACGCGAGAAGTACCGCGGCCTCGACCTGCAACGCGCCGACTGGCCCGCGACCAAGGTGAGCCCCGGCGCGTTCACGCTCACCTACCACGCCACCGCGCCGCACGCCAACAGCAACTTCGAGTTCTACATCACCCGCGAGGGCTGGAACCCCACCATGCCCCTCAAGTGGTCCGACCTGGTGCCCATCAAGACCTTCAACGGCCAGAACCCGACGACGTTCACCAACTGGACCATCAACCTGCCGCAGCGCACCGGCCGCCACATCCTCTACTCGATCTGGCAGCGGGTGGTCGGCAGCAACGAGGCGTTCTACACCTGCTCGGACGTGGACTTCGGCGGCGGCACCCCCTCGACCCCCACCCCGACGCCGACCCCGACCACCACCCCCACTCCCACCCCGAACCCGACCGCCACCCAGCCCGGCGGCACGTGGAGCGCCGGCACGGCCTACCGGGCGGGGGACAGGGTGACGTACAACGGCCTCACCTACGAGTGCACCCAGGCCCACACGGCACTCGCCGGCTGGGAGCCCCCGAACGTCCCCGCCCTGTGGAAACGCGCCTGACGTAGCGGTGATCAGCGGACCACCCGCTGATCACCACCTCGTACCTAGAGCCGGCGCATCAGCAAATGCCCACGGCGGAACCGCTCATCCTCCAGCGGCTCCCGCAACATCCGCCCCACCTCGACGAACTCCTCCTTGCCCGCCAGCTCCGCCAGCTCGTCGATCGGCCACCGGTACGCCGTCGTCACCTTGTGGTCGAACGCCACCACCGGCCCGCCCTCGGCCTCGAAGAACCCCAGCAGCAGGTGACCCCCCGGAGCCAGCACCCGGCGGAACTCGGCGAAGTACGCGGGCAGCTCCGCCGGCGGAAGGTGAATGATCGAGTACCAGGAGATCAGCCCGCCCAGCTCCCCGTCCGCCACGTCGAGAGCCCCCATCGAGCCGAGCTCGAACCGCAGGTCAGGGTAGTCCCTGCGGGCGATGTCGAGCAGCGCGGGAGACAGGTCGACGCCGTACGCGTCCAGCCCGAGGTCACGCAGGTGCGCCGTCATGTACCCCGGCCCGCACCCGGCCTCGACGACCCGCCGGCGCCCGCTCTCCCGCACGAGCTCCGCGAACGCGGCGACCATCGCCCGGTCCAGCGGCAGGCGGCCGAGGGAGTCGCGGGCAAGGTCGGCGTAGAGGTCGGCGACGGCGTCGTAGGCGTCCGCCGTCGCGGTCAGGTAGGTGGAGGAGGAGTCAGCCATGGCGGACGACTGTAGCCCATCGCCCGGCCGCCCTCATCCCGGAGCGTTGTGCAGATCCACGATCCGGTTGATCTGGCTGGGCGTACGGATCTCAACAGCCTGTGGCGGAATCCGCAGGTCCTGCAACACCTGCGCGGAAGGCGGCCAGGCAGAGCGCCGGCCATAACGGTGCGCCGCCGCGCTGTCCATGTGCCACACGCTCACCCGCAGCGAGAACGACTCGGTCAGCCACAACTCATAGTTGTCAAGATCCCCGGCCAGATGGGTGATGTAGCGAGGCAGCACGGTCTGAGCGACCGCCTCGGCCGAGTCCGCCACGGTGACACCCTCGCACTGGTCACTCGGCGCCCGGTGCCAGCCTTTGGCGTACTGATCGGTGTACTCGATGAGATAAGCGAACCGCTCCGTGCTTGCGTGAGCGTCCGGCACATCGAGCTGCTCGACCGCCCGCGCCGACAGCTTCGCCCACTCGGCGAGCTCGGTGTAGAGCGACAGCAACTGCCGGGCCCGGGGAGCGTTGTCGTCGTGGGCTGCGGTCTCGTCCATCGGCGGCATGTTGAGCAGCGCCGCCACCTGATGGAGCCGACAGGGAGGGACCAGGCGGTTCCAAGCGTCGAGGAGATCGTTTGTCACGGCCCTCAGTGTGGAGCGTCGCCAAACGACCGGTCAGGAAAAGCCTAAAAGATCTTCCGAATTTCCAGACAGACCTTTCCGTCGAAACCAGGACGCTTCAGAATAACGAGAACATTGCCTGCGAGCACTTCTTCGGCCGGATCACTCAACGGGCGCCTTGAGCGCCACCACATGGGCCTTCTTCAGCTCACTTGCCCGCGAAGTACTGAGTCCAGTGGATCACGCCATTGGCGTCCTCGACCGCGCCCACCCCGATGAAGGTCAGCCTGCAGTTCATGATGTTGACCTTGGTCCCGGGGGTGTCCATCCACGACCGCACGACCTTGGCCGGGGTGGGGTGGCCCCTGGCGATGTTCTCCGCGAAGCCGGTGCCGCCGGTGAATCCGGCCTCCTCGATGCGGTCCCTGAACGATCGGCCGTCGGGGGAGGTGCTGGAGAAGTAGTTGTGCTCCGCCATGTCGGCCGAGTGCCCGCGGGCGGCCTTGTGGAGCTGCGGGTGGTGCTTGACCGGCCGGCATCCCTTCTTCGTCGCCCGCCGTGCGTTGACGAGCCGCACCACCATGTTCTCCTGCGCCGTCCCGACCTTGGCCGCGGCCGACGTGACGGCCTGCGCAGCGCTCATGGGCGCGCCGACCGTGGCGAGGAGAGTGGCCGCGGCTAATAACCCAAGGGGACGACGCAAGGGAAATTCCTCCAGTCGCGGTAAATGCATGACGGCTTCGCATTCTGTCGTGATCCATTCCTGTCTGCCAACCAGGGAGTGGCGCTCCGAGGATGAGCGCTCTTCCACCGCCCGGTCCGGAATCGCAGCAGAGTGGGCCGAAGCGGGGGATCACCCCACGGATGCGTCACTAGGAGTCTTCTCATGCGTGTCTTCCTCACTGGCGGAAGCGGTTTCGTCGGTCAGCACCTGATCCGCAAACTGCGAGCCGAGGGGCACACCGTGCTCGCCCTGGCCCGCTCCGTCGCCAGCGCGCGAAAGGTGACCGACGCCGGAGCGCAGCCGCTGCGCGGCGACCTGGCCGAGCTGGCCGGGCCCGGCACCCCGATCTGGCTGGACCGCCTGAACGACGTCGACGCCGTCGTGCACGCCGCGGCCCGCATGGAGTTCTGGGGCGACGACGCGGGCTTCGTGGCCGACAACCACGTCCCCACCGTCGCCCTGCACGAGGCCGCGCTGAAGGCCGGAGTGTCCAGGTTCGTGCTCATCAGCGCCGCCGGCGTGTCCACCGGCACCCAGCGCGCCGCCGTGGTCGACGAGAGCACCGACGACGGCACCCCGCTCATCGCCTACTGCCGGGTCAAGCTGGCCACCGAGAACGCGTTGCGCGCCGCCCCGTCGCCGGGGATGACGCTGGTGATCCTGCGCCCGCCGTTCATCTGGGGCGCCGGGATGACCACCCTCGCCGAGACGGCCGAGACCGCCGGCAAGGGGCGGTGGGTGTGGATCGACGGCGGCCGGCACATCATGGACTTCGTGCACGTCGGCAACCTCGCCGACGCCGTCGCGCTGTCCCTCACGCACGGCCGCCACGGCGTGCCGTACTACGTCACCGACGGCACCCCCATGCCGGTCCGCGCCTTCTTCACCGCCCTGCTGGCCACCCAGGGCGCCGACGTCAGCGCCGCCCGCGGCATCCCGCGGGCCGTCGTCGCGCCCATCGCGGCCCTGCTGGACGGCGCCGCCCGCCTGCTCCGCCGCCCCAGCCCGCCGCCAGTGCGGGCTGACCGCGCGGGAAAACGGCTCGCGCGGCCGAGGGGACGGATGGCAGGGTGCGACCCATGGCACCCCGCTACCAGATCCGCGCCGACCACGACGTCGGCACGATCGTGGTCTACCAGGCGTACTCGCCGGCCATCGCCGACGCGGCGCTGCGAGCGGGCCGCTTCGTCGCGCCGTTCTCGTTCCACCGGATGACGTGGATCAAGCCGTCGTTCCTGTGGCTGATGCACCGCAGCAACTGGGCCCGCAAGCCGGGCCAGGAACGCGTTCTCGCGGTGCGGATGACGCGCGAGGGCTGGGAGGAGGCGCTGTCGCAGGCCGTCCTCACGACGGCGGACCCGGCGGCGGTGGCGGGAGCGGCCGTGCACGTCCAGTGGGATCCCGAACGCTCGCCGCGCGGGGCGGCGCTCAACCACTACAGCATCCAGGTCGGCATCGGCCGCCGGCTGATCCGCACGTTCGCCGACGACTGGATCGTCGGCCTCACGGACCTCACCCCGCAGGTCCGCAAGGCCGCCACCCTGATCCAGACCGGCCAGGCCGCACGGGCCCAGCGGCTGATCCCCACGGAGCGCCCTTACCCGCTGCCCCGGGCGCTGGAGGACCGCCTCTGCCCGGTCACATGCTCGCGATGAGTTTGTCCACCCGCTCGTCCACGCTGCGGAACGGGTCCTTGCACAGCACGGTCCGCTGCGCCTGGTCGTTGAGCTTGAGGTGCACCCAGTCGACGGTGAAGTCGCGCCGCTTCTCCTGCGCCTTGCGGATGAACTCGCCGCGCAGCCGCGCCCGCGTGGTCTGCGGCGGCACCGACTTCGCCTCGAAGATCTTCACGTCGGACGCCACCCGCTCCACCGAGCCGCGCTTCTGCAGCAGGTAGTACAGCCCGCGCTTGCGGTGCACGTCGTGGTAGGCGAGGTCGAGCTGCGCCACCCGGGGCGAGGACAGCGGCAGGTCGTACTTCTTCCGATACCGCTCGATGAGCTGATATTTCGTGACCCAGTCAATCTCCCGGGACACCAGGTCCAGATTGCCGGTCTCCACGGCCCGCAGCGTGCGCTCCCACAGCTCCAGCACCCTGTGCGCGACGGCGTCGCCACCCCGCCGGTCCACGAAGTCCTTCGCCTTGCCCAGGTACTCCTGCTGGATGTCGAGCGCGGACGCCTCCCGCCCGTTCGCCAGCCGCACCCGCCGCCGCCCGGTCATGTCGTGCGAGACCTCGCGGATCGCCCGGATCGGGTTCTCCAGGCTCAGGTCGCGCAGCACGATCCCGGCCTCCACCATGCGCAGCACCAGGTCGGTGGCGCCGACCTTGAGCAACATGGTGGTCTCGCTCATGTTCGAGTCGCCGACGATGACGTGCAGGCGCCGGAACCGCTCGGCGTCACCGTGCGGCTCGTCACGGGTGTTGATGATCGGACGCGACCGCGTGGTCGCGCTGGAGACGCCCTCCCAGATGTGCTCGGCCCGCTGCGACACGCAGTAGACCGCTCCGCGCGGGGTCTGCAGCACCTTCCCGGCGCCGCAGATGATCTGCCGGGTGACCAGGAACGGGATCAGCACATCGGCCAGCTGCCCGAACTCCCCATGTCGCCCGACGCAGTAGTTCTCGTGGCAGCCGTAGGAGTTGCCGGCCGAGTCGGTGTTGTTCTTGAACAGGTAGATGTCACCCGCGATGCCCTCTTCGCGCAGCCGCTTCTCGGCGTCGACGAGCAGCCCCTCCACGATCCGCTCGCCGGCCTTGTCGTGGGTGACCAGCTCCACGACGTTGTCACACTCGGGGGTGGCGTACTCGGGATGGCTGCCCACGTCCAGATAGAGGCGGGCGCCGTTAGGTAGGAACACGTTGCTCGATCGACCCCACGACACGACCCGCCGGAACAGGTAGCGCGCGACCTCGTCAGGGGACAGCCTGCGTTGACCCCGGAAGGTGCATGTGACGCCGTACTCGTTCTCCAGGCCGAAGATGCGTCGGTCCACCACCTCACCCTACTCTCCCCATCGACGCCATGGTCGGAAGGGAGCCGGCGCACTCGGATGGGTTCGCGCGGCGTTGCCGCCACCGTGTGCGCATCGTGGCCTCCACGCCGCACGTCACGGACCCGGCCGCGGTGGAAGGCCGGGATGCCGTCGCGGAAGGATGACACGGTGAGCCAGTACTACCAGGTAGGTGAGCACGTCCTGTGGAACCCTTCGAACGGGGTCTCCGCGCTGTTCCTGCGCACCGCCCAGGCACTCGCGCCGGAGACGGGCCTGCCGACGGGGCTCGGGCCGATGGAGAGCGACGAATGCCAGATCGACCTGCCGGCTTTCACCGCGTTCGTGGGCGCGCTGGTCGATCGCTACGAACGTGCGAACCATCCGATCCTGCACGCCCTCATGGAGGGCTTCATCGCCACGGCGCTGGTGCTCGTCCAGCGCGGCGAGGAGGTGCGGGATGTGCAGACTCCAAAGGACGGGCGATGGGGGGGAGCTCACGGCGCGGCACGCCCGGGCGATGCCCCGGTGAACGCAGGCCGCGCGCACTCCGTGACGTCGTCCCGCAGGCCCAGCCGCCCCTCGTAAAGGGCCACCTTGTGGGTGATCAGCTTGAGGCATTCGTCGAGCTCGTGCATCTGGGCGAGCACCCGTTCCCGATGCTCGCGCAACACCGCCAGCCGCTCCGCCTCATTGCCCTGCCCGGCCCGCACCAGCTCGGTGTAGCGCCGGATGTCGGTCAGCGGCATGCCGGAGGCCCGCAGCCGCATGCACACACCCAGCCAGTCGACGTCGTCCTCGGTGTAGACCCGATGACCTGCGCTTCCCCGCCGTACCGGCTGGGCCAGCAGCCCCTCCCGCTCGTAGAAGCGGAGCGTGTGGACGCTGAGCCCGGTGCGCTCGGCGACCTGGCCGATGCTCATCCCCGACATGCCGCCCAGTTTGACTTAGAGCCGACTCTAGAATCTACGGTTCCGAAGTATGAGATATCGCATCCTGGGTGGCACCGGTATCGAGGTCAGCGCGTACTGCCTCGGCACGATGATGTTCGGCGCGGCCGGCAACCCCGACCACGACGACAGCATCCGGATCATCCACGCCGCCCTCGACCAGGGCATCAACTTCGTCGACACCGCCGACATGTACTCGGCGGGCGAGTCCGAGGAGATCGTCGGCAAGGCGCTGCGCGGCCGGCGGGACGACGTGGTGCTCGCGACCAAGGTGCACTTCCCGATGGGGGAGGGGCCCAACCGGGGCGGCAACTCGCGGCGCTGGATCGTCCGGGAGGTGGAGTCGAGCCTGAAGCGGCTGGGCACCGACTGGATCGACCTCTACCAGATCCACCGCCCCGACCACCGGACCGACATCGAGGAGACCCTCGCCACGCTGACCGATCTGGTGCGGCAGGGCAAGATCCGCGCGTTCGGCAGCTCGGCCTTCCCCGCGCACGAGACGGTCGAGGCGTACCACGTGGCGCGGCAGCGCGGCCTGTACCGCTTCCGCACCGAGCAGCCGCCGTACAACATCCTGGCCCGCGGCATCGAGGGCGACGTGCTCCCCACCGCGCAGCGGCTCGGCATGGGCGTGCTCACCTACAGCCCGCTGGGCTGGGGCTTCCTGACCGGACGCTACCGCAAGGGACAGCAGATCGACCTGTCCCACGCCCGCGCCGCGCGGGCCCCCGAGCGCTTCGACCCGTCCATCCCCGTCAACGCCGCCAAGCTCGACGTCGTCGAGGAGCTGGTGAAACTGGCGGACGAGCTCGGCCGCACCCTGCCGGAGCTGGCCATCGCCTTCGCCGCGTCACACCCGGCGGTCACCTCGGTCATCCTCGGCCCGCGCACGATGGAGCAGCTGGAGGGCCTGCTGAAGGGGGCGTCGCTGGTGCTCGACGACGCCGTGCTCGACCGGATCGACGAGCTCGTCCCGCCCGGCACCAACGTCTACCACCCCGTCGGCCTGTGGAGCCCCGCCCCGCTGACCGACCCGGCCCTGCGCCGCCGCCCCCTCGGCGACCGCGCCGCGACCTAATCAGAAGTACTGCGAGGTCAGGTCGGTGGTCGGCCAAGACGACACGGTCACCTTGTTCATGTCGGCGTCGATCCCGTCGAAGTCGAGCGCACCGCTCTCCTTGCGCTGGTTGAACAGCAGGGCGTAGCCGAACCCGTTCCGCAGCCGCGCGAGGTAGGTGAACGTGCCGGACATCGAGCCGCTGTGCCAGGTGTTGAGGTGCCCGGTGGCCTACCGGCACCACCAGCCGCCCGAGATGCTGCATGAGACGGAGCACCGTCACCTGCTCCATCCGCGCGTCGGCCGGGGTGAGGCCGAGCAACTGCGTGACCTTGGCCGACAGGCTCAGCTCGCCGTCCTACGCGAGGCGCATGACGGCGGCCGTGGTGATGCTCTTGCTCAGGCTCGCTACCCGGAACAGGGACGTCGACGTCGGGACTACTGGCAGCCTGGAACGGTCGTCGTAGGTGTAGCCGCGGGCCAGCACGATCTTGCCGTTCTTCATGATCGCCAGCGCGGCTCGGATCTCATGGGGATCCATCCGCTTCAGGGGCGGTCCGCCGCCCTCTGGGGCGCCGAGCCGTGGAGCGCCTGGTCGACCAGGCGCTCGGCGAGCGATTCGTCGAAGGGGACTCTCAGCACGAGCAGCCGGTGGTAGCAGGCTCCCCACAGCTGATCCACGATGATGTCGAGGTCGGCGTCCTTCCGCAGCTGCCCCTGCTGGACGGCGAGGCGCAGGCGTTGCCGGGCGAGTTCGCGCCGGGGGAGGGCGTAACTCTCCGACCAGGCCCGGGCGAGGTCCGCGTCCATCTGCGCGGCGCCGAGGAGTTCGCTGACGGGCCTTTCCGCGCCCTCCTCCTTCAGCCAGCGCACGAACGCCGTGAGCTGGGTGATCAGGTCGGCACGCACGTCACCGGTGTCGGGGAACTCCAGCACCCGCAGGCTGTGGGCGAAGTACGCCTCCGCCGCGAGCACGCCGGGCGAGGGCCACCACTTGTAGAGGGTGGTCTTGCTCGATCCCGCCTCCATCGCGACCCGGTCGAACGTGACCGCCTGCATGCCGTCCTGCAGCAGGATGCGCCCGGCCGCGGCGAGCACCGCGGCGCGCACCTCCGCGGCCGGCCGGCGGCCCCGGCCGCGCCGGACCGCAGTCTCCTCGGACATCCGCACCTCTTTTTATGGACGATTTGTTCATTTCAATGATACCGTCATATGTGGACGAGTTGTTCATATCCTATCGGCGGCTCTGACATGGCGAACAACGCCGTGGCGCCCGGTCCCGCAGGGGAGCCGCCTGCGGCGACGTCACGGACGGTGCCCGCGAGCGCGTGGGACGAGATCAACGTCCTGCGTGCGGGCGCCGGCTACGGCTGGCCGGACACCGAGGGGACGACCGGATCCTCCGGGCCGAGGTGAACGAGAGCTGACACCTGAAGTTCCCCTGACGAAGGGAGAGGGCGCGATGATCTATCACGGCATCCGGTTCGCCTTCCAACCGGACACGACACCGCGACAGCGGAGGGAGGCTCTCGAGAGCCTGCGTGAGCAGGGCGAGGCCATCCCGTCGGTGAGATCCTTCGCCGTCGCCCGTGACCACGGCGGCGAGTACGAGTGGGGCGCCATCTTCGTGGTCGAAGACCTGGACGGCTACCGCGAGTTCCTGACACACCCCGCGCACCGCCTCGCCGACGAGACCGCACTGCCGCTGGTCGAGGACATCGTCTCGTTCGACCTGACCGACGACCCCGACCCGGAGACGGGCGCGAGGATCACCGAACTGCGGCGACGACTCGCGCAGGCCCCGGTGGAGCACGATCCGCCGGCTGACAGGCCGGTGCACACCCGGCGTACGGTGCTCAAGGCCATCGCGGTGACAGCGGCGGGAACGGCCGCCGCCGCCGGCACGGGCGTCGCCGCTCCCGCGGCCGCGGCCTCCCGGCCCGCCGGCGCCGCCCAGGCGTACGCCGTCGCCCCGGGGGCGTCGGTGGAGGTCGCCCTGACCGTCAACGGGCAGGCGCGCAAGGTCGTCCTGGAGCCGAGGGTGACGCTGCTGGACGCGTTACGCGAGCGGCTGGGCCTGACCGGCACCAAGAAGGGCTGCGACCGGGGTGAGTGCGGGGCGTGCACGGTGCTGGTCGACGGCGAGCGGGTCAAGTCGTGCCTGACGCTGGCGGTGATGCGGCAGGGGGCCGAGGTCACCACGGTGGAGGGGCTGGCGCGGGGCGAAGAGTTGCACCCGGTGCAGGAGGCGTTCATCCGGCACGACGCCTTCCAGTGCGGAGCGTGCACTCCCGGGCAGATCATGTCCGCCGTGGCCTGCATCAACGAGGGGCACACGGGCTCCGAGGCGGAGATCCGCGAGTGGATGAGCGGGAACCTGTGCCGGTGCGCGGCGTACCAGAACATCGTCGCCGCCGTCGCCGACGCCGCGAAGGAGGTACGGCGATGAGAACCTTCGGCTACACGGTCGCGGGCAGCCCGGCCGAGGCGGTACGGATCGCCGCGAGCACGTCCGCGCCGGCCTACGTGGCGGGCGGCACCGACCTGCTCAACCTGATGCGCGACGGCGCGCAGGCCCACGACCATCTCGTGGACGTCAACCACCTCGGCCTCGACGAGGTCGCCTTCGATTCCAGGAGGCTGCGCGTCGGCGCGGGGGCCAGGATGCGGCAGGTCGCCGAGCACCCCAGGGTGCGGCGGGAGTTCCCCATGCTGTCGGAGGCCCTGCTGGCCTCGGCGTCCCCGCAGGTCCGCAACATGGCCTCGATCGGCGGCAACCTGTTGCAGCGTACGAGGTGCGGGTACTTCCGCGACCCGGCCGCACCGTGCAACAAGCGCACGCCGGGCAGCGGCTGCCCCGCGATCGCCGGGCACAACCGTGCACACGCGATCCTGGGCGGCGGCGACCACTGCATCGCCACGCACCCCTCGGACCTGGCGGTGGCGCTGACCGCGCTGGACGCCACCGTGCACCTGCTCGGCCCCGGCGGCGAGCGCGCCGTCCCCATCGCCGGCTTCTACCTGCTTCCCGGGGCCACCCCGGACAAGGAGACCGTGCTGCGCCCGGGCGAGCTGATCACGCGGGTGGACGTGCCGCGTACCGCCCTGGCCGGGCAGTCGCGCTACCTGAAGCTGCGCGACCGGGCCACCTTCGAGTTCGCGGTGGTGTCGGTGGCGGCGGCGCTGCGCACCAGCGGGCGCGTGGTGCGGGACGTACGGCTGGCGTTCGGCGGCGTCGGCACCCTCCCGTGGCGGGACACCCGCGTCGAGGCCGCGCTGCGGGGCCGGCCGCTGACCGTACAGGCGATCGCCGAGGCGGGCCGGCTCCTCGTCCGGGACGCCGAACCGCGCGAAGGCAACACGTTCAAGGTCGAACTCGTTCAGCGGGCGCTGACGAGCATCCTCAGCGAGCTGGGAGGGCTTCGATGAGCGGGCTGGTGGGGCAGGGCGTGGCACGGGTGGACGGCCGGGCGAAGGTCACCGGCGCCGCCCGGTACGCCGCGGACCAGGAGGTGCCCGGCGCGCTGCACGGGTTCCTGGTGATGAGCACGATCGCGCGTGGCGAGGTCGTGGAGATCGACACCAGGGCGGCGCTGGCGCATCCCGGCGTGGTCGCGGTCTACACCCACGCCGACATGCCGCGGCTGAGGGTGCCGGACTTTCCGTACAACCGGCCGTACATCCCCATGCAGGACGCGCGGGTGCACCACAGCGGGCAGCCGGTCGCCTACGTCGTGGCCCAGACCCTGGAGCAGGCGCAGGAGGCGGCGAACCTGGTGAAGGTGCGCTACCGGGCGCAGGCTCCGGTCGCGCGGATGGCGGACGTGCTCGACGAGGCGTTCCTGCCGGACAGGTTCCGCGGCAGGGCCAACGAGGACGGCCGCGGCGACGCCGCCGCCGCGCTCGCACAGGCCGAGGTGCGCGTCGAGGCGACGTACAGCAGCCCGATGCAGCACCACAACCCGATCGAGCCGCACACCACCACCGCCGTGTGGGCGGGCGACGGCACGCTGACCCTGTACGAGAGCACCCAGGGCGTGGTCTTCACCCGCAACATGGTGACGCAGGCGTTCGCCGACGATCCTCCCAAGGACGTCCGCGTCATCTCGCCCTACCTGGGCGGCGGTTTCGGCGCCAAGGGCCCCACCTACCCGCACACGCTGCTCACCGCGGCGGTGGCCCGCCTGGCCGGCCGTCCGGTGAAGCTGGTGCTGTCGCGCGCGCAGATGTTCACCTCCAACGGCCACCGCGCCGAGTACCGCCACCACCTCCGGCTCGGCGCCACCCGCGAGGGTCGCCTGACCGCGATCGCCGACACCTCCACGGCGCAGGTGACCCGCCTGGACGGCCGCATCTACAACAGCAGCGACTCCACGCTCCAGCTGTACGCCTGCCCGAACGTGCACGTGCGGCAGCTCGGCGTGCGGCTGGACCTGCCCACGTCGAGCTACATGCGCTCGCCGGAGACGACCGCGCACTTCGGCCTCGAGACCGCCATGGACGAGCTGAGCCACGAGCTCGGCATCGACCCGGTGGAGCTGCGGATCCGCAACCACACCGACGTCGTCCAGCAGACCTGGGCCGGCGGGGAGCCCGAGCGGCCCTACGGCGGCAAGCACCTGCTGGAGTGCTACCGGGCCGCCGCCGAGGAGTTCGGCTGGGCGCGGCGCAACCCCAGGCCGGGCACGACCAGGGACGGCGACGAGTACGTCGGCTGGGGCATGGCCACCGAGACCCACACCTACGGCCACATCGACTCCGAGGTCCGCCTCACGATCGGCCCCGACGGGCGGGCGACCGTACGGACGGCCAGCCAGGAGATCGGCACCGGCACCTACACCGTGCTCAGCCAGGTCGCGGCCGACGCGCTGGGCATGCCGCTCGGCCACGTCACGACGCTGCTCGGCGACACCACCTACCCCGCCGCGTCCATCTCGGCGGGGTCGTCCACGATGCCCAGCGTGGTGGGCCCGGTGTCGGAGGCGGCGAAGAGCGCGCGGGCCGCCGTGATCGCGCTGGCCGTCGCCGACCCGCGCTCCCCGCTGCACGGCGTGCCCGCCGCGGAGGTCGCGGCCGAGGACGGCCGCCTGCTCGCCTCCGGCGACCGCGGCGACACCTATCGCGACGTCATGGCCCGCCACGGCCAGGAGGTCACGGTCACCGGACGCAAGCCCAACACGCGAGGTCACTCGTTCGGCGCGGTGTTCGTGGAGGTACGCATCCAGCCGAGGCTGGGCAGGCTCCGCGTGACCCGCGTGGTGACCGCGCACGACCTGGGCCGCGTGCTCAACCGCCGCACCGCGCGCGGGCAGGTCATCGGCGGCGTGACCTGGGGCGTCGGCTTCGCGCTGATGGAGCACACGATGGTGGACCCGGTCACGGCGCGCGTCGTCAACCCCAACCTGTCCACCTACCTGGTGCCGGTGTGCGCCGACACGCCGTCGGTGACGGCCTTGTTCGTGGACGAGCCGGACCCGGACAGCCAGGCGCTCGGAGCGCGGGGCTTCGGCGAGACACCGGGCACCGGCGTGCCCGCGGCCATCGGCAACGCGATCCACCACGCCATCGGCCGCCGCCTCCGGGACGTCCCCTTCACCCAGGACAAGCTGCTCTGACGCCTGCGGGCGGGCCAGGCCGCGAGCAGCCCGTACGAGTTCAGGGTCATGAACGCTGATGATCTCGATCGGCGGCGGAGCCTGTACGAAGGGGTGACGCCGAGCATCGTGGACCTCTTGACCGAGCACGGGCACCTCGACACGGGTGTGGCGACCGCCCGCTCGGGTGAGTGGTTCTGCGCCGCAGGCGCGGTGAAGGAACCGGCCGCCAGACGGGACTGGGAGATCTTGGCGCCGTACGCCGAGACCGGCTGAGGGAGAAGGCGGGGCGCATCGATGAGGCGATCACCGTGCTCACGGAGTCCGGCCGCAGTGGTTCGCACCTGCCGTTTCCTTATCCAGCAGGCTCACCTGGGCGAGCACGGCGGACATCGCCGTATGGGCGCGGTTCCACGCCGAAACGGCAACCGGGTCCAGGATCGGCGGCGAAGCGTCAGCATCACTGATGAGCCGGTGTTACGGGGTCCCTGGAGAGGACAGGACCCCGTGAGGGGCTGCGGTGGCATGTCAGCGAGCGGCGTCGAGGGCTTCGATGATCTTGCCGGCCATGTCGGTCATGGTGGGGCTGGGCTGGTTGCGGGTGGCGGCGTCGAGGGCGACGGTGATGGTGCGGCGGAAGTTGCCGGCCTCGGCGGGATCCTGCTGCTGGACTCGACAGGCGAGGAAGAGGGCGGCCGGGCGCCGTCGTGATGTCGGGAGCGGTCGGCGTCCTGGAGGATCTGGGTGAGCTGGCGGCGCCCGCCGCGGACGCCCTGGCGGAGGCTCTGGCCGCCACGGACCGGCGCGTGGCCGACCAGAAGCGGCTGGAGGACGCGGAGCTGCCGTGGGTGATCGAATGGCCTGGCGACCAGCCGACGGTGAGCCCTGCGTTGCAGGCGCTGAGCGGCACGGGGGACGACCGAGCGCTGCCGATGCTGGCCTGGGCGCTGGAACGCGAGCGCATGCCCAGGAACGTTGCCCAGCCCGTGGCCAGTTTCGGGCCACGGGCCGCGCCCCTGCTGCCTCTGCTGCGCCGCCGCCTGCACGACTTGCCGGCCGATGAGCCCCACGATCACCGTCACGAGAGCATCTCCTGGGCGCTGTCCGGGATCGGGCCGGCGGCGGCCGAGGCACTGCCCGACCTGCTCGGCCAGCCGGTCACCGAGGGTTTGCTGGCGGCGTTCGCGGCGATCGGGCCCGAGGCCGCCGCGTGCGCGCCGATCCTGAGGGAGGCCACGGCCTCGCCCCAGCGAAGCCTGGCCATCCGGGCAGCCTCCCCGTCACGGAGCTCGGGTCGCCGCCGGACCGGCTGATCAAGGATCAGGCCCCAGAGGGCGGACTAGTGCGCGGGTGCGGTGGCGCGGACGAAGTCGGTCATCGACACGGGCGTGACGTCCGGGTACCTGTCGTTGTCCAGGCGATCGAACTTGGCCTTGCCAGTCACCATGCACCACTGGTACTGCAGCGCCACATAGTCGAACGGGTTCTGCGCCACCGCCGCCTGACGGCTGATCTCCGCGCGCAGGTCGTCGGCGGTGCCGAGGTGCCGCAGCTCCAGGGTACGGCCGGAGCCGCGCTGGACCGCGTCGTGGAACTGGCGCATCGACATGACCTCGCCGGCGAACCGCAGCGTGCCGGTGGCGGCCGGGTCGAGGGCGACGGAGGCGGTGTAGGCGGCGGTGTCGGCCACCGAGGTGAGGTCGAGCGGCTGGTCGGGGTCTCCCCAGTGGGACAGGGTGCCCCGCTCCCAGTCGATGAGCCCCATGAAGCCGGTCATCACCTCGTAGAAGGCCCCGTTGAGCACGGAGATCACGTCAAGAGGGCTGCCGGCGCGGGCGGCGGCGGCCTGGCGGCGCCAGTCGATCATGAAGTTGTCGCCGTCGTCCAGTTTGGTCAGGTCGAAGGCGAAGTCGGAGGGGATGAACCGCTGGGCGCCGGCCTTCTCCGCGGCGCGCAGGAGGTTGGCCTGGCCGTCCACGATGACGTCGGGGCCGCCCTGGACGGCCGAGATCACGGTCGTGGCGTCACCGATGGCCTCCGCCAGCCGTTCGGCCGGGTCGGTGATGTCACCCTCGACCAGCTCCAAGCGGTCGGATCCCAGAGCGGTCAGGGAACGCCTCTTCTCCTCGCCGGCTCCAGGGCGCACCAGGGCCCGAACGGGGGCGCCCCGGTCGAGAAGGGCCTGCACGATCTGGCCGCCGAGCAGTCCGGTGGCACCGGCTACAAAGATCTTGGGGAAAGCGGACATGGCGAAGTGGACTCCTTGCCAGAAATCAATAGGTATGTGCACTGAAGCGCCCGTGAGGGGCACGTCGAGATGCCGGCGAGCATGGTCTTGCCGACGGTGCGGCGTGCGCGTCAGGCGCATGCCGACGGTGCGGTGTGCGTGTCACGTGTATGCCGACGGTGCGGCGCTCCTCGACAGCGGCATGCGCGTCAGGCGCCCGCTCCGGCGGGAAACGCCGGTCGATCGCCGGTGCGGGCCAGCTCCAGAACCTCTGTCAGCGCGCCTTTTTGATCGCGTCGCTGAGTGCGGCCAGGCTCACGGCCAGTTGCTCGACGTCGGCCGCCTCCCAGCCGGACAGCAGAGCGGCGACGGCGGCCGCGCGCGCCTTCCAGAGCTTGCTGATGGCGAGCTTGCCGGCCCGGGTGACGCTCACCAGCTGTGCCCGGGCATCGTCGGGATCGGGCCGGCGTGCGATGAAGCCGCGTGCCTCCAGGCGTTTGGCGGAGGGTGACAGGGTGGATTTGTCCACCTCCATCAGCTCCGCCAGGACCGACAGCCGCACCGGCGCGTGCAGCGACACCGGGGCCAGCAACGTGTAGTCGCCCAAGGACAGCTCCAGCCCGGAGGACGCCATGATCTTGCGCCGCGTGGCCGGGGAGAACATCCAGTTCCCCACCGTGGCCAGCGCCGCCGCCACTCCGTCGACGGCCTCCTGAGCCGGGCCGTCCCTGCCGGCCGACACGTGCTCCATCCTCACACCGTTCCCGAAAAGGTTGGTTGGACAAAACCAACTATGCCCGATGAGGAGACCACATGCAAGTGCATACACCTTCGAGGCCGGCGCGCGGGGCGCCCGGCACCTCGTCGGACAGGAGCCACTGAGAGGTCAGAGGCTGCGGGCGGTGATGTCGCCGTTGGACGTGGTGGCGTGGATGTCCAGCTCGACGGTGCCGCTGTTCTTCAGCGCGTTGGTGACGCGGCCGTGGGTGGTGCCGGCGTCGAGGGAGGCCGAGACGCCCGCGGCGGCGGTGACGGAGATGTCGCCGGACTGCGTGGCGAGCACGAGCGTGCCGCGTACGGCCTCGGCGATCTGGATGTCGCCCCGTGCGGTGGTGATGTGGGCGGGGCCGGTCAGGCGGCCGACCTCGACGTCACCGTCAGTCGCGGTGAGGCGCAGGCCGGCGAGCTCGTCGAGCTCGATCCGGCGGTAGGCGCCCTCGAAGGCGACGTTGCCGAGGCGACCCACGGTGCGCAGCTCGGAGCCGGCCGTCCTGGCCTCGACGTGGGAGCCGGCGGGCAGCTCGACCGTCACCGCGACGGATCCGGTGGAGCCGAGGTACTGGTTCCTGATCGCGGTCTCGACGCGCAGGACGCCGTCGGCGTACTCGACCGAGGTCTGCTCGGCGGCCTTGACGTCGCGGGCCTTCGCGGGGTTGGCGGGCTGGATCTGGACGGTGGTGCCGGTCCGGTCGGTGGCGACGAACTCGACGCGCCCGGCGGGGATGTGCAGGACGGCGGTGATCGGGGCGGGGGTGGTGAAGGTGGGCATGATGAGGTCCTTTTTCGTGATGTGGGCTGGTCCAGCGCGGTGGCTGGACCGTTCATGTGCCTCACGATCGCCGGTCGCCCTGATACCGGGCCGTCGCCGTCCTGACACCGCCGCTGACACGCGGCCCGCTGCGAAGACCGGGTAAGCTGACTTTAGACCTAAACTCAAAGGAGGAGGATCCGCATGACGCGCACCATCGTGGTCACCGGCGGCGGCACCGGCATCGGCAAGGCCGTCGCCGCCCGCTTCGCCGCCGACGGCGACCGCACCGTCATCATCGGCCGCCGCGCCGACGTCCTCGACCAGGCGGCCAAGGAGATCGGCGCCGCCGCGCTCGCCGCCGACCTGAGCGATCCGGGCCAGGTCGAGCGGGTACGCGCGGAGCTGGCCGAGCGGTTCGGCACCATCGACGTCCTGGTCAACAACGCCGGCGGCAACGTCGCGGGCCAGGGCGACGTCGCCGAGCAGTGGACGGCCAACTTCCGCGCGAACGTCCTGACCTCGGTCCTGCCGACCGAGGCGCTGCGCGACCTGCTCAACCCCCAAGGCCGAGTCGTGTTCATCAGCTCGATCGCGGCCCTGCGCGGCTCCGGCGGCAGCTCGTACGGGCCGATGAAAGCCGCTTTGCACCCTTACGCGTTCGACCTGGCGGCCGCCCTCGGCCCTCGCGGCATCACCGTGAACGTCGTCGCCCCCGGCTACATCGAGGACACCGAGTTCTTCGGCGACACCCTGACCGGCGAGCGCCGCGCCGCGCTCCTCGCCCAGACGCACACCGGCCGCGCGGGCACGCCGCAGGACATCGCCGAAACCGTCCACTGGCTCGCCTCACCCGGCGGCGCCCACGTCACCGCCCAGATCATCCAGGTCAACGGCGGCGCAGAACGTGGCCGCTGACGACCTTCCCCGCGACGGCGCCGACGCCATCCAGGACGCCTGGCGGCGCGAACTGCCGGGCGTCCCCGTCGAGTCGATCGGCGTCATCACCCGCATCTGGTGGGCCGCCAAGGCCTTCGGCGACGAACGCCGCCGCCTGCTGAACCGCCTCGGTGTGGACGTCGCGACCCTCGACCTGCTGTCCACGCTGCGGCGGAGCGGCCCGCCGTACCGGATGAGCCCGGGCGAGCTGGCCGAGGCGTGCATGGTCACGCGCGGCGCCATCACCCAGCGCGTGGAACGCGCGGCCAACGCCGGCCTCGTCGAGCGCGCCACCTCCGGAACGGGCTACCACGCCCGCGCCGTCACCCTCACCGGCGCGGGCCACGCGCTGCTCGACCGCGTCGTCGCCGGCCTGCTCACCGCCGAGGACCGGCTCATCGGCCACCTCACCCCCGAGCGCCGCGACCAGCTCGCCGACCTGCTGCGCGACCTGCTCGCCGGCCTCGACGTCCCGCCCCCGTCCGGCCAGGTCGGCGACGCGTAGGGGAGACGGTCGTCACGCGGAAACCATGTTGGGGAGACGGTCGTCACGTGGAGGCCGCGTTGGGGAGACGGTCGTCACGTGGAGGCCGCGTTGGGGAGACGGTCGTCACGTGGAGGCCGCGTTGGGGGAGACGGCCGTCACGTGGCAGCGGTCTGCACGGCTTGCGGGCGCGCGTCGAGCAGCGCGGCCTCGACGCGGCGGTTGCTGGTCATGGTCGCGGTGACGGCCGTCATGGCGAGCAGGAGGCCGGCGGCGGCGTACAGCGGAGTGCGCAGGTCGTAGGCGGTGGCCAGCCAGCCGCCGAGGAACGCGCCGAACGGGGCCGCGCACATCGCGAGCATGCGGGACGTGGACGCGACCCGGCCCATCAGGTGAGCAGGGACGATGGCCTGCCGGAGCGAGGGCCCGAGCACCATCGTGGCGCCCATGCCCGCCCCGCAGACGGCGAGCGCGAGCCCGGCCACGTACGCGTTCGGGGCGGCGGCGAGCCCGAGGATGGCCAGGCCCTCGATGGTCGCGGTGCAGGTCAGCGCCGTGCCCGTGCCCAGACGCCGGCCGAGGAAGGACGCGATGCCCGCGCCGAGCAGGCCGCCGGTGGCCTCGGCGGTGAGGAGCAGGCCGAAGCCCAGGGCGCCGACGCCGAGACGTTCGTGGGCGAACAGGGCCAGAACGGTCTCCACGGCGAGAAAGGCGATGTTCCCGACGGCCGGACGGAGTGCGAGCCCGAGCAGCAGCCGGTCCTTGAAGACGTAGGAGGCCCCGGCCCGCGCCTGCCGCAGCAGCGACTCGCGGGCTTGGGCGGCCGGGCGCGGCACGGCGGGCAGCGACCGTACGAGCAGCGCGGACAACGCGAACGACACCGCGTCGGCCAGCAGCGGCACCGACCGTCCGAGCGCGAGCAACGCACTGCCCGCGGGCGGCCCGGCGAACCCGGACGTCGCGGTCTGGGCGCCGCGCAGGCGCGCGTTGGCGCGTTCGAGCAGCGCGGGGTCGCGCCGGAGCAGATCCGGCAGGTACGCCGTGGCCGCCGTGTCGAAGAACAGCCCGCCGAGGGCGAGCAGGAACGCGGTGCCCGCCAGCAGCGGGATGCTCAGCACGTCGAACGCCGCCGCCGCGGCCGGGACGATGAGCAGCACCGCCCGCGCGGCATCCGTGACCCACATCGTGCGCCGACGATCCCAGCGGTCCACCAGCGCACCGCCGAGCACCCCGAACAACAGCCAGGGCAGCGTGCCGGCGGCCGTGACGACGGCCAGCGCCATCGGATCCCTGGTCAACGCCACCGCCAGGAGCGGCAGCGCGGCATGCGTCACGCCGTCACCGAGCGAGGACACCGTCTGCGCCGTCCAAAGCCGCCCGAACCCGACCGGCAACTTCACCGAGGTCATTCGCCGCCCTCCTCGACCTGCGCACCCGGCTCCTCGACCTGCGCACCCGGCTCCTCGACCTGCGCGCCCGACTCCTCGCTTCGCGGGCCGGGATCCTCGCCGCGGGGGCCGGGATCCTCGCTTTGGGGGCCGGGATCCTCGCTTTGGGGGCTCGAATCCGGCCGGAACAACGCGAAGACCAGCGACACGTCCGGAAGCGACGAATCCGACAACGCCCGGTACTCGTCCACGAGCGCGTGCAGCCGCGCCCCCAGCTCCGCGAACTGCTCCTCGGTGAGTCGCAGATGCGCCATCCGCACGTGCCGTTCGCCGTCCGCCGGCGCCGCCTCCAGGTCCGCCACCGCATTGCGCAGGAGTATGTCCGGCTGCCCCGGCCCCGGATCCGGCAGCTCGATCGACCGCGCGGCCATCGCGTAGTACCGCTCGGTGACCCCTCTCACCTTCCGCGTCGCCACCACCTTCACCAGACCGGCCCGCTCGAGCAGCCGCACGTGATAGCTGGAGCTCCCCTTCGCCAGGCCCATCCGCTGCGCGATCTGCGTGATCGTCGCCGGCTCGAAGCGCAGCATGGCCATGATCCGGTGACGGGTGAGGTTGGAGACGGCGCGCAGCTGCTCGTCGGTGGTGACGTGAAACGTCTCGGGGAGATCGTCGGAAGACATGCCTGCAATGGTCAACGATTCTTGACCATTGCGCAAGGGGTTGGACGCATGAAGATCCCCACGCTGGTCCATGACTACGAACCGTGAGCGACCGAAGCTTGGGAGGGCCGCAAGGGGCAGGCCACCGACACCGCCCTGAACCACCCCGGCATCTGGCTTCGGGGCATTTCCCCTGCTTGTTGCAGTCCGATTCTTTATAGGGATGGGTCGGCGACCGATCGGTGTGCTTGACGCCTGCGTTGTGGCCGCATCCTCCGGGGAGGGGGCATGGGGGAGTTCGTCGGCATCGATCCCCGTGGGGCGGATCAGCTGATCCGCCAGATGGAAATGGGCAAGGACATCCTTGGGCGTACCCGGCACGGCCTCGAAACGGCCATCGCGGAGGCCGGCGTCTCGTGGACCGGCACGCAGGGGGTCAGTGCCATGCACCGGTCCTGGGCGTTCTTCAACGACACCCAGCGGGACCTCAAATGGCGAATCGACACCCTCAAACAAATGGTTCCCGCTGCTGGAGACGGCTTGCTCAGCGGGGTGTTCACGTTCGACAACGAAGCGGCGGCCGCCCGCCAGGGGAAAGCCGACGCGGCGCCGATCACTGAGGCACTCAAGCAGTACGAGATCGAGGACTCGCCGGAAAACTGGCGCAAGGTGGCCGCCGCCGTGGCGGCGACCAAACAGAAATTGACCGACCCTGCCTACGCTGCCGCATTGCTGTCGGCTCTCGGGCCGGACAGGTTCCGCGCGTTGTTCATGCAGTGGATGAAGAATAAAGGCCCGGCGATGGACAAGGGAGTGCCACCCGGCGCCCTGAAGGAGGGGAAAGAGGCTCTTGGTCCGCTGGCCGAGGTGTACGCCAACGCTGAACGCGCGGGCAGACTCGGTAAGGAGTGGGGCGAGGAGTTCATCAGGACGACTCAGCCCGGCGTGCTGACGGCGCTGGTCGCGATGTCCAAGCCATCGGCCAGGCTCCTCAATCAGGTGGCGCTTCGCGTACTCGGCCGGCCACTGGCCGCGGATCTTCCGACGAGCCAGAACTGGAATCTGAACGCGCTGATGGACGCGTACGACGCTGATCCGCAGGCGTTGCAGACACTGCTGGCCGAGAACAAGGACGCCGCGGGCTGGCTGTTGCATCCCCAGCGTGCCCGGCAGAGCGGCATTCCCAACTTCGAGAAGAAGATGGCCGGCGTTCTGGACAAGGCATTGCGGCCCGGCGCGGGAGTGGACAGCGTGCGCGAGCGGGCGTGGTTCAACATCATTCGCGGCATGGGGGCCGAGGACAGCCCGTGGATCGGAGGCTCGTGGGGCACACTCAAGGACTCGCCGATCAGCGAGATCCTCGCCAAGAACGTCACGCCCTACCTCGACCAACTCGCCCGTGGACAGTCGAAGCGTGACTCGCCGAGTCTGAAAGGGTTGTACCCCTGGTCGCCCTGGGACGGCCTCGAGCCTGAGGCCGCGTCCCGTTTCATCGGCGGGCTCATGCAGGACAAAGATGCGGCGCAGACCTTGATGAAGGCGGCGCAGGATTACCGGCTGGGCATGGACATCGGCCGGTTCAGGCCGTTCGGGGACGACGCCACACAGCACGAGTACACCTCCCGTATGGCACTCGCCGCAGGTGCGGCCAATTTGCTGCTGGCGGGCTCGACCTATGCGGAATGGACCGATGACGAATACGCGGACTGGCTCGCTGGAGTCGCGCTGATCCCCGTCTCCTGGCTGTCCAACAAGTACTGGCCCATCGAAGACGCGACGGCGGCCACCGGACGGGACGTCGCGCTGGATGAGGCCAAGGACGGCCTCAAAGAAATGATCACGGACTATTTCGACAAGAAGACCCCCGCCATGGCCGCAGACATCGCGGACACACTCGTGAGGCAACTGGCCGAGTGGGTGAACAGCTCCCTGGACGAACACGGACAGAAACCGCTGACCGAAGACCAGCGCGACGAGGTGGAGAAGGCGATCCGTGGCCGACTCTACGACGCCATGAAAAATGCCCTGGAGAGGAGAGGAGGCTGAGCATGACCATTCCCAGTCAAGGCCAACTGCTCCGGCAGGCTGCTGAGAAGGAGCAGCTCGCCACCACCCTCATCCGGTACGCCGGGCAGTTGGCAGAGGTGTATGCCGGCGCGCTCACCAGGCCGCAAGGAGTCGACGCGTTCTGGAAAGGACCGGCCGCGGGCCGTTTCAGCTCGCAAACCGTGCAACTGGCACGGGAGATCGACCTCCTGCGAGAGAACTGCATCTCGACCGCTGACCATCTCCGCAAGCAGGCCCAGGCCGCAAGTGCCGAAGCGGCTCAGATGCCTGCCTAGACCAGCGGTCAGCCGGCGCGTTCGTAGCAGCTGGTCTTGCCGACGATCCTGATGTGCGGCTTCTGCCCGTTACGTACGGCAATCATGAAAGTGATGCCGGTCTGCGGGTTCCGCAGGACGGCCACGCCGAGATTCTCGTCGTGCAGATCGAGATCATCCACCACCCTGCTGTAGCCGCGCACTTGCAGCCAACTGGCCATCAATCCGGCCGCGTTCCCTGGTGAGTGCTTGTACGGCGGCCCGTTGAGATCGCCCTGCGCCCGGAAGAAGCGCTGGACCTGGCCCTTCAAGCACCCCGCGTCGCTTTCCCGGTCCGCTCTTTCGGTCGCGGTGGCGGATCCGGTCGCGGCCAGCTCCCTTGAAGCGATCAGTTTGTCGCCGTCCGTGATCAGCTGCTTGGACACCTCGTCCAGCGAGGGTATGTCGGCGTCCCCTGAGCAGCCCGTCAGCACCATGAGTGAGACGAGCATCGCGGAGGTCGACAACTTGCGGGCACCCTGGCGCACGCCCCGGACACTACCTAAGCCCTCCTATGGCGTACACCTCGTATGCGTGCGTGCTATACGTCGGCCCTCGGGCCTGGTCGCCCTGAGTGGTCGCTAGTGGCATGAAGCTGCAAGAGTCTCTCGACTCCGTGCAGGAAGGTCTCGCTGATCAGCGCCGGATCGAACAGGCACCCGGCGGCCATGGCCCCGTCGCGCAGCATCACGAAGTGACGAGCGGCGGGCTCGGCGCCGCTCTCCCGGATTTCGGCCAGCAGCCCCGTGATGGTTTCCAGGAACCATTCCCGGTGGGCGAGCACGGCCTTACGTGCCGGCGATTCAGGATCGGGATATTCTGCGGCGGCGTTGAGGAAGGCGCACCCCCGGAAGCCGGGGGACTGGATGGCCTGGGCGATGCCCTTGCTGAGGGCGAGGACGGTGTCGGCGGCCGGTAGCCCGGCGGCGATGGCCTCCTCGGCTGGGCTCCGCATGGCGCGGTCGACGCCGCTCAGGTAGGCGAGGACGAGGTCTTCCTTGCCGGCGAAGTGCCGGTACAGGGTGGCGCGCGTCACCTGCGCCTCGGCGACGATGCGATCGATGCCGACGGCACGGATGCCCTCCCCGTAGAAGAGCCGGGTGGCCGTGTCGAGCAGCCGGGACCGCGCTTCCGACGGCCGCCCTGCGGATGCGTTGCGCATGCGACCACCCTAGTAGGTAGAACGTTCGGTCTTGACAATCCGCGCCTCAGGCAACAAGCTTCGAGAGGTAGAACGTTCGGTCTCGTCCGGAAACCGCCGGCGACCAGAACCGTCTAAAAGCGCCGACGTGGGACGTGACCGGCGCGCGCCACCCACCCTCTGAAAGGATCGTCATGAGCTCCATCGCTGCTTCCTCCGGCATCTCCGGAACCGCACTCACGCTGCGGCGGCTGTACTTCGTCCGGTTCGCGTTCGCCATCGTCTGGGCCCTCGTGATGTTCACGACGGCCGCGAACCTGGGCCCGCTCGCGATCACCCTGCTCGTGCTCTACCCGCTGTTCGACGTGGCCGCCGCCGTCATCGACGCCCGCGCCTCGCGCACCACCGGCTCACCTGCCCTCCTGTACGTGAACGTCGCGGTCAGCCTGATCACGGCCATCGGCGTGGCCATCGCCTGCACGTCCGGGATCCCGGCGGTGCTGCGCGTGTGGGGTGCGTGGGCGATCGTGGCCGGGGCGGTCCAGCTGATCGTGGCCGTCACCCGACGCAAGATGGGCGGCCAGTGGCCGATGATCATCAGCGGCGCCATCTCCGTGCTCGCCGGGGCGTCCTTCATCCTCGGCGCCGCCGCCCCGAACCCGACCCTGATGAACGCGGCCGGCTACGCCATCCCCGGCGGCATCTTCTTCCTCATCTCGGCCATCCGCCTCGGCCGCGCCGCGAAGGGCAACTGACATGGACGGCACCATCTACGACGTCGTGGTCATCGGCGCCGGCCCGGTCGGGGAGAACGTCGCCGACCGGGTGGTGCGAGGCGGATTGAGTGCCGCGATCGTCGAGCGTGAGCTCGTCGGCGGGGAGTGCTCCTACTGGGCGTGCATGCCGACCAAGGCGTTGCTGCGCAGCGCGGCGGCGTTGCGGGCGGTGCGCCAGGTGCCCGGCGCACGGGAGGCGGTGACGGGTGATCTCGACGTGGCCGCGGTGCTGGGCCGCCGCGATTCGTTCGCCTCGCACTGGAAGGACGACGGCCAGGTCGCCTGGCTCGACTCGGCCGGGATCGCCCTGCATCGTGGCCAGGGCCGGATCGTGTCCGCGAACGAGGTCGAGGTGACCGGCGACGACGGCGCTCGGGTGACGTTGACGGCCCGGCACGCGGTGGTCGTCGCGACCGGCAGCAGCGCGCTGCTGCCCGACATTCCCGGCTTGCGCGACGCCGCCCCGTGGACGAGCCGGGAGGCGGCCGCCGCGAGCGCGGCCCCCCGCCGCCTCGCGATCATCGGCGGCGGCGTGGTGGCGTCGGAGATGGCCACCGCCTTCGCCGCCCTCGGCTCCTCGGTGACGCTGCTGGCCCGCGACGGTGTCCTGCCGCAGGCCGAACCGTTCGCCGGCGAGCGGGTCACCGAGTCGCTGCGGGAGTCCGGAGTCTCGGTACGCTCCGGCGCGACCGCCGCATCGGCCCACCGCGACCAGTCCGGAACGGTGCACATCACGACGACCGACGGCGACCGGATCGAGGCCGACGAGGTGCTGGTCGCGATCGGCCGGACACCGAACACCCACGACCTCGGCCTCGACGCCCTCGGCCTGACGCCGGGCACCTGGCTCACGGTGGACGACACGCTGCGCGTAGTGGGGGAGGACGGGACGCCGATCGGCGACGGACGGCTGTACGCCGCGGGCGACGTCAACCGGCGCGTGCTGCTCACCCACCAGGGCAAATACCAGGCCCGCGCGGTCGGCGACGTCATCGTGGCACGAGCGAAGGACGAACCGGTCGAGGACGGCCGCTGGGGCCGCCACGTGGCGACGGCCGACGAACGCGCGGTCCCTCAGGTGATCTTCACCGACCCGGAGATCGCCTCGGTGGGCCTGACCGCGGCCGCCGCCGAAGCCGCCGGGATACGCACCCGCGTGATCGACTACGACCTGGCCGCCGTCGCCGGAGCCGCCCTGCACGCCGACGGCTACCAGGGCCACGCCCGCATGGTCGTCGACGAGGACCGGAAAGTGATCGTCGGCTTCACCCTCGCCGGCCCGGACGTCGCGGAGCTGCTGCACGCCGCGACGATCGCGATCGTCGGCGAGGTCCCGCTGGACCGGCTGTGGCACGCGGTCCCGCCGTACCCCACGGTCAGCGAGGTGTGGCTACGGCTGCTGGAGACGTACGGCCG
>NZ_JAATEP010000054.1:0-79313 GCF_012034275.1 Nonomuraea composti | reverse complement strand
CGACCGCACTGACCGCCGCCGTGGCCCTCGCCGCCGCTCCCCTGCTGGGCGTCGCCACGCCCGCGAGCGCCGCCGGCACCCAGGCCGTCCAGACCCAGGCACAGGTGCTCGACTGGCTCTCCCTCGACGCCCTCAGCGGCTCGAAGCTGGTGCAGCGGGTCAAGGAGCTGCTGGGCAAGGGGTACGTGCCCCAGGCGCTGAACGTCACCGACGCGGCCAACCCGCAGTACACGTCCCTGTGGGTCAAGGACACCACCCGCAAGGTCAGCGTGCTGCAGGGCCTGTCGGCCTCGGAGCTGCCCCGGCGCATCGCCGAGCAGGCCGAGCTGGGCTTCCGGCCCAAGCTGGTCACCGCCACGGGCACGGGCGCGTCCGCCGTGTTCGCGGCCGTCTTCGAGAAGACCACGCAGCTCGTCAGGTCGGAGCTGGCCCTGACGAAGGAGACGCTGCTCAAGGTCAACGCCGAGCTGGGCGCCGTCGGCTACAGCCTCGCCTCCCTCGACGTGTACGGCACCGCGGAGAAGCCCCTCTACGCCGCCGTCTGGGTGGCGGGCGCCGCCACGGGCACCCTTCAGGTGACGCTGGGCCAGACCGTGGAGCAGCGCGGCCAGGAGCTGCTGGCCAAGGCGAAGCAGGGCCTGCGGCCCGTGCTCATGGCGGTCGGCCCCGGCAAGACGTACTCCACGGTGTGGGGCAAGGGCGCGGCCACGGGCGTCAAGGAGTTCCTGAGCCTGTCGAAGGTGACGTACCCGCTCAAGGCGGCGCAGCTGAAGACGATGGGCTACCGGCCGCAGATCCTCAGCGCCGAGGACGGCGTGATCGCGTCGGTGTGGAGCAAGAGCTAGCCGGTGCGGCGCTGGGGTGCCGAGTCCGGCACAGGATCAGTGTGCCGGACTCGGCCTCCACGATAGTGCAGGTCAGCGGCGGCCGGGCGGGCCGCACACGAAACGGTTGCCGCGCCGCTCCGCCGAGGTGGATGACGCGCTGCGGCTCACCTCCTTCGACGGCCCCGGCGCGGCCGAGGCGCCGGCCGGCGCGGAGTTCCTGCTCACCGGCTGGGGCTGCCCGCGCATCGACGCGCGGATCACTGACCGCCGCGCCCCGGCTGCGGGCCGTCCTGCACAGGCCGGGCACGACAGGGCGCTGCGGCAGCCGGGCGACGGCACCGGGCTGCACGACCGCACCGTGGGCGTGATCGGCGCCTCCCGCATCGGCCGCCTCGTCCTGCAGCGGCTGCGCGCGTCCGACGTGCGCGAGGTGCTGCCCGAGCAGCTTCCTTACACGGCCTGACCCCTAGGACGGGGCCACGTACTCCAGGTCGATCGTGTCGGTGTGCGAGCTCCAGCTCAGCCGCAGCCGCCAGCAGCCGGCGCGCGCCCACGTGGGCGGCTGCCCCCGCACGACCTCCGAGCGGCACGGGGCCGCCCGCTCCGCGGGAGCTGCCCCGCTCCTGCACCCCGTCGTGACGAGCAGGGTCGTGACGAGCAGGGTCGTGACGAGCAGGAGAGCCACCGCGATCACCTGGTGCGTCCGGGACACGGCCGACCTCCGCCGGCGGCGGGAAACGGAACTGCGGCCACCACCGTACCGCCGCCGGCCACCGCCGTCCCGGATCGTCAGATGTGCGCGCCCACGAGCGCCAGGCGCTGGAAGGCGGCCAGGCCGAACGGCGCGCCGGCGTTCGTGGCCGGTGCGCAGCGGATCGTCGGCTTCCTTCGCCCTTCGCCCTTCGCCCTTCGCCCTTCGCCCTTCGCCCTTCGCCCTTCGCCCTTCGCCCTTCGCCTGCAAGCGGTTCACGCCGATGCGGCATGCATACGGAATCGGGTATCGGTCCCGCCGGATTCCGATATTGGACCATCGGTCCCGGCTCTGGTGTGCTCGGGTCCCGTGACAGTCGCCGCCCCCGTCTCCCCGCCCGCCGTCGCGGACCCCTCCGGCCGCCGGGTCGTCGTCACGGTCGTCGCCATCCAGGTGGCCTGCTGCCTGGGCTTCTTCTCCGTGATGGCCCACCTGGTCGCGCACCTGCGGCACGACCTCGGGCTGATGGCCGGCACGGCGGGGTTGATCCTCGGGGCGCGCACCGGGCTGCAGTTCGCGCTCCTGCTGCCCGTGGGGGCGCTGACCGACCGGATCGGTGCGCGGCGTACCGGGGCGATCGCCTGCGTGCTGCGCGCGGCCGGGTTCGCGTTGCTCGGGGCCGCCGAGGGGGTCGGCGCGCTGCTGTTCGCGGCCGTCGTCCTCGCCGTCGGCGGCGCGCTCTACAACCCCGCCGCGCAGAGCCTGCTCGCCGGGGTCGGGCCCGCCCACCAGGCCAAGGGGTTCGCCGCCTACGTCACCGCGCAGCACGTCGCGACCGTCGCCGGGCCGCCCGTGGGGCTCGCCCTGATCTCCCTGGAGCCCGGGTTCGCGCTCCTGACGGGGGCCGCCGCCGCCATGTGGGCGATCTCCGGCGTGCTCTTCCTCCTGCTGCCGAGGACCGGGCGCCGCGCCGGGCCCCTCCCCGGGGTGCTGTCGGGCGTGCGGGCCGTGCTCGCCGACCGCCCGTTCCTGCTCTTCGCGCTGATGACCGCGCCCACGACCCTGCTCGCCAACCACATCATGACGGCCGTGCCGCTGCTCGGCTTCGCGCCCGCCGCCGCCACGCTGTGCTTCTCCGCGCTGGCCGCCATCGCCGCCGCCGCGCAGCCCTTCGTCGCCGCCGGGCGGCGCGGCGAGCGCCCCTGGGTGCTGCGGGCCGGACTGCTCTGCGCGGCCGGGGCGTTCTTCGTGCTCGCCCCACTGGACGGGACGGAGCTCGGCCCGCTCATGGTCGCGGCCGTGCTGAACGGCGTGGCCAACGGCCTCATCCAGCCGTCGATCTTCCAGCGGACCACCCGGCACGCGCCACCCGAGCGGTTCGGGTCGTACTACGGGGTGCTGGCGTTCTGCGCCGGCATGTTCTCCTTCGCCGGGGAGATGCTGGTCGGGCGGCTGTTCGACCTCGGGTCCGCGGGCGCGACGGCGGCGCTCGTCGGGGTCGGCGCGTTCGCGCTCGTGTCCGCGTTCGGCACGCGCGGGCCATGAGGACGGCGGGATCCAGGCGTCGAGGGCGTGCGTTGCGGGCGGGTCAGGCGTCGGGGGCGAGGGGCGGGCCGTCGGGCAGGCCCTCGGGGTCGCGCCAGGTGGCCAGGAACCGCTCGGCCACCTCGCACGACCCGGCGAACGGCCCGTCCGGGTGCTCCATCGCCTGCCGGGTGAGCGCGGCGATCCGCTCCTCCACCACGGCCCGCGCGGAGGCGGCGTCGTGGACCTCGCCGGAGCGGTCGCCCAGGTAACCGATCGTGGCGCCGGCGCTGCAGACGAAGTCCGCGAGCGTGACCACGCCCCGCTCCCGCAGCGCGCGCAGGCCCGCCTCGGTGTAGGGGACGTTCGCCGCCGGGGCCACCACGCGGGCGCGCACCCGGCCGGCCCGTTCGGCGGTCAGCGTCCCGGTGCGCGCGCCGGGCACGAGCACGTCCGCGGCCACCTCGTACAAGGACTCGGGCGGGAGCACGGGCAGCCCTAGGTGGGTCACGCAGGCGTCGCCGTGCTCGGCCCGCAGCCGCTCCAGCGCGGCCACGTCCAGGCCGTCCGGGTCGGCGACGCAGCCGTACAAAGTGGACAGGGCGACGACGCGCGCGCCGCGCAGCACGGCCTCGCGCACGACCGCGCCGCCCACCTTGCCGAACCCCTCCACCGCCAGCGTCCGCCCCGCCAGCCCGCCGAGCGCCGTCTGCGCCGCCACCACCACGCCGAGACCCGTCACCATCGTGTCCACCGGCTCGCCGCCCACCTCCTGGTGCATCACCGAGCCGGGGCGGTAGTCGGGCAGCGAGGCGAAGTCCTCCGTCCGGGTGCCCAGGTCGGAGGCGGTGAGGAAGTCGCCCTTCTCGACCATCGGGGTGATCTCCCGGCAGTAGCGCTCCAGCACCGCGTCCCGGTCTTCGTCGCCGGCCCGCAGCACCGCCTTGGCCCCGCCGATCGGCTCCCCCAGCACGGCCAGCTTGTACGTCATCGCCCGCGCCAGCAGCCCCGCCTCCCCGGCCGTCACGTCGGGGGCGAGCCGCGTTCCGCCGGCGCTCGTCGGGCAGTCGAGGTCGAAGGCCACGTAACCGTCCACGGAGACGAGCTCCACGATCCTCATGCGCTCCCCCTCATCGCCTGTCCGATACCGCGAATATCGGGCAGACCGGGCTCCGGGTCAAGGTCCACTGCGCGCGTGGCAGGGGTACATGGCGACCGTCCCGTAACCGCCGAACGGCTCCCAGTCCGCGCCGCCCGTGAGCCTGCTCCACTCCTCCCAGGTCAGTTCGGGCCGCCTGGTCTCGCAGTACTCGTCCAGCGGATGGGCGGCCAGGCCGGCCAGCCCGGTGAGGTCCCAGAACTGGACGCCTCCGTCCCAGCTCGACATCAGGGCGACCCGGGCGTCACCGCTCAGGGCCACGTCGCCGATGCTCTCCGTTTCACCGCTCAGCGTGGCCACCCGGACCGGGCGCGACAGCCGGGACAGATCCAGCAGGACACCTTCGCCGGAGTCGCCGGCGACGAAGGCCAGCCTGCCGTCCGAGGTCAGGGCGATCTCGGTCACGTCCACATCGGTCACGACCCCCACCTGACGGGGGTACGAGGGGTCGCGGATCTCCCAGGCGTCGAGCCGCATCAGGTCGGCGAGCAGCGCGGTCCGCCCGTCGGCGCTCATGTCCATGGCCGCGGCGGGGCCGGTGAACGCGGGAGCGGCCGCCTTGACCGGGCGGCCGGGATCGGTCAGGTCCCAGATCGTCGTCGAGACTCCGCTGTCGGCGTCGGCGACGACGGCGGCGGTCCTGCCGTCCGCGCTCAGCGCCAGCTCCTCCACCCCGCCCGCGCCGATCGGGATGTCCGGCAGGCGGGCCGGGCGGAAGCGGTCGGACAGGTCCCACATCCTCACCCGCCCGTCGTCGTCACCGGCGACGGCCAGCCGAGTGTCCCCGGACAGGGCCAGCGTCCGGATCCCGCCGCCCTTCCCCCCTTTGGCGAGCGTGGCCGCGCGGACGGGCCGCGCCGGGCGGGCGAGGTCCCACACCAGGATCGCGCCGCTCTCGTCGCCGGTCAGGGCGGTGCGGCCGTCGGCGGCCAGCGCGACCGCGCTCACCTCCTTGCGATGCCCCTTCAGCAGAGCCTGGCGGCCGGCCGCGTCGTCACCGCCGCCGCCCCCGTCGCTGTCGATGTCGCCGTCGATTGGCCTGAGCCAGGTCGTCAGGTCCCACACGCCGACCCCGCCCGCGTCCTCGGCGAGCGCGATCCGCCCGTCGGCGCTCAGCGCCACGGACTGGTTGGCGTACATGGGGTCGGTCAGCGGCTCGCGCCTGTTCCGGAGCACGCTGTCCACCAGCCCGCGGCGCGTCAGCTCGTCATTGGCGACGGCGATCGCGGCGGCGCCGACCTCCGCCGCCTTGCCCGGGTCGGACTCGCGCAGCTCGGCCGCGTGCAGCGCGAGCCCGCGGGCCAGGGCGGCCCGCTCCAGGGCCGAGGCCCGGTCGTGCTCGTGCTTCCACCCGTACGCCGCCACCGCCAGCGCCGCGACCGAGCAGAGCACCGCCGCCACGACGAGCGCCCGGCGGCGGCGCGGCTTCGTTCCAGCAGTCATCTCGCCACAGCTCCCGCCTCGACGCCCGCTCACTACCGGAGATCGTGCCCTTTGTAGTGGTTGTGTAGGAAGTCTCTGGCGGCCGCTCACATCCTTGACCGCAGAGGGCGCCACCCGGTGCGCCCCCTGAGTACCAAGGAGATCCCTATGGTCAAGACGGCCCGTCGCTACGCGAAGTACGCCATCAGCACCCTCTCCACCGCCATCTTCGTGCTGAACGGCTGACGAGGACGAGTGAACCCCCGGGAGGGCGTCTCCCGGGGGACACCCACGAGCGGAGGGACGAGGCGTGTTCGGGACCGCGGTACGCCAGCTCGGCTATGCCTGGTCGATGATGTCGGGGCGCAGGTTCCGCCTGCGGGACGTGGGCGCGCTGGTCGACGACATGCGCGAGACCCTGGAGACGTTCGGCTCGCCCGGGGAAGGGGCCGACGACCTGCTCGCGGGCAACGACCCCGAGCTCCAGGAGGACCTCACCCGGCGGCGGCTGCGGCGCACGGTGCGGCACGCGGCGGCGGAGAGCCCCTACTACCGGCACTGGTTCGCGGCGAACGGCGTGGATCCGGCCTCCATCACGCCGGACACCCTGGCCACGATCGCCCCCACCTCCAAGGCCGACCTGCGCGGCAGGCCCGCGGCCTTCGTCTCCGACCGGGCCAGGCCGGCCGTGCTCGCCCACACCACGGGCACGACGGGTACGCCGACGCTCGTCTGGTTCTCGGCGTACGAGATCGAGCTGATGTCGTCGCTGTCGGCGCTCGCCCTCATGATGGCCGGGAACCTGCGCTCCGACGACGTGTGGGCCAACGCGATCAGCTCCCGATCCATCGCGCAGATCCTCACCGAGCGGGCCGTCACCCGGACCGGGGCGGCCTTCGCGCACCTGGGCGCCATCGACCCGGCGGCGACGCTCGACCGGCTGGCGACCCCGCTGCACGTACCGGGCAAACGCCCGCAGATCACCCACCTCAACCTGACCGCCTCCTACCTGGCGGCGCTCGTGCAGGAGGCGGACCGGGGCGGCTGGAAGGCCGGCGACTTCGCCCTCACCACCATCTGGTCCGGCGGCGAGGTGCTCACCGACGCGCTGCGCGAGCGGGCCGAGCAGGTGTTCGGGGCGGAGGTCCGCGACGGCTACTCCATGACCGAGATCGCGCCCGTCTCCGGCCGCGTCTGCGCCGACGGGCACCTGCACCTGCCGCCCGACCAGGGGCTGGTCGAGATACTCGACCCCGTCACGCTCGCCCCCGCCGCCCCCGGCGAGATCGGCACGATCGTGGTCACCCCGTACTCGACGTTCCGCGACACCACGCTCCTGCTCAGGTACGTCACCGGCGACCTCGTCCGCGTCCTGCCCGAAGGCGAGACGCCCACGTGCGCGCTGGCCGCCCTGCCCGCCACCTCCCGCGTGCTCGGCCGCCGCTCCCCCGGCGGGCTCACCACCCGGGACGTCCTCGACCTGCTCCAGGCCGAGCCCGCGCTGCCGCTCCCCACCCGGTACGCGCTGGACGGCGACCTGCTCTACGTGGTCGCGGGCAAACACGACCCCGGCCTGCTCGGCCGCCTGGAGGAACGCGCGCACGGGGCGCCTCTGACCGGCATCGTCCTGGTCGAGACCGCCGAGGACCTGCCCGAGCCCTGCCGGCTGCGCGCCGACCTGCTGGAGCTCAGCTTCGAGCGAGGACTGTGATGACCCCGAACGTCCTGGCGCTGTACGCGCTCGTCGCCCTCACCGTCGCGCTCGCCGTCGGCTACCTGGGCCGCTACGCCATCCCCCGCCCGCCCGTCGGCCGGATGGTCGGCGCGGACATCGCGGTCATGGTGACCGCGCTCGTCGTGCTGCCGTTCGCGTACCTGCACGTGCCCGCCGGGGTCGTGGTGTCGATCTTCGGGCTCGTGGTCCTCACTCTGACCCAGCTCACGCTCGCCCCCGTGCTCGGCGGCCGGTGGGCCATGATCGCGGCGCTGGCGCTGTGCGCGGCCGACGTCGCCGCCTACCTCGCCGGCCTGCCCCTGGCGCTGCTCGCCGTCAACGACGCGCTGCTGATCCTGCTCGTCGTGGGCGTGGTCAACCTGTGGGCGCAGGCCGCCGTCACCCCCGCCCAGATCGCCGCCCTCGCCGCCGCCCTCACCGTGTACGACACGCTGGCGACCGGGATGAGCTCGCTCACCGCCGACTTCGTCCAGCGCATGCAGGGCCTGCCGTTCGCGCCCGTCCTGGCCACCTCCCACGGCCCGAACCCGTCGCTGATCGGGCTCGGCGACTGCCTGATGCTGTCGGTCTGGCCCGTCGTGGCGCTGCGCGCCTACGGCAAGGCGGCCGCGTGGGCGGCGGCCGGGCTGGAGGCCGTGCTGCTGGCCGCCTCCATCGCCTTCGTCCTCACCGGCGGACGGCCGATGCCGCTGCTGACCGTGCTCGGGCCGCTGATCGTCGCGCAGTGGCTGTACTGGCGGCGGTGGCTGGCCCGCACCACCCCGCCGCCGGCCCGTCCCCTGATCGACCGGGCCCTGCGGCTCGCGAACGCGGACGCGCCCGCCGGGGTGTGGGTCGCCCTGTCGCCGTCGGGCACCCCCGTCGCCGAGGGCGCCACACCGGGCCTGGCCCGCCGCGAGGCCCGCCTGTCCGGCACCCAGGAGCCCCCCGTCGTCTGGCGCCTCCAGGAATGACCTCCGCACGCCACGGGCAGCAAGGGGGAGGTCATTCGGCCAGGTATGCCGCCACCTGCCTGGCCTCCGCCGCGTCGCCGAACAGGGCGAGCGAGCCGCGCCACGCCGCCGCCGACTCCTCCGGACGGCCCAGCAAGGCGTGTGCCCGGCCCAGCTCCCTGAGCGTGCGGGCCCGCCACACCTGGGGCCCGTCGCCGCCGAGCCGTTCCAGCGCCGACCGCAGATGCCCGAGCGCCCGGCCGGGATCGCCCTGGCGCAGGCGCACGACGCCCAGCGCGTGCCCGGCCAGCGCCTCACCGACCGCGTCGCCGCACTCCACGAACAACCGCAGGCTCTCCCCCAGCGTCTCGGCCGCCTCGTCGAAGCGGCCCAGCGCGCCCAGCGCCTCGCCAAGCCGGCGCAGGACCTTGCTCATCTCGCCCCGGTCGCCGGTCGCCCGCGCGGTCAGCAGGCTCTCCCGGTAGCACGCGACGGCCTCCGCCGTCTCCCCCTGCTGGTAGAGGGAGGTGCCGAGGGCGCGCAGCAGGTTGCCGCGAATCGTGTGGTCCTCGTCGCGGGCCACCGCCAGCCGCGTCCTGGCGATCTCCACGGCCCGGCCGTGCTCGCCCCGTTCGAGGTGGATCCAGACGGGCCACGTCCACGCGTACGCCAGGCCCGCCGTGTCGCCGTGGGCGGCCAGCAGGTCGAGCGAGGCGTACGCGTCGGCCAGCGCCTCCTCCAGCCGGCCCATGCCGTGGCGGGCGGCGGCCCTGCTGATGAGCGCGTACGCGGCGCCGTGCCCGTCGCCGGCGCGCCCCAGGTCCGCCAGCAGCGCGCCGCACTCCGCCTCGCCCCGCTCGTAACGGCCCCGCTCGATGTCCACCGCGACCAGCAGCAGCCTCGCCCGCAGCGCCGCCCGCTGGTCGCCGAGCCCCAGCACGACCCGCTGCACGTGCTCGGCGTCGTCGAGGAAGCGGTCCATGAGCAGGTACGCGGTGAGGTGGTGGGCCAGCTCCGCGGCGACGCCCACGAGCCCGAGCTCGGCGGCCGTGGTGACGCCGAGCATCAACGTCCGCCGCTCGGCCGCCAGCCACGCCGCGCCGACCCGCATCCCGCGAACCGCCCCGTCCTGGGGAGCTTGCCCAGCCGGTGCGCCGTTGGTCTGCCCGGATCGCGCGTCGGCGGCCCGGCCGATCGGTGCGGCGGTGGAGGGGGCCGGGGCGGGCGTGTCCGGGTAGGGCGGGGCGAGGGGGATCGGCAGGTGGTGGGTGGCGGCCTTCGTGCGGCGCAGGCACTCCAGCACGTGCCTGGTCAGCGCCTCGCGTCGCCGCGACGGGGACTCCTCCGCCTCGGCCCGCTCCCGTGCGTACACGCGGAGCAGGTCGTGCAGGCGGTAGCGGGGCTGGCCGGCGCCGTCCACCTCGGTCGAGGTGAGCATCCCCCGGGCGACCAGCGTCTCCAGCGCCGCATCCGCCTCCAGACCGAACGGGCCGTCCCGTCCGGACGTGGGCGGGCCGAGGAGGGCAGCGACCGACCATTCCGCGACGCTGTCCAGGCCCGCCAGCCCCAGCAGGCGGAAGGCGTGGCGGGCCGATTCGGGGAGGGCCGCGTAGCTGGGCTCGAAGGTGGCGCGGACGTCCAGGCCGCCCACCACCAGCTCGTCCAGGCCGCGACCGGCCAGCCGGGTGGCGAGCTCGCTGACCGGCCACACCGGGCGGGTGGCCAGGCGGGCGCCCGCGACCCGGATGGCCAGCGGCAGCCGGCCGCAGGAGCGCAGGATCTGCTCGGCCGCGCCGGGCGCCGTCCCGATGCGGCCGGGGCCGGCCACGCGTTCGAGCAGCATCCGGGCGTCCTTCTCGCCGGGCAGGTCGAGCGCGAGCCGTTCGGCGCCTTCCAGGGCGGGCAGCCGGGAGCGGGAGGTCACCAGGACGGCGCCGCGCGGCGTGCCGGGCAGGAGGGGGCGGAGCTGGGCCTCCTCGACGGCTTCGTCCAGCACGACGAGCACCGCCCGGTCGGCGAGCCGCTGGCGCAGGAGCCGGGCGCGTTCCTCGGCGGAGGCGGGGATGGCGGCGCCGTCGAGGCCGAGGGAGCGCAGCAGCACGTCCAGGAGCTCGCCGGGCTCGCGCGGGCCGCGGGCGTCCTGGCCGAGCCGGACGAAGAGCTGGCCGTCGGGGTAGTCGGCGCGCAGCAGGTGGGCGAGGTGGACGGCGAGCGTCGTCTTGCCGATGCCGGGCAGGCCGGAGACGATCACGATGGGCGGGCTGAGGCGTCCTTCCCGGGCTCGCAGCAGCGCCGTCAGCTCGGCGATCTCCGCCTCTCTCCCGACGAAGTCGGCGGTGTCGGCGGGCAGCTGGCACAGCCTCCGGAACGGCGCAGGCACGGCAGCCACCTCCGGGTCCCGCACCCGATGCGGCCCCGGTCCCGCCCACCTCTCGGGATCGCTGTCCGGGTTCGGGGTGGCACGCGGCCGGCGCGACTGCGAGCGGGCGTCGGGGTCGTCCCGCCCCGACAGCGCGGCACGCGGACGGCGCGACTCCGATCGGGCGTCCGGGTCGTCGTGCCCCCGCAGCGTGGCGCGCGGGCGGCGCGGCTCCGGGCGGGGGGCGAGGTCGTCGGAGCCGGCCAGCAGGGCGGCGTGGAGGCGGCGGAGCTCCGGGCCCGGCTCGATGCCGAGCTCGGCGACCAACAGCTCGCGGGCCTGGCGGAAGGCGTCGAGGGCTTCGTCGCGCCGGCCGCTGCGGTGCAGGGCGACCACGAGCTGTTCCCAGGATCGCTCCCGCAGCGGGTGGGCGGCGACGAGGGCGCGGAGTTCGGCGACAAGATCCTCGCGGCCGAGGGCGAGCCGGACGTCGACCCATTCCGACCGGGCCACTTCCAGGCGTTCCTCCAGCTCGGTGATGCGCGGCGCGAGGGCCCGGCTGAGCGGCACGTCCTCGGCGGGGGTGCCGCGCCACAGGGCGATGGCGGCCGCGTACTCGCGTTCGGCCGCCTCCAGGTCGCCGGCCGCGCGTGCGGCGCGGGCGCGGCGCAGGCCCTCCTCGAACGCCTGGAGGTCGAGCCGCCCCGGCGGCACCTCACAGACGTATCCGGATCCTTCGGTGCGTACTTCCAGGCCGCTGCCGTCCAGGAGGCGGCGGAGCTGGTGCACGTACGTCTGGATGTTGGCGACGGCGGAGCGGGGCGGGTCGTCCCAGACGGCGGCGATGAGCCGCTCGGTGGAGACGGTGGCGTTCGGGTGGAGCAGGAGGGCGGCGATGACCGCCCGCTGCTTGCGGCTGAGCCGGACCCGGCCTTCGGGGCCGTTGAGGCGGATGGTGCCCAGGATCGCGAAGTCCACCGGTCCTCCCTCGCGCTCGATCCAGAAGATCAGCTTTCCGGAAGGCAGTACACCTCTCGTTAACGGGTTTTGACAATCGCGGCAAGCGGCAACCCATCACCCATGACACCATCCGTCCCGGATGTCATAGTGAGTCCATGTCGTACGCCGGCACCGGGCAACAGGACCGCGACGGGCAGGCATCCTCCCCCGCGGAGCACGTTCATCGGCTGCTGAGCGGCTTCTGGCACTCGCAGATCATCTTCGTCCTGGCCCGCCTGCGCGTGGCCGACGAGCTGGCCGCCGGGCCCCGCTCCGCGCACGACGTGGCGGCGGCCGTCGGCGCGAACCCCGGCGCGCTGCTGCGCGTGTTGCGGGCCGCCGCCACGCTCGGCCTGATGGCGGAGACGGAGCCCGACCACTACCGGCTGACGGAGGCGGGCGCGTGCCTGCGCTCCGACTCCCCGACCGCGATCCGCGAGCTGGCCGTCGCCTACGGCTCCCCCACGGTGTGGCGGCTGGTCGGGGACTTCGAGCACGCGGTCAGGACGGGCGGCCCGGTCGCGCCCGCGCTGCTCGGCCACTCGTTCTGGGAGCATCTGGCCACCCACCCGGAGGAGGCCGAGCATTTCGCGCTGGGCATGGGTGAGCAGTCGGCGCAGGTGGCCGCGGACGTGGCGGCGGCCGTGGACCCCTCGGCGTACGAGCGGCTGGTGGACGTGGGCGGCGCGTACGGCGTGCTGCTCCTCGCCCTGCTGGACAAGGCCCCGTCGGCGACCGGGGTGCTGCTCGACCGGCCGCCGGTGATCGAGGCGGCCCGGCGGCGGCTCGAAGGCTCCCCGCTGGCGGACCGGATCGACCTGGTGGGCGGCGACTTCCTGGAAGAGGTGCCGAAGGGCGATCTGTACCTGCTGAAGTGGATCCTGCACGACTGGGACGACGAGGACGCGGTGCGCATCCTGGCCGCCTGCCGCCGCTCGGCCGCCCCCGGCGCGCGGCTGCTGCTGGTGGAGACGCTGCTGCCGGAGCCGTGGGCGCCCTCGCACGTGCACCTGTCGGACCTGGCGATGCTCGTGCTGCTCGGCGGCAGGGAGCGGTCCCGGTCACAGTACGGGGAGCTGCTGCGCGCGGGCGGCTGGGAGCCGGAGGAGGTCACCCCCACCTCTGGCCGGTACAGCATTCTCCAGGCGGTGGCCAGGCCCTGAGACGCGGCGGCGGCCGGCAGGACGTAGGGTCCATTCCAGCGACCAGTTCCGGCCGTACCCCGCGACGGCCCCTGCGAGATGGAAGCCCGCATGACCGTCACACCCGAGCAGTTGCGTGCCCTCGCGACCCGCGCCGAGGCGCTCACCGCCGAGGTCTGGGCACTGTGCGGCGGCACGCCCGGCGACCCGGCCGCCCCCGATCCCCTCGTGGACGCGCGCCAGGCCGCGGGCTGGCTGGCCAGGGCCGCCGAGGATCTGCAACGCTCGGCGGCGGAGCTGGCCCGGCTGCAGGTCCAGCCGTGCGGCCTGCCGTGGGCCGTGTGCCCGGAGCACGGCAACACGCTCTCGTCCCGGGCGGGCATCTCCGAGTGCCGCGTCTGCCACCGCACGTGGAGCTACGACCGGCCGGGCCGGCCGTGCGCGGAACCGGCCACGTGGAAGGTGATCGACCGGGCGGGCACGGTGACGAGGATGTGCGACGGGCACGTCCTCGGTGCGCGCGCCGCCGCCCAGGACGCCACGTTCGTCCGCATCGACGAGGTCGCCGGCCAGTCCCAGTGATTCCCGCGTAACCGTGCCCTTCCCGTGCCGGGGGCTTCGGCGTACAGTACGTAAAGTACGTACTTGACGATCGTTGCGGAGTTTACGACCGTGCAGCCTGCGGAGAGCGAGTTCGTCGACCGGATGGGCCTGGTCATGGAGCGCCTGGGCGCCACGCGCAGCATGGGCCGCCTGTGGGCGTGGCTGATGATCTGCGACCCGCCCGACCCCTCGCTCACCGACCTGGCGGCGGAGCTCAGCCTCAGCAAGACCGCCGTCAGCACGGTCGCCAGGCAACTGGAGGCGGGGGGCATCATCGAGCGCGTCCCGACGGCCGGCCGCGAGCACCGCTACCGGGCGGTCGGCGGCGGGTGGGCGCAGATCCTGCGGGTCCAGCTCGAGCTGGTCAAGCAGAGCCTGGAGACGCTGGAGTACGGGCTGTCGATCCTCGACGAGGGCCGGGCCGCCCAGCGGGTCCGGCTGGAGGAGACCCGCGACTTCTTCGCCTTCACCGTGCAGGACGGCGACGGGATGCTCCAGCGCTGGCAGGAGTACCGCGACCGATCTTCCTGAGTACGTCTCCATCGAGGGATCGACAACAAGGAGAGGCGATGGCCGACATCGTCGAACGGTACGACATCCCCGTACAACACTTCTGGCTGCACGGGCCCCGATCGGGCCCGGCGGTGGAGTTCGCGGCCGACGCCGGAATGTGGAACGTCTACGGTTACCCGGAGCTGCACGAGGTGCTGGGCGACCCGGCGACGTTCTCCTCCGACACCATGCGCGTGGTCCCCCAGGCCATGCTGCCGTCCAAGGACGACTTCTCCCTGGACGGCTTCATCACCCAGATCGACCCGCCCGAGCACGGCAAGCTGCGCAAGCTGGTCAGCAGCGCCTTCACCCGCAAGGTCGTCGCGGATCTCGAGCCCAGGATCGCCGCGCTCACCCATGAGCTGCTGGACGCGGCGCGTGATCGGGAGCGGTTCGAGCTCGTGGCCGACCTGGCCTACCCCCTGCCGGTCATCGTCATCGCCGAGCTGCTGGGGATCCCGAGCAGTGACCGCGCGCTGTTCAAGCAGTGGGCCGACGCCCTGTTCCAGCGGGATGCGAAGGTCTCCGTCAGCAGGCCGGAGGAGGAGCGGCAGGCGGAGATGGCGGTGGTGATGAAGCCGTGGAAGGAGATGACCGCCTACCTGTCCGGCCACGCCGCCGAGCGGCGCAAGCAGCCGCGCGCCGACCTGCTCACCAAGCTGGTCCAGGCCGAGGTGGACGGCGAGCGCCTGCCGGACGACCAGGTGGTCAACTTCGCGATCGTGCTGCTGATCGCGGGGCACATCACCACGACGATGCTGCTCGGCAACACGGTGCTGTGCCTCGACGCACATCCGGAGGAGCAGGACCTGACGCGGGCCGACCGCTCGTCGATCCCGGCCGTCATCGAGGAGTCGCTGCGGCTGTTCACACCGTTCGCCGCGCTCGGCCGGGCCACCACCCGCGAGGTCGAGCTGGGCGGCGTGACGATCCCGGCCGATCAGCTCGTCATGTGCTGGGTGGCCGCGGCGAACCGGGATCCCCGCCAGTTCCGCGACCCCGAGACGTTCGATCCGCGCCGCGACCCCAACCCGCATCTGGCCTTCGGGCGGGGCATCCACTTCTGCCTGGGCGCCCCACTGGCCCGGCTGGAGGGGCGGGTGGCGCTGAACATCCTGCTCGACCGGTTCGAGCGGCTGCGCACGGATCCTGATGATCCGGTGGAGTTCATCCCGACGCCGACGATGACGGGCCTGCGGCGGCTCCCGCTCGTCCAGGAGTAAGGGCGGGGCCTCGGCTCCGCGGGGGGCCGAGGCCCGCCTTCAGAAGGTGAAGCCGCCCGGGCGGCCGTTGCGGTCGGCGATCAGGCCCGCCAGCGTGGCGATCGCGATCTCCGCCGGCGTGCGGGAGCCGATGTTGAGGCCGATGGGCCGGTGCACCCGAACCACCTCCTCCGGCGGCACCCCCAGCTCCGCCAGCGCCGAGACGTGCGGCGCGGTGTGGCGGGCGCTGCCCATGATCCCCACCCAGCGGACGGGGAACTTGAGCACGTCCCGCAGGATCGGCCCGATCTCGTCGCGGTGGTGGTCGGTGAGCACCACGTCGGCCGTGCCGTCCAGATGGTCGTCCAGGCGGGGCACCCGCAGGAACCCCGCCAGGTGCCGCCCGGGGTCGGGCTCGTACAGGACGGTGCGGAAGCCCAGCTCGGCCCCGAACCTCAGCAGGTGATCGGCCACGGGGGAGGCGAAGACGGCGACCAGCGTCCGCCCGCCCTCCGCGGCTGGCGCCGCGCTGTGCGCCACCTCACACGCCGGGTCCTCATCGTGAGTGTGAGTCATACCTCCGTACGTTACGCGCGGCGCCCGGCGCGAGCAGGCCCGCCGTTCACCCGGCGGCGCTGGACTCCCTGACGACGAGCTGGAACGGCGCCACGTACCGGCCGGTGGGGCGCAGGGGCGCCGCGATGCGGCGGACGACCAGCTCGACCGCCTTGGCCGCCATCCACCGGTGGTCGGGGGCCACCGTGGTCAGGGACGGCACCGCGTACGCCGCCGGCGGGACGTCGTCGAAGCCGGCCACCCGCACGTCGCCGGGGACGCGCAGCCCGCGATCGGCCAGGCCGCGCAGGAGGCCGAGGGCGACCGTGTCGGTCACCGCGACGACGCCGTCCACGCCGAGGCCGGAGTCGGCCAGGCGGTGGGCGGCGGCGCGGCCGGCCTCCATGCTCATGTCGTCGAGCACGAACAGCAGCGGCGGGCCGGCGTCGAGGCCGCGCTCGGCGAGCGCCGCCCGGTAGCCGCGGTAGCGGCGGCTCACCATGTTCACGCCTTCGAGGCTGCCGCCGGTGACGATCGCGATCCGGCGGCAGCCCTGGTCGGCCAGGTGCGCGGTGGCGGCGTGGGTGCCTTCCTCGTTCGGCATGGCGACGTGGTCGAAGCGCCCGCCGAAGTCCTGCTCCCCCAGCATCACGAGGGGGTAGTGGGCGTCGGCGGGCTCCTCCAGCCGGTCGAGCGCGACGGCGCTGAGGATCAGCCCGTCGAACTGCAGGGTGCGGGAGCGGGTGACGGCGTCGGCCTCCCCGCCGGCGTTCGCGCCCGACTCCTCGATCGCGACGTGGAAGCCGCGCCGCCGCGCCTCGGCGATCACGTGGGAGGCGAGGTGCCCGAAGTAGGCGGCCTCGACGTCGGGGACGGCGAGGCCGATCACGCCGGTCCGGCCGGACTTGAGCGTGCGGGCGGAGACGTTGACGCGGTAGCCCGACCGGCGGATGGCCTCCAGCACGCGCCGGCGGACCGGCTCGCTGACCCCGGCGCGGTTGTTGACCACGTTCGACACGGTCATCTTCGACACGCCGGCCAGCCGGGCGACGTCCTCCATGGTCACCATGCGCTCTCCCCTGCCATGACGGCTCAGCCGACCCGGCCCTCGACCGTGACGAACGAGTGCGCGGGCAGGTGCACGCGCAGCCCGCCGTTCGTGGCCTTGACCTGCTCGTACGCGCGCGGGGCGACGGTCTCGGGCGCGCCCGGCGTGTTGTGCGCCTGCAGCTCGCCGGCCGTGAGGATGCGCGAGCGCACGTCCGCCACGGTGCCGCCGCGCAGGTCCAGCTCGACGTCCGCGGCGGCGTCCGCGTCCAGGTTGGACAGCGAGATCAGCACCTTGCCGTCCTTGCGGCTGGCCGACACCGACACGGTCGTCAGGCTCGTCCCCTCGACGTCGCGCGTGGGGAGCGCGTCCTTGACGTCGACCCGGAGGGAGGCGGCGTCCTGGTGGCCCTTGTTCATCTCGAACACGTGGTAGGTCGGGGTGAGCACGAGCGCCTTGGTGTCGGGGTCGGTGAGGATCATGGCCTGGAGCACGTTGACCGTCTGGGCGATGTTGGCCATGACGAGGCGGTCGGCGTGGCGGTGGAAGATGTCGAAGTGCACGCTCGCCACGAGGGCGTCGCGCAGCGTGTTCTGCTGGTAGAGGAAGCCCGGGTTGGTGCCCGGCTCGACGTTCCACCAGGTGCCCCACTCGTCCAGCACCAGGCCCACGGCCTTGCCGGGGTCGTAGCAGTCCATGACGTTGGAGTGGCCGGTGATCAGCTCGTCCACGTACGCGGCCTTGACCATCGTGCGGTAGTAGTCGTCGGTGCCGAACACGGTGGCGTCGCCCTTGTCGTGCCACGGGCCGGGGATCGTGTAGTAGTGGAACGACAGCGCCTGCATGAACCCGTTCGGCCGGTAGGCGCAGCCCAGCTCGCCGAGCTGCTTCATCAGCGTCTCGGTCCAGGCGTAGTCGCCGGCGTTCGCGCCGGCGGCGATGCGGTAGAGCTTGTTGTCGCCGTGGTCGCGGCAGTAGGTGCCGAACCTGCGGGCCTCGGCCGCGTACTGCTGGGCCGACATGTTGCCGCCGCAGCCCCACGCCTCGTTGCCGAGCCCCCAGAAGCGCACCTTCCACGGCTGCTCGCGGCCGTTGCGCTTGCGCAGCCGCACCATCGGGGAGTCGCCGTCGCGGGTGAGGTACTCGACCCAGTCGCTCATCTCCTTGACGGTGCCGGAGCCGACGTTGCCGCTGATGTACGGCTCCGCCCCCAGCAGCTCGCACAGCGCCATGAACTCGTGGGTGCCGAAGTGGTTGTTCTCCTCGACGTTGCCCCAGTGGGTGTTGACCATCGCCGGGCGCTCGTCCTTCGGCCCGATGCCGTCCATCCAGTGGTACTCGTCGGCGAAGCAGCCGCCGGGCCAGCGCAGGTTGGGGATGTTCAGCGCCTTGAGGGCGTCCACGACGTCGAGGCGGATGCCGCCCTCGTTGGGGATCTCGCTGTCCTCGCCCACGTAGAAGCCGCCGTAGATGCACCGGCCCAGGTGCTCGGCGAAGTGACCGTACAGGTGCCGGTTGATCACCGGGCCGGTGACGTCGAGGTTGATGACGGCGGGCACGACGTTGTCGCTCATCGGAGCACCATTCTCACACGGGATGTTTATCGGTAAAACGCGCAGCCACTTTATCGATACATGTCCGGCTGTCAAGACCCTGCCGCCACCGTTCGGCTAGGGTCACCGGGACGCATCGGGCGGAAGGAAGCGCGGCCACGTGAACCTGGGCATCATCGGGCAGGCCACCGGGCTGTTCGCCGTCACCAACATCGACGACCTCCTCGTCCTGGCGCTGTTCTTCGCCCAGGGAGCCGGCCGGCGGGGCGCCGCCCGCCGCGTCGTGGCGGGGCAGTACCTGGGCTTCCTCGGTTTGCTCGCCGTGGCCGTCGCCGCCGGGTTCGGCGCCGCGCTCCTGCCGCCCGCCGCCGTCCCCTACCTCGGACTGCTTCCCCTCGCGCTCGGGATCAAGGCCGCGTGGCAGGCGTGGCGGGACCGCCACGACGGCGACGATCCCGCCGGAGGGCCGGCCGACCGGCCCGCGGGCGGGCCGAAGGTGCTGGAGGTCGCCGCGGTCACCTTCGCCAACGGCGGCGACAACATCGGCGTGTACGTGCCCGTCTTCGCCACCGCCGGCCACGGCGGGACGGCCGTCCACGCCGCCGTCTTCCTCGTCCTGGTGGCGGTCTGGTGCGCCGCCGGGCGCTTCCTCGCCACCCGGCGGGTGGTCGCCGGGGCGCTCAGCCGATGGGGTCACGTGCTGCTGCCGGTGGTCCTGATCGGCCTCGGCCTGTTCATCCTGGCCGACGGCGGCGCCTTCGGCCTGTGACCACGTTCGCCTCGGGTCCGTAACCACGATCGCCTTCGGCCTGTGAGCCCGATCACGGCGACCCCGATCACCATGAGTACCCACCCCGCCATGGCGTCTCAGGCAAGGTTAGCCTAACCTTAGATCCATGACCGAGGAGATCTCTCTCCGCGGCGCGGAGCTTCGCCTCAGCTACCACGGCACCCCCGTGGTCGAGGACGGTCGCATCACCCTGCGGCCGGGCCACGTGACCGCCCTGGTGGGCCCGAACGGCAGCGGCAAGTCCACGCTGCTGCGCGCGCTGTCCAGGCTGCACCGCCCCGACAGCGGCGCCGTGACGCTGGGCGACGGCGCGGACGCGCTGGCCCTGTCCGCACGCGACTTCGCCTGCCGGGTGACGCTGCTCGCGCAGAGCCGCCCCACGCCCGGCGGCGTGTGCGTGCGCGACGTCGTCGGCTACGGCCGCCACCCCTACCGGCGCCGCTGGCGGGCCGCCGACCCCGACGGCGGCGCCGCCGTCGAGCGGGCCATGGCGCTCACCGGCGTCACCCAGATGGCGGACCGCCCGGTGGACGAGCTGTCGGGCGGCGAGCTGCAGCGCGTCTGGCTGGCCACCTGCCTGGCCCAGGACACCGGCGTCCTGCTGCTGGACGAGCCCACCACGTTCCTCGACCTGCGCTACCAGGTCGAGCTGCTCGACCTCGTCCGCGACCTCGCCGACGAGCACGGGGTGGCGATCGGCGTCGTCCTGCACGACCTCAACCAGGCCGCCGAGATCGCCGACCACGTGGTGCTCCTGCACCGGGGCCGCATCCGCGCGGACGGCCCGCCCGCCGACGTCCTCACCGAGGACCTGCTCACCGACACGTACGGCATCCGCATCGAGGTCAGCCAGGACCCGAGGACGGGCACCGTGACCACCCGCCCCATCGGCCGCCACAGCAGAACCGTCCCCGTAACGACATGACAGGAACAACCATGCGCAGTGCCCTGACGGCACCTTTCACCGCCCCCTTGACCGCTCTGGCCGCCGTCGTCGTGCTCGCCGCCTGCGGCACGACCGAGGCCCCCGTGACGGAGCAGAGCGCGGGCGCCTCGGCCTCCGCGTCGGCCGGCGCGTCGGCGAGCACGGGCCCCGTCACCGTGACCGACGCCCGCGGCAAGCAGGTCAAGCTCGACCGCCCGGCCGCGCGGGTCGTCAGCCTGGAGTGGGGCGAGACGGAGATGCTGGTCAGCCTGGGTGTCATGCCGGTCGGCGCGGCCGACGTGAAGGGGTACGCCACCTGGGACACCGCCGCGAAGCTCGACTCCTCGGTCAAGGACGTCGGCATGCGGCAGGAGCCGAGCATCGACTCCATCAGCGCCCTGTCGCCCGACCTGGTCGTCATGGAGTCCGACGACGAGGAGCTGGCCGCGCAGCTGGAGAAGTTCGTGCCGGTGATCGTGGCCAAGGGCAGCGACGCGGCCGACAACCTCAAGCGCATGCGCGACGACCTGAACATGATCGCCACCGCCGTCGGCAAGACCGACGCGGCCACCAAGCTGATGTCCGACTTCGACGCGGCGATGGCCGACGGCAAGGCCAAGCTCGCCGCCGCCGGCGCCGCGGGCAAGCCGTTCGTCATGGCCGACGGGTGGAAGCAGGGCAGCACGATCTCCGTGCGGCTGTTCGGCAAGGGCTCGCTGGTGTCGGAGGTGGCCACGCAGCTCGGGCTGAAGAACGCCTGGACGGGCAAGGTCGACGGCCAGTGGGGCCTCGGCACCACGGACGTCGAGGGCCTGAGCGTGCTCAAGGACCCGAACCTCCGCTTCTTCTACAACGCCTCCGACGGTGAGGACGTCTTCGCCGACGGGCTCGACAAGAACGCGATCTGGAAGTCGCTGCCGTTCGTCGAGAAGCAGCAGGTCACCAAGCTGCCCGACGGCATCTGGACGTTCGGCGGACCCCTGTCCTGCCGGCAGTTCGCCGACGCGCTGGTGAAGGCGTACACCGGTTGAGCACGGACGTCCTGACCCCGGCGCCGCCCGGGACGCCGCTGCGGCGGCTGGGCGTCGCCGGGGTCTTCCTTCTCGCCCTGGCCGCCACCGTCCTGGTGGCGGCCGTGCACCTCACGCAGGGCACCTCCGCCATCGGCGCGCTCGACCTGCTGGCGCTGCCGTTCGGCGACTCCGGCAACGGCGAGGAGGCCGCCCGCGTGCTGCTGGCCTCGCGGCTGCCCCGGCTGCTGGCCGGCGTCTGCGTCGGCGTCGCGCTCGGCGTGGCGGGCGCGCTGCTGCAGTCCGTCGCCCGCAACGCGATGGCCGCGCCCGACACACTGGCCGTCAGCTCGGGCGCGTACCTGGCCGTCGCCGCCGCGGCCGCGTTCGGGCTGACGCTGCCCGTCGCGGTGTCGGGCGGGCTCGCGCTGTTCGGCGGGCTGGCCGCCGCCGCGCTGGTGCTGGCGCTGTCGGCCGGCGGCCGCACCGGCACCACCCGGCTCATCCTCGCCGGAACGGCCACGTCGCTGGCCCTCAGCTCGCTGACGAACCTCGTCATGATCCTGTTCGAGCAGGAGACCACCGGCCTGTTCGCGTGGGGCAGCGGCTCGCTCGTGCAGAGCGACCTCGACGCCGTCACCCAGGTCGGCCCGCTCATCGCGCTCGCGCTCGCCGCGGCGGTGCTGGCCGGCCCTCGCCTGGACATCCTCGGCCTGGGCGACGACACCGCCACCGTCCTCGGCGTGAACGTGCGGCGGCTGCGCCTGTGGCTCACCCTGCTGGCCGTGCTGCTCGCCGCGGCGGCCGTCACGATCGCCGGCCCGATCGGCTTCGTCGGCCTGTGCGCGCCCGTCGTCGTGCGGCTGCTGCCGAAGTCCGTCCCCGGGCTGCACCGGCACCGCATGCTGCTGCCCCTGTCCGGCATCGCGGGCGTGCTCATCATGCTGGGCTCCGACATCCTGCTGCGAGCCGCGCTCGGCGCGCAGGCCGGCGTGGAGGTGCCGCCCGGCGTCGTGACCACCGTGATCGGCGCGGCGGTGATGATCTGGCTGGCCCGCCGCTACCGCGACGCGGGGCCCACCCGCAAGCCGCCCGCCGTGCGCACCGGCGGGGCCCGCTCGCGTGCGGCCTTCCTCGCCGTGACCGGCCTCTGCGCCGCCCTGCTCGCGGGCGCGATCGTGCTGGGGCTGCTCGGCGGCGACCGGTGGCTGCTCACCGGCGACGTGCTCAACTGGCTCCAGGGACGCAGCGGGCGCGCCCTCACGTACGTGCTGGACCAGCGCTGGCCCCGGGTCGGCGCCGCCGTCCTCGCCGGCGCCGCCCTCGCCGTGGCGGGCGCGGCCGTGCAGGCCGTGTGCCGCAACCCGCTCGCCGAGCCCGGCGTGCTCGGCGTCACCACCGGCGCCGGCGTCGGCGCGGTCGGGCTGATCACGCTCGCGCCGACGGCCGGCATCTGGGCGATGTCCGCCGCGGCCGGCACCGGCGCGCTCGTCGCGTTCGGCCTGGTGTACGGGCTGGCCTGGCGCGGCGGGCTCAGCTCCGACCGGCTCGTCCTCATCGGCGTCGCCATGCAGGCCGCCTGCACCGCCATCACCGTGCTGATCATCGTCCTGTCCGACCCGTGGAACACGGCCAAGGCCCTGACCTGGCTGTCCGGCTCCACCTACGGGCGGGTGCCCGTGCAGCTCGTCCCCGTCCTGCTCGCGCTGGCCCTCGTCGTCCCGCTGCTGGTGTGGCTGCGCCGCGACCTCGACCTGCTCGCCCTGGACGAGGACACGCCGCGCGTTCTTGGCGTCCCCCTGGAGCCCGTCCGGCTGGGTGCCCTCGCCGGCGCGGTGCTGCTCACCTCCACGGCGGTCTCGGCGGTCGGCGTCGTCGCGTTCGTCGGCCTGGTGGCCCCGCACGCCGCCCGCGCCCTGGTCGGCGCCCACCACGCCCGCGTGCTGCCGGTCGCGGCGCTGATCGGGGCGCTGCTGGTCAGCCTGGCCGACACGCTCGGGCGTACCGTGATCGCGCCGGCGCAGGTGCCGGCGGGGCTGGTGACGGCGCTGATCGGCACGCCGTACTTCGTGTACCTGTTGTGGCGGGCGCGCGCCTGACCTGAGGCGGCGCCTGCTGCGGCGGGCGCGCCTGACCCCGATCTGGCGCGCGCCCAGACGAACGGGCGGGCGACCCCGTCCAGCGCTCAGTCGAACGGGCGGGCGACCTCGTCCAGTGCCAGCACCGTGAGCTCGTACAACGATCGGGTCTCCCGATCGGCGCACCACCACTGCGTGGCCACGCGCATCGCCGCCAGGAACGCGGCGGTGATCACCTCGGGCCGCACGTCCCCCGGCTGCTCCCGCCCGGCCACCGCCTGGCTCAGCTCGCGCTCCAGCCGTACCCGCCCGGCGAGCTGCCTGGCCAGCAGCGAGGGGTGGTTCATGGCCAGGCGGGCCCGCTGGTGCCATTCCCGGTCGGGCCCGCCGGTCTCGGAGTAGAGGATCTGCAACGCGCCGCGCAGCGCCTGCCAGGCGGTCCGGCCGGCCGGCTGCTCGCGCACCCGGGTCACGAGGGTGTCGAGGCGCTGCTCGTCGCCGTACAGCAGCGCGTCCTCCTTGCCGTCGAAGTAGTTGGAGAACGTGCGGCGCGAGATGTTGGCGGCGTCGGCGATGGCTTCGACGGTGACGTTGTCGAGGCCGTGCTCGACGGTGAGCCGCAGCGCGGCCTCGTGCACGGCCTGCCGGGTCAGGGCCTTCTTGCGTTCCCGGAGACCTGTGGTGTTGCCCATGATGAGCACAGCTTACCCAACGGGAATAAATGCTCAATGCGCAAAGTTGCCCCATGTGCATGTAAGGTGTCCGGGTTGATCTCTTCCCTCTAGAACGTGAAACGGAGGTCGCGCGTGAGTGCACAGCCGGCAGCGCCGCCCGCAGCGGCGGAGCCGATGACCCACCGCCAAATCCTCGAAGCTCTCAGCGGCCTGCTGCTGGTCCTGTTCGTCGCCATGCTCAGCGGCACCATCGTCTCGGTGGCGCTGCCCCAGATCATCGGCGCGCTGGACGGCACGCAGTCGCAGTACACCTGGGTCGTCACGGCGTCGCTGCTGGCCTCGACCGCCTCGACCCCCATCTGGGGCAAGCTCGCCGACCTGTTCAACAAGAAGCTGCTGCTCCAGATCGCCATCGTGATCTTCATGCTCAGCTCGCTGGCCTGCGGCTTCGCCCAGAACACCGGCCAGCTCATCGCGTTCCGCGCGCTGCAGGGCCTCGGCATGGGCGCGCTGCAGATCCTCGCCCAGGTCGTCATCGCCGCCATGATCTCCCCCAAGGAACGCGGCCGCTACAACGGCTACCTGGGCGCCGTCATGGCCGTCGCCACCGTCGGCGGCCCGCTGCTCGGCGGCCTCATCGCCGACACCTCCTGGCTCGGCTGGCGCTGGTGCTTCTTCATCGCCGTGCCGTTCACCATCGCCGCGTTCGCGCTGCTGGCCAAGACCCTGCACATCCCCACCGTGCGGCGCGCCGACGTCAGCATCGACTACTGGGGCGCTACCCTCATCGCCGCCGGCGTCAGCATCCTGCTCATCTGGGTCACCTTCGTCGGCAACGACTTCGACTGGCTGTCCTGGCAGACCGCCGCGCTCGCCGGCGGCGGCGTGGTGCTGCTCGCCCTGGCCACCTGGGTCGAGTCGGTCGTCAAGGAGCCGGTCGTGCCGCTGCACGTGATCCGGCGCCGCACCCCCGCCCTGGCCATCCTGGCCAGCCTCGCGGTCGGCATGGCCATGTTCGGCGGGTCGGTCTTCCTCGGCCAGTACTTCCAGATCGGCCGCGGCTTCAGCCCCACCGAGGCGGGCCTGCTGACCATCCCCATGATGGCCGGCGTGCTGCTGTCGTCCACGATCAGCGGCCGGATGGTGTCCAACACCGGCAAGACCAAGCCGTACATCCTCGTCGGCCTGGTCGTCCTGCTGGCCGGCTTCGGGGGCCTGGCCACCATCGACCACCAGACCTCACTGGTGCTGATCTCCCTCTACATGCTCGCCGTCGGCATCGGCGTCGGCATGTCCATGCAGAACCTCGTCCTCGTCATCCAGAACACCGTTCCCCTCAGCGAGATCGGCGCCGCCAGCGGCGCGGTCACGTTCTTCCGCTCGCTCGGCGGCACCGTCGGCGTGTCGGTGCTCGGCGCGGTGCTCGCCGACCAGGTCGCCACCAGCATCGTCGAAGGGCTGGCCAAGGCCGGGATCCCGGTCGGCGGCGACGCCGCCGCGGCCGGCGGCAGCCTCAACATCGCCGCGCTGCCCGAGCCGATCAAGGAGATCGTCAGGGCCGCGTACGGCGACGCCACCGGCCACATCTTCCTCATCTCGGCGGCCATCGCCGTCGTCGGCCTCATCGCCGCCGCCTTCCTCAAGCCGGCCAAGCTCCGCGACAGCCTCGACCTGCCGGCGCCCGCGCCCAAGGAGGAGGCCGTCACGGGCGCCTGACGCCCGCCCCCACGGGCCTTAGACGCCCATCCTTCTCGGACCAGGAAGGCCGCGTTCCCCGAAATCGCCCTCGGGGACGCGGCCTTCCGCCTTCGGCCCCTACAGCACCGAACGGACCGCGTCCTCGGACCGGCCGATCACCGCGGACCCGTCATCGGCCGTGATGATCGGCCGCTGGATCAGGATCGGGTTCTGCGCCAAGGCCCTGATCCACCGGTCCCGCGCCATCGCGTCCCGCGGCCACCCGTCCAGCCCCAGCTCCGCCGCCCGCGCCTCACCCGTCCGCGTGATGTCCCACGGCTCCAGGCCGAGCCTGGACAGCACCTCGCGCAGCTCCGGCTCGCTCGGCGGGTCCTCCAGGTAGTGGCGCACGGTGTACTGGGCGGACTCGGCGTCCAGGACGGACAGCGCGGAGCGGCACTTCGAGCACGCGGGGTTGATCCAGATCTCCATGCCAGTAGACGGTATCGGGCTCTTCGCGTGGAAGGCGCCTGCCGGACGCTCGTCATGGAAACAGTCGACATCGGGTCAGCACTCTTCCCGCCCCGCCCCGGCCACCGTCCGCGCGCGTGGCGCTCTCGCTATAACGAGAGCCGCACCGATCCTTCATGACGAGAGGCGCACCGATCGCCATGACGAGAGGCGCACCGATCTCCGCCGAGCCGAGGGAGGCCCCCGTGACCCGACGCATCGCCACCGCCCTCGGCCTGGTCGCCGTCCTGTGCGTACCGGGACAGGCGGTCGCCGAGCCCCCGCCTCCCCCGGCACTGCGGCCGGCACCGCACCCAGCACTGCACCGGGCACCGCAGCCGGCGCCTCGCCCGCTCGATCTCGTGCTGGACGGCGGCTCGTTCACGCTCCAGGACGCCTTCGCGATCCTCGACGGGCGTCCCGTGTCGGCGCGGCTCGCGCCCTCCGCCCGTACCGCGATGGCCAGGACCCGGGCGGGCGCGCTGGCCGCGCTGGACGACCAGCGCGTCTACGGCTGGAACCAGGCGCTGGGGCCGCTCAAGGATCGGCCGCTCACGACGGAGCAGCAGGAGCGGTTCCAGCGCAACATCCTGCGCTCCCACGCCGCCGGCGTCGGCGAGCCGCTGCCGGACGACGTGGTCAGGCTGGCCCTCGTCCTCAAGGCGAACCAGCTCGCCAGGGGCCACGCCGGCGTCCGCCCCGAGGTGCCGCAGCGGCTGCTGGACCTGGTCAACGCCGGAGTCGTGCCCCGGATGCCGCAGATCGGCTCGCTCGGCACCGGCGACCTGCAGCCGCAGGCCGCAGCGGGCCTGGCGGCCATCGGCGAGGACGCCCCCGTGCGTTACCGCGGCCAGGAGGGGCCCGCCTCCGAGCTGCTGCCGCGGGCCGGCCTGCCCAGGGACTTCACCCTCCAGGCCGGGGAGGCGCTGCCGATCGTCAGCGGCAGCACCGTGCTGGCCGCCACGCTGGCGCACGCCGTGCACCGCGCCACCGCGCTCGCCGACCAGGCGGAGGGGGCGTTCGCCCTGTTCATGGAGGCGACCAGGGCCGAGCGCGGCGCACTGGACGCCCGTACCCACGCCGAACGCCACATCCCCGAGGAGAGCGCGGTCGCCGCCCGGCTGCGCGCGATGGTGGCGGGCTCGCGCTGGATGACGGCGGAGGGCCGCCGCCGGCTCAGCCCCGAGCCCCGCGTCCAGGACGCGGTGTCGGTACGGGCGGCGCCGCACGTCCTCGCCGGCCTCCGGCACACGCTCGCGGACGCCCGCCGCACCCTGACCCGCGAGGCCAACTCCTCCACCTTCAACCCGCTGGTGTTCCGGCGCGAGCGGGGGCCGGGGTACGAGTTCGTGATGGGCGGCAACTGGGACGGCTCCGTCATGGGCCACCTGGCCGACACCCTGAACGCGGAGATCACCGACGTCGCCGTCCTGTCCCAGGAACTGTCCGCCCGCCTGCTGTCCCCCAGGTGGAGCTACGGCCTCCCGGCGAACCTGGCCGGCCCGCCCGTCGGCCTGAACTCCGGCCTGGTGCAGGTGCAGACGGTGGCCGCCGCCCTGATCCCCGAGATGCAGGCCAGGGCCACCCCGGCCGGCACCCTGTCCCGCCCGGTCAAGGACGGCCAGGAGGACCACAACCCGATGGCCATCGCCTCGGCCCGCCACCTGCACGAGAACCTGGACCGGCTGGAGATCGTCCTGGCCGTCCAGTACCTGATGGCCGCCCAGGGCATCGACCTCATCGCCGACCGGATGACGGGCCTCCCCCTGGCCACCACCACGAGCGCGTTGCTGACGGAACTCAGACGCTACGTGGCACCGCTCGCCGACGACCGCTACCAGACCCCGGACCTGGAGCGAGCCATCTGGCTGGTCCGCAACCGGCGGCTGCTGCCGTCCGGGTTCAGGCGATCCGGTACGCCCGGATGACGGTCTGCTCGACCGTGTTGCCCGTCATGTCCGTCGACGTCGCCCGTAGCGACACGAACCCCGGCGTGTCCGGATGCAGGAGCACGACGGCGGGGCCGCGTACCTGCGCCTTCTGCCACGTGGCGCCGTCGTCATAGGAGACCTCGACCGACAGCGTGCGCGGGCGGGTCGCCGTGCTGCCCGGCAGCCGGTGCACCGTCACCGGGACGGTGAAGCGGCGGCCGGCCGGGGCCGTGTTGCGGGCGTCCAGGGCGGGGGTGAAGCGGACCACGGACACCGGGAGGCGGGTGAGGGCGGGTGTGGTGTCGGAGTGGAACGTCCAGGTCGCCGACACGCGGGTGGACAGGGTGGCGGGGGCGCCGCGTCCGGCCTCGGCGGCCAGCCGGTACGTGGCCCGGCCCGCCGGTACGGGGAGGTCGGCGGTCAAGGAGGGCGACTCGGCCACCGGCTTGCCGTCGCGGTGGAGGGTGAGGTGTTCGGTGGCGCGGGTGGAGAGGCCGAGGGCGCCGCGGCCGTCGCCGAACAGGTGGAGGTCGGCCGAGATGACGTCGCCGGTCCGGCTGAGGCTGTCGCCGGGCTGGTCGCCGGTCGGGAGCGAGGGGCCGAAGACGCCGCGGTTCCACAGCTCGGTCGTGGTGCGGCCGGCCGGGTAGTGCGTGAAGCCGGACTCGAAGCGGTTGAGCCGGCCGTCGGAGCCGTACTCGAACAGGTGGTGCTGCCAGCGGACGCCGTCGTCGGTGTTGACATACTCGGTGCGGGTGGACGGGAGCGCGGTCGGGACGGTGGCCAGGTTGGAGGGGATGCTGCCGCGGCGCGGCCAGGCCTGGCTGGTGGTCTCGGCGGTGGCGTCCGGCAGGTGGGCGGCGTAGTCGCGGCGGACGACGGCCAGGTCCTCGGGGGTGACGGAGCGTTCGAAGCCGGTGGGCAGCCGTCCTGGCTCGAACCAGGCGAGCCGGTAGTCGGAGGTGCCGGCCGTCCACTGGCCCGTCACCATGCTGAGCAGCCGGTCGTCGGCGCGGTCGGGGCCGAGCTGGGCGGTGAAGTGCCGGTCGAAGGAGCGGCCGAGCCAGCCGCGCGCGAACCCGCCGCCGGGCTCCTGCCACTGGTAGACGACCTGGGCGAGGCTCGGCGTGGCGCCGTCCGCCGGGGGCCGCACCAGCAGCGGGCGGCCGAGCCGAGCGTCGGCCTCGATCGTGCGGTCGCGGTCGAGGATCACCTCGGGCTGGACGAGCAGGGTGAGGCCGGCCTCGTCCAGGACCACGGTGTCCACGGACCATCTGCCCTTGGGCAGCCGGGCGCGGTAGGTGCTCTCGCCGCCGAACACGACGATCGGCTGTGTCTCCGCGTCCAGCCGGGCGATCGACATCTCAAAGTCGCCGGTGGCGGCGCCGCTCCTGTCGGTCTGGCGGACGGTCAGCTCGTAGCTCTCGACCTCCTTCTCCACGCCGACGGGGGTGCTGACGTGCACGCCGCCGGGGGCGGTGGCGACGACGTACCCGCCGAGCAGGCCGTCGGGGACGTCGGCCCGCGTGTCGGCGGTGACCGTCGCCTCGGCCTGCCCGCCCGCGGGCACGGTCAGCGTGGCCGGGCTGACGGAGAACGCCGCGCCGGCCTGGGACTCCAGGGTGAGCGTGACGGGGGCGGCGGACGGGTTGCGGTAGACGAGCTTGCGTGCCACCGGCCGGTCGTCGTCGTGGGGCCACGCCTGCCGGCCGAAGCCGAGCGTGGCCGGCTCGGCGGTCACGGACTGGGCGGTCGCGCGGTCCACGTTCACGCGGCCGGCGCCCTGCGTGAAGACGCCGGTCCCGGCGGCCGGCTCGGCGGAGGCCATCAGCGCGGCCTTCAGCAGGCCGCCCGTCCAGTCCGGGTGTTGTCCCGCGAGGATGGCCGCGGCGCCCGCCACGTGCGGGGTGGCCATCGAGGTGCCGGACATCGTGACGTACGGGCCGGAGCCGGGGCTGTCCTTGCCCCGCGCGGCCGTGATCTCGACGCCGGGGGCGGTGATGTCCGGCTTGACCTCGCCGGCCGGGCCCGGCCCGCGGTTGGAGAACGGCGCGGGCTCGTCGGAGGCGTTCACCGCGCCCACGGCGAGGGCCGCGCCGGCCGAGGCGGGGCTGCTGACCGCGCGGTCCTGGCCCGCGTTGCCGGCCGCGGCGACGAAGAGCGTGCCGTACTGCTCGCTGAGCGTGCGCACCGCCTGCTCCAGCGGGTCCTCCTCTGGCGTGTCGGCGGTGCCGAGACTCATGTTGACCACCTTCGCGCCCTGCTCGGCGGCCCACTGCATGCCGGCCAGGATCGCGGAGTCGGTGCAGTAGATCTCCTCGCACACCCGCCCGTCGAGCAGTTCGGCGTCCGGCGCGACGCCGCGGTAGCGCCCGCCGGACGCGGCGCCGCTCCCGGCGATCGTGGAGGCGACGTGCGTGCCGTGCCCGACGAGGTCCCGCTCGTCGGGCGTCTCCGTGAAGTCCTTCCTGGCGACGACCTTGCCCGCCAGGTCGGGGTGGGTGGCGTCGATCCCCGTGTCGAGCACCGCGACCTTGACGCCCGCGCCGGTGTGCCCCTTCGCCCAGGCGGCGGGCGCGCCGATCTGCGGGACGCTGACGTCCAGCGACACCTTCCTGCGCCCGTCGAGCCAGATCTTCGCGCCGGACGCCAAGGACCGGCGGCGTGTGAGGTCCTGCCAGAACGCGTCGGGACGGGCCTCGACCGCGTACCCGCCGACTGCGGTGAGCGGCGTGACCGCTCCGGCCGCGGCCATCGTCCTGGGCTGCCCGGCGCCGGTGACGATGAGCGGCACGCTGCCGCGCCGGTCGTCGTAGCCGGATTCGAGCAGCCCCGTGACGTCGAACAGCCTCGGGTCGAGCCGGCCCGCCCGTAGCAGCGGCCGGGCGTCGCTGGGGACGACCCGCAGCCTGCCGCCGCTCTCACCGGTGGTGAACGTGATGTCGTCCCGCCCGGCACCGGCCTTGATCACCGCGCCGCCCCCGTCCATGACGGTGACCCGGTCGCCGGTGATGAGGGTGACGGTCCGCCCGGCGGAGACCTCCTCCTTGGTGGCGGCGGGGCCCGCCGCACCGGCGGGGGCGGGTGGCGCGGCGACCAGGGCGGCGGCGAGCGCTAACGCCCCCGCGGTCCCGCGCTTCGTCCTCATTCGCATGTACGTGCTCCCGATCGTGGAAAGCGGATCACTGTCTCTCCACCGATCGGCACGATCGCTTTCACGGGAGCCGGCTCGACCTGAAAGTTTCACCACGGTCAATCCCGGCTGTTATGCCCTGACCGGCCACGACGCCGGCCCCGGAAAATTGGGCCCCCGGAGCTCATTGACGAGGGGAAAGCGCTTTCCTAGCGTCGCTGTCGTTCACTCCCATGCAAGCCGTTCACATACGTGAACGACTGGCACGCACAGCACCTACAGACAACCCGCAGTAGGTAGGAGCACACTCATGCGTACATCACGACGTGTCCTGGCAGTCGTCACCGGCCTGGCGGCCGCGGCCGCAGGACTGACCGCGGCGACCGCGGTCCCCGCCGCGGCCGACACCCCGCTGGTCGGCTGGGCCACGCAGGGCGGCGGGACCACCGGCGGCGGCAGCACGCCCCCCACGACCGTCTCCTCCGCCTCCGCGCTGACGAGCGCCCTGTCGTCCGGCTCCGCCGCCGTGATCAGGGTCTCCGGGACGATCTCCTGCTCCGGCATGCTCCGCGTCACCTCGAACAAGACCGTCATCGGCAACGCGGGCGCGACCATCTCCGGGTGCGGCTTCAACGTGTCGCAGGCGTCGAACGTCATCATCCGCAACCTCACCTTCAAGAACTGGAACGACGACGGCATCAACGTCCAGTACTCGACCCGGGTCTACATCGACCACAACTCCTTCAGCAACGGCTACGACGGCGCCGTGGACATCAAGCGGTCCAGCGACTACGTCACCGTCTCCTGGAACAGGTTCTTCGACCACGACAAGACCATGCTCCTCGGCCACAGCGACAGCAACGGCTCCGAGGACCGGGGGCACCTGCGGGTGACGTACCACCACAACTGGTTCGACGGCACCAACCAGCGCCACCCGCGCGTGCGCTTCGGCAACCCGGTGCACGTCTTCAACAACTACTACGGCAACGTCGGCAGCTACGGCGTCGCCTCCACCCAGGAGGCCGGCGTGCTCGTCGAGGGCAACTACTTCGAGAACACCGACGACCCCTACCACCTCGGCGAGGGCAGCTCCCCCGCCGGCAGCCTGGTGGCCCGGAACAACCACTTCGTCAACTCCGGCAGCGGGCAGGCCGGTGGCAGCGTCAAGTCGATCCCGTACTCGTACTCGCTCGACAGCGCCTCCAGCGTCAAGTCCATCGTGACGGCGGGCGCCGGCGCGGGCCGCATCACCATCCCCTGACCGCCTGCCCCGGGTCGTGAGCGCGGCCGGCCGCCCGCGCTCACGGCCTCACCGCGACGTGACCCCGAGGGGGCCGCGGGGGCCCGGCAGCGGGGCGGGGCGCAGGGCGCGGGCCAGGCCGGCCGCCACCGGGGCGACCGCCATCGCGGCGAGCGCGGTCAGCAGGGCGTAGCCGTACGGGCCGCTCTGCGAGGCGTGGTCGTAGTGGCGCAGGCCGACCAGCAGGTAGACGGACCAGATCAGCAGCGGCCCGGCGAGCCCGGCGACGACGCCCGCCCCGGTGCTCCGCTCCCGCCACGCCGTCCAGGCCGCGATGGCGGCGACCAGCGCGGCCGGACCGTACAGGCCCATCTCGAATTCCGGGAGGTCCATCATCCAGCCGCCCGTCGCCTCCTCCGCCGTGAACAGCAGGACGAAGGCGGACAATCCCAACCAGATGCCGGGGCGCCCGAGGGCCGCCGTGGCGCCGGCGGCGCCGATCGCGCCGCCGGCGAGGGCGGCGAGCAGGGCGAGCAACGCCTCCCGCGGCCCCGCCCCGAGCGCCTGCGCGTACTGGACGGGCCCGCCGGCCACGACGCACCCGAGCCAGGCGGCCAGCGGCACGGCGACGAACCCGCCGCGCTCCCCAGTCGCGACCGACCTCCCGAGATCCCCGGCCGCGACCCGCCCGTCACGCTCCCTGAGCACTCTGGTCGCCGTCAGCGTGGCCACGACGACCGCGGCGGCGGGGTACCAGGCGGCCCTGGTCAGGTCGCGGTAGAGGCCGGGGCCGTCCCACTCGTGGTAGTCCTCCCACAGCGTCATCCCCGCCGTCTTGGCGATGACGAGCTGCGCGCAGCACAGCACGGCCCCGAGCACGCCGGCCGTGACCAGGGTGCGGGTGGCGGGCCGGCCCCAGCGGGGCAGCCGGCGGGCGGCGAGCACGTAGGCGAGCACGGCGCCGGCCGGCCAGCCGGGCCAGCCGGCCATGGCGTCGGCGAAGTCGGCGCCGTCCGGGTTGTGGCCCTGCACGAACAGCAGGCCGAGCACGACCGCCGTCGCGCTGCCGCACAGGGTGGCGACGGCCGCCCTGGCGGGCCGGTCGCGCAGCAGGAGCCCGGCGGCCAGGCCGGTCAGCAGCCCGGCGGGCTCGGGGCGGCCGGCGAGGTAGAGGAGCGCCGCCAGCCCCGGCGCCACGACGAGCGTCACGCCCGCCGCGAGGAGGGGCCTCCAAGGATTCGGCATGAAAGCAGCAAATCATGCTTGATCCTTCGGTGCGAGGAGGTTGAGTCGCTTGACTTAACTCAGCGCGGTGACTTGGATGACTCAGGACCACCGTCGTGTCAAGGGAGTGTGACCGTGACCGAAGCGCCCGAATACCCCTTCCGCAACCCCACCGCGCTGGAGCCGCCGCAGGAGTGGGCCGAGCTGCGGCAGGGCTGCCCCGTGGCGCCGGTCCGGCTGGCCAGCGGCGACACCGCGCTGCTGCTCACGAGGTACGACGACGTCAAGCAGGTCCTGTCGGACCCCCGCTTCACCCGGCAGCTCGACGCCGAGGACGCCGCCAGGGTCACCGCCAACGAGTCGGGCGGCGTGTTCGGCGCCACCACCGCCGGCGGCATGACCGGGGAGAACCACCGGGCGTGGCGGCAGCTCGTGGGCAAGGCGTTCACCGCCAAGCGGGTCACCGCGATGCAGCCCAGGATCCAGGAGATGGCCGAGCTGCTCGTCGAGCGGATGGTGGCCGAGGGGGCGCCGGGCGACCTGGTGTCGGCGGTCGGGTTCCCGCTGCCGGTGTGGGCGATCTGCGACCTGCTGGGGGTGCCCGACTCCGACCGCGAGAAGTTCGCGTACTGGTCGGACACGATGCTGAGCATGACCAGGTTCACGCAGGAGGAGATCGACACGGCGCAGGCCGAGTTCGACGGCTATCTCGTGGCGCTGGTCGAGGGCAAGCGGGCCGAGCCGGGCGACGACCTGGTCAGCGAGCTGCTGTCGTACGTGGAGGGCCTGGACGGGCGGCTGACCGAGCAGCTCATGCTGGCCACGGCCAAGGGCCTGCTGGTGGCCGGGCACGAGACCACCGCGAACATGATCGGCAAGATGATGGCGCTGCTGCTGGCCGACCGGGGCAGGTGGGAGGCGCTGCTGGCCGACCGCGCGCTGATCCGCACGGCGGCGGAGGAGGCGCTGCGCTTCGACGCGAACCCCGGCTTCGGCATGCCGCGCTACCTCACCGAGGAGGTCGAGGTGGCCGGCGAGAGACTGCCGCGGGGCACGACCGTGATCTGCAGCATGGCCTCGGCCAACCGCGACGAGCGGCAGTTCGAGGCGGCCGGCGAGATGCGGCTGGACCGCTCGCCGAACCCGCACCTGGCCTTCGGCGTCGGCCCGCACTCCTGCATCGGCCAGTCGCTGGCCCGCACCGAGCTGCAGACCGTGCTGAAGGTGCTGCTGGAGCGGCTGCCCACGCTGGAGCTGGCGATCCCGGCCGCCGAGCTGCCGCGCCGTGAGGGCCTGATCGTGGGCGGACTGGAGCGGGTCCCCGTACGGTGGTGAGCATGTCCTCCACCGAAACCGCGCGCACGCGGCCCGGCCGGGGCCCGCGGCGCGGCCCCGACAGCGGCTCCGACAGTGGTTCCGGCAGCGCTCCCGGCAGCGGTCCCGGCAGGGCGGGGCGCTCCCGCGACACCCGCGAGGCGATCCTCGACGCCGCCGAGCGGCTCTTCGCCGAGCACGGCGTGGGCGAGGTGTCCAACCGGCAGATCGGCCAGGCGGCGGGCCAGGCGAACAACTTCGCCGTCGGCTACCACTTCGGCACCAAGGCCGACCTGGTGCGGGCGATCGTGCGCCGCCACACCGCCGTGACGGAGGAGCGCCGCACGCGCATGCTGGCGCGGATCAAGGACCCGGACGACCCGCGCGCGTGGATCGCCTGCCTGGTACGGCCCGCCACCGGCCAGCTCGGCGCGCTGGGCGTGCCGAGCTGGCGGGCCCGCTGCCTGGCGCAGTTCGACACGGTGCCGTCCCTGCGGCAGATCGTCGTCGAGGAGTCGGTGGCGACGCCGTCGATGGCGCGCACGCTGGAGGGCATGTTCCGGCTGCTGCCCGACCTGCCGGAGGAGGTGCACAGGGAGCGCGGCGACATGAGCCGCCTGCTGGTGGTGCACACCCTGGCCGAGCGCGAGCGGGCCCTGCACGAGGGGGCCCTGCACGAGCGGCCGGACGACGAGCACGCGAGCTGGGACGCCACGGCCGCCGGCCTCATCGACGCGCTGGCGGGCCTCTGGCTGGCCCCCGTGACGGCGAGGAGCGTTCCTGGGTGAAAGCTGTCAAGTCTGAGCTGCGGAAATGTCGATTTCCCCGTTGAGACCCAGCTTTCTCCCAGGTAGAGAGCTTAAGGTGAGCCCCCTCACCGATCAGGGCCGATCTTCACGGGGGGCGCCGGCATGTCCGTCGAAGGTGCCGCGAGGCGCGTGCGCGGCAACGACTACCGCGTGCTGCGACCGCCGGAGCACTTCACGCCCGAGCTGCGGGTCAGCGTGATCATCCCGGCCTACGGCGCGCAGGACAAGCTGGATCTCGTGCTGCAGGGGCTGGCGCGGCAGACGTATCCCGCGGAGCTGACCGAGATCATCGTCGTGGACAACGGCAGCACGCCCCCGCTGCGGCTCCCGGCGGGCACCTCCGCGCGGCTGGTGCGCTGCGAGCGGCCGGGCCGGGCGGCGGCCCGCAACGCCGGGCTGGCCGAGGCCAGCGGCGACGTGATCCACTGGCTGGACTCCGACGTCGTGCTCACGCCCGGCGCGGTCGAGGCGCACATGCGCTGGCACCACGCCGCGCCGTACCTGTCCGTCACCGGGTACATCCGCTTCACCGCCGCGCCGCTGCCCGCCGTCCTGCCGGACGACCTGGAGGCGGCGTTCGAGCCGGCCGAGCCGCACGCGTGGCTGGTCGGCTTGGTGGAGCGGACGGAGGGGCTGACGAACAACCCGGTGCGGCCGTTCAGCCTGCACGTCGGCGGCGCCACGTCCGTCAGCGCCCGCCTCGTCGAGGCGGCCGGGCCCATGGACGAGGACCTGATCCTCGGCCAGGACACCGAGATGGGGTTCCGGCTCTACCAGGCGGGCGCGGTGTTCGTGCCCGAGCCGCGGGCCCGCGCCTACCACCTCGGCCCGACCATGCGCATGCGCGACCAGCAGCGCATCGACCGGGTCAGCCACGCGTTCGTGGCCGACCGCATCCCGGCCTACCAGTGGCTGCGCACGCATCCGGCGCGGCGCTGGAAGGTGCCGAACGTGACCGCCGTCCTCGACGGCACCGCCGGCTACGAGGCCGTGCGCGCGGCCGTGGACGCGCTGCTCGCCTCGACCGTGGCGGACCTGTCCGTGGTGCTGGTCGGCCCGTGGGACACCCTCGACCGCGACCGCCGCGCCCCGCTCCAGGACCCGAACCTGGACCTGGTGCTGGTGCACGGGCACTACGAGCACGAGAGCCGGGTGCTGCTGGCGACCCGGGAGGAGGTGCACCCGTCCGTCCCGTTCGTGCTGCGCCTGCCGCCGGGCTGGGTGCCGGGCGAGGACAGCGTGGCCAGGCTGCTGAATCTGGCCCGCGCCGAAGGGCTCGGCCTGGTCCAGGTGCTGCTGGCGGAGACGCCCGGCGGGGTCGTCGCGGCCCGGCTCGAACGCGTCTCCGCCCTGGCCCGCGCCCGGCTCGTCGCCCGCCCCGGCGAGCCGCTCGACGACGCCGTGGACGACGTGTCCGGGGTGCGGTGGGTCGTCGGGGAGGAGTACGGCTTCGGGGACGAGCCGGTCGAGATCGTGGGGCGGCGGGCCGCGTACCGGGCGAGGGTGCGGGCCGAGGCGGAGGCGGCCCGGCTGGCGAAGGAGGCCGAGCGGCTGCGCGCCCAGGTCGCCAAGTGGCGGGAGGAGGCGGCCCGCTGGCGCAGGAGCACCGTGGAGCTGCGGCGCGAGGTCGGCACGCTGCGCCGCCAGCTCCATGTGGCGCGGCGCGGCCAGGACGGGGTGCGCGCGGTGCTGGCCCGCCGCATGAAGCGCGTCCTGACCAAGCGGACGCGCGGCTGAGCAAGACCCTTTCTACCGATAAATGCGCATATAACGGTATTTACAGGCTGGACTGACACAGCGGCCTCACGAATCTCACCACCGCGTGCCCAACCGGAATCATCCGGGGGCGTCTCAGCTCGTGACCCGCCCTTTAGGATCCCTGTATGCGGGGCAGACACAGGAAATTACGGACACGCACAATCTGACAGACGTCGCGACCCAAAGCAGGGCTGAAACTTCTCGGGGCTTCTCTCCGTTCTGCGGTTAAGAAAATCGCCAACTGTGAGGCATTGTGCGCGTCACTTCATCCCTCAGGTTTCTTTTCGCGCTCACCGTGACCACCGCCGCGGCCCTTTTCCCCACGGCCGCGCAGGCCGCTCCCCCGTCCGACGTCAAGCCCGTCCGCGTCGTCATCCTCGTCGACGAGTCGGGCAGCCTGAAGGACCAGGACGTCAAGCGGGAGCGGGCCGCCGCCCAGCTCATCGCGCTCAGCGAGCTCTCACCGAAGTCGCAGGTGGCGGTGGTGGGCTTCGGCAGCTCCAACGGCCCCGGCCAGTCCGCGGTCGACATCGTGTGCCCGCTGACCGGGGTGGAGACCGCGCAAGACCGCGAGTCCCTGGGCCGGTGCGTGGAGCGGCTGCGCCTGCGCGGCACCGACGAGGGCAACGACACCGACCACGCCGCCGCCCTGGAGCAGGCGCTCGACATCATGGGCAAGCCCGACGACCAGCAGCGCGCCAAGATCGTGTTCCTGCTGACCGACGGCGTCCTCGACGTGCGCCGCAGCCCCCAGTACGGCGCCGACGAGCAGGCCCGCAACGCCAACGCCCAGGCGCAGATCACCCGCAGCCTCGGCGACGCCAAGCAGAGCCAGGTGCAGATCTGGCCGCTCGGCTTCGGCTCCGCCGACAAGTCGGCGCTCGACGCGTTCGCGGCGGGCGGCTGGACCCAGCCCTGCGGCGACCAGAAGACGACCACGCCGACCGCCCGCGTCGTCGCCACGTCGGCCGACGTGGAGCGCTCGCTGCTGGAGGCGTTCGCCTACGCCAGGTGCGCCGGCATCGAGAAGTCCGTGAGCGACTCGCTCGACGCGGGCGCCACCGTCGACCTGCACGTCAACATCCCGATCATCGCCACCGACGGCTCGATCGTGGTGGTCAAGCGCGACAAGCGCATCCAGGTCACCTACTTCGACCCCGACGGCGCCCAGGTGCCCAAGCAGGGCGAGATGAAGGAGTCCACGTTCCAGGCCGCCGGCGAGGCGGGCCCGGTCGAGTCGCTGCGCATCCGCAACCCGCTGCCCGGCCAGTGGCGCATCCAGCTCAAGTCGCCGCCAGGCGTCAGCCGGCAGGAGGTCAGCGCCACCGTCGTCTGGCAGGGCGCGCTGCGGGCGTCCATCTCGCTGAGCAACCCCCGCCCGCGCCCCGGCGAGCAGGTGAACGTGCGGCTGCGCCTGCAGACCAGGACGGGCACGATCACCGACCCCGAGGCGCTGGCGGGCCTGCGCTTCAGCGCGCGGATGTCCGGCGACGGCTTCCAGGAGGCGCCGGTCGAGCTGGGCGACACCGGCGAGGGGGCCGACCGGGCCCAGGGCGACGGCGAGTACTCCGGCCAGGTCGTCATCCCGGCCACCGCCATCGGCGCGCTGGCCTTCGTCGGCAAGGTGACCGGGCCCGGCGTGGCGGGCGACGAGCGGCCGTACGCGACCCGGATCGCCGGGCCGGCCGACCACCTGCGGGCCCAGGTGGAGCTCCCGGCGGTCACCGTCGAGCCGGGCGGCACGGTGGCCGGCACCGTCCGGGTCACCAACGACGCCGCGCCCGTCCAGCTCGGCCTGCGGCTCGTGGACGTGCCCGGCACCGTCAGCCTCTCCGCGCCGCGGCTCCAGGCCGCTACCGGCAGCTCCGAGCAGGGCTTCGAGCTGCGCGTCGCCGCCGACGCCGGGCGGGGCCCGGTGGGCGGCTCGATCCAGGTGCTCGACCCGGCCGGGCAGGTCGTGGCCGAGGAGTTCGTGGACGTCGACGTGCAGCCACCGACGCCGCTGTGGCAGCGGGCCCTCCAGGCCCTGCTGATCATCCTCGTGGTGCTGGCGCTGGCGCTGCCGTTCCTGCTGGCCAGGCGGCGGGCGCGGCGGCGGGCAGCCGATCCGAGCGAGCTGACGCTGCACCTGTTCGACCGGCCGGGCGAGCCGTACATCAGCCGGCTGCAGGCGCCGCTGGGCGAGGGGCCCGAGTTCACGTTCGAGGTCAGCGACGGCCGGCTGGTCCGCACGTACGGGAGCGGCTACGCCGTGCGGCGCGGCCAGGGCCGCACGGTGCTGGTGCGCGACCCGTCGGGCCAGGAGCTCGACCCGCTCGTGCCCGGCCGGCCGATCGCCCTGCCGAACGGCATGTACCTCGGCGTGGACGACGGCCGGGCCAGGGGCGGCGGCGCCGAGCAGCCCGCGTACGGAGCCGCGGAGCCGTACCAGAGCAGGACGACCCACCGACCGATGCCAGGCGACGACCTGTTGTGAGGGATGCATGAGGATCTTCGATCCGATGATGTTCGTGGGGCTCGGCGGCACCGGCTGCCGGGTCGGGGTGGAGCTGGAGCGCTGGCTGCGTGACGAGCTGTGCGGTCCCGACGGCATGGACCTGATCAGGAACTTCAGCTGGCAGAACTACCAGCCCTACGAGCTGCCCTCCTGCCTGCAGTTCGTCTACGTCGATCTCAACGAGGACGAGCTGAACCGCACCCGGCGCCGCGTCGTGCCGACCGAGCGGGAGCTGCCGGCGGCGAGCCGCACGGCGCATCTCATCCACGACGTGGTGCCCCGGTTCGACTCCTACCCGGAGGTGGCGCGCAGCCTGCGGGCCACGCTGGGCGACCACGTGAAGGACTGGCTGCCGCCGCGCGAGCAGGAGCCGCTGGTCGCGCCGCTGATGCGGGGCGCCGGGCAGCTCCCGACGGTGGCCAGGGCGGCCCTGTTCGAGCGCATGCGCCAGGGCGTCGAGCCGGTCGTGCACGGCATCGAGACGGCGATCGGCGCGATCAGCAACTCCGGCAGCGAGCTGGCCGCGCTGGGCGGCCGGCTGCGGCGCACCTGCGACGTGTTCGTGGCCTTCTCCGTGGCGGGCGGCACCGGCAGCGGCATCTTCTACGACTACCTGCACCTCATCGGCGACGCCTTCGCCCGCAACCACATCAGGGCGCGCATCCACCCGCTGGTCGTGATGCCGTCGGCGTTCGTGGAGGGCAAGGGCGGCGGGCGGCGCGCCAGGCTGAACGCCGGGGCGAGCCTGCTCGACCTGTTCCGGCTGGTCGACGACCAGAACGCGCCGCACGCGGGCACGCAGGTGGACGAGCAGGGCATCGTCGGCGAGCTGGGCGTGCGCTACCCGGGCAAGGGCGAGGTGCGCCTGGCGACCGGCACGGTGCAGACGGCGTTCCTGTTCACGATGCCGCCCGGCGTCGAGCGCGACGACCTGCACCGCTCGATCGCCTCGCTGATCGTCTCCCTCGCCGGCACCCGGCCGAGCACGGCGGGCGAGGCCGTCGGCGGCATGGAGGACCGCGGCGAGTCGTCCTTCGCCGACGACTTCATCAACCGGGCCGTGGAGCGCGAGGTGCCGGCCGCCTCCGGCATCGGCAACCGGGGCGTGTCCACGGCGTTCGTCTCCTCGATGACCGTGCCGGTGGAGGAGCTGGCCGACCTGGTCAGCTCGCGGCTGCTGGCCCGCGCGGTGACGCAGCTCGGCGCCGTGCCGCCGGGCGCGGCCGAGAGCAACGTGGAGGAGATCCGGCGCATGTTCACCACCACCAACCTCGAGCCGCTCAACACGCGCGAGCCGCTGCCGCTGCCCGAGGCCCGCGCCGCGACCGGCGCGGCGGAGATCCAGAAGTCGCTGGCCAACCGGCTGCGCGCGATGGAGGACAACCTGGCCTCCCTGGAACGCCGGCTCAGCCGGGTCGTGCCGGCCATGGCCAAGGACATGGACGTGCGGCGCGGCGCCATGGAGGGGCTCGGCCACGTCGATCCGTTCCGGCTGCGCCGGGTGGTGATGGGGCTGCCCGGCGACGTGCACGAGGCCGACAAGCTGGGCTTCGCCGGGCTGCTCGACCAGCGCAGGGCGCAGCCGCGCAAGCCGTACGAGAACATGACGGAGGCGCCGCCGCAGCCGCGGCCGATGCGCGACCGGCTGCTCCGCAAGGTGCAGTGGAGCGACCCGGAGGTGCAGGCGTCGCTGCACGACCAGGACACCTGGTACCTGTGGCGCAGCCAGGCGCTCTGGCACCGGGCGTGGGCCGACCAGATGCCGCGCTGGGAGCCGCTGCGCAAGCAGCTCATGCGCGAGGTGCGCGACTTCACCGAGGTGTTCGCCGAGCACGCCGACGCCGACCCCGAGCGGTTCGCCCGGCGCGCGGGCGAGCTGTACGAGACCCGCGTCGGCGTCTACCACCTGCTGCCGCCGGCGGGCGCCGAGTCGTTCTACGACGCGGTCGTGCGCCGCTTCGTGGACGTCTTCGTCGCCCGGCAGCTCCTGCGGCCGACCGACGGCGAGGCGGGCGTGGTGAACGCGCTGATCGGGCCGGAGGGCTGGCGGCACGCGTACGACGTGGCCTGGCGCACCGGCAAGCCGGTCGACGCGCTGGCCTGGGTGCGGGAGCGGCTGAAGCTGGAGGTGAAGAAGCTCTTCAGGGACCGCGACGAGGCCGCCCTGCTGGGCGAGCAGCCGCTGCTGCCGTCGCTGGCCGACATCCTCGCGCAGGCGGCGACGGGCGGCGGCGACGACCCGCACGTGCGGCAGTTCCAGCTCAAGCTGGCCGACCTGGTGCCGGGCGGGTTCACCCCCGACGGCACGGGCGATCTGAAGGTGCTCGTCTCCTACCCTGCGCCGGCCAAGGACGTCGAGCTGGAGCGGTTCCTGAAGGACCGGATCGACCTGCCGGGCACGCCCGACTTCCGCAACATCGACGCCGACTCGGTGACGGTCGTGCAGATCCGCACCTCGATGAGCGTCACCCAGGTCCGGGAGCTGCGCGAGGTGCTGCACAGCTGGTCCGACGCCCTGCAGCACGAGCGGCCGCAAGACCATCTGAAATGGCGGCAGCGGCTCGGCTACGACTTCGGCTACCTCGCCACCACCGAGGAGCACCGGGTCCGCATCCTGCACCGGCTGCTCTGCCTGCTGTGGAACGGGCAGGTCAGCGTGGTCGAGGGCGAGCCGAGCTCGCCGCAGCGGATCCGCATCGACGTCGCGGGCGGCTCGATGACGCTGCCGCTGACCGGCTACGGCAAGGCGTCCTCGTGGCCGAGCATCCTGCGGGCCTACGAGCAGTGGGTGATCGGCGGCGACGAGGAGTTCCGCGGCCTGGTGAGCGAGCAGCTGATGAACGCCCTGCCGCAGGGCCTGGCGGGCACGCTCAGCACCCCCCACCCGCTCTTCCACCAGGTGACCGGCATGGCCGCCGACCAGCTCGGCCTGCTGGAGATCATGATGCCGAAGCTGCCGTCGGGGGCGCGCAACCGGGCCGACCAGCTCGTCTCGTTCTGGGCCGGCACCCTGCCCGCCGCGCTCGACCTGCCGTTCGAACGGGTCGCCGAGGCCGTCGCCTACAACCTGCGCGACCTGGACGCGCTCACCGGGGAGTGAGCATGGTCGTGGTGATCGACCTCCGCAAGGAGGAGGTGTCCAGGCTCGGGCCCCGGGTCCTGGTGGTGACCGACACCGACCGGCTGGCCGGCGGGCAGCAGGCGCTCCAGGCCATCCTCAGCTCGCGCCTGGTCAGGTCGGTGCTCGTGGTGGCGCTCGGCCCCGAGCCGCGCCTGCCGCCGGCGCTGAGCGGCGAGAGCCGCCGGGTGCTGTGGGTGGGCGACCCGTGCGGCATCCTGTGGAACGCCGACACCGGCGAGGCCGCGCACGGGCCCGGGGTCAGCTCCGAGGCCATCCTCATCGACCTGCTCTGCCAGCCCGAGGTGTTCGACCAGGTGGTCAACGAGCTGGGCGAGGTCCCGTACGGCACCGCCTCGCCCGGCTGGCGGATCGTGGCGGGCCGGATCGACCCCGAGGTGCTCGCGCAGGCGTTCACCGACGTGGCCGACCGCTTCGCCGGGCCGGTCCAGCAGGACACCGCGGTCTTCGGCTCGCCGCTGGCCACCGCGCTGCCGGTGCTCAGCGGCAGCGCGGACCTGCCCGCCGACCTGCTCGACGCGCTCGTCCCCGGCGGCCGGATGGACCGGCTCTACCGGCAGGCCCGCGACCGGCTCGACCGCGCCGGCCGGTCGCTCGACGACCTCGGCTACTTCAGCACCGCCCCGGCCCGGGCGGCCGTCGTGGACGACGTGATCGCCGCGGGCCGGGCGCTGGCCGAGTTCCGCGACGCCGTCGCGCGGCTGTTCGCCGACGTCGACCACAGCGACGAGGACGCCGCCGACGTGCTGGCCGCCAACGGCGTCAAGTTCGCCGCCCCGGCCGGCATGGGGCACGCCGAGATCGTCGCCGAGCTGCGCGCCGACGTCGAGTCGGCGCTGGCCGAGCGCAAGAGCCTGGCGCGGCTGGTCGCGCGGCTGCGCCTGCTGGCCGACCAGAGCGCGCCGATCGGCAGCGCCGCGTTCGTCCCCGGCTGCGCCCGCAGGTGCCCCGACGAGCTGCTCAACGAGCTGCACGCGCCCGCCGAGTTCCCCCCGGGGCTGCTCAACCGCTTCGTGTTCTGGCGGCGCTCGCGGGCGTCGTGGCGCGAGCAGCTGGCGCTCGGCCCGGCCAGGACCGCGCTCGACGAGCTGCGCTCCCTGCTTGAACGGGTCGCCGCCAGCGAGTGGGCGCTGGGCCAGGCCCGCGTGCACACCTCCGACGCGGCCCGCACGGTCGCGGCGGCGCTGGCCGAGATCTGCGCGCAGGTGTCGGCGACGCTCACCGAATGGAGCCGGACCGAGGCCGGGCAGGCCGCCGCCAGCCCGGCCCTGGACGAGGAGGTCACCGTGCGGCTGCGCGACCGCGGCGGCCAGCTGCGCGAGGTCATCACCGGCGACCTGCTCGACGCGGTGACCGGCTGGCTCGACCCCGGCTGGCCGGCGCTGGAGCACGGCGACTACCGCGACGTGCAGACGGGGCTGGAGCGGCGGGTCGACGAGACGCTGCGCCAGTACCGCTACCACCTGGCGCACCGGGGCGTGCAGGAGAAGCCCGAGTTCGGCACCGCCGACGCCGGCCGCCAGGAGCTGGTGGACGCCGTGTGGCGGCAGTCGCAGCAGGTCGTGCGCGCCTTGCAGGCCCCGCCCGGCGGGCAGATGCTGCAGCTGTGCGGCGACCGGGACCTGTCGCTGCTGCTGCGGCAGGCGTACGCGGTGCGGTTCGCGCCCAGGGCCGTACGCGGCCAGGGGAACCCGTCCGGAGTGGTGTGGACCCGGTCGGGCCAGTACGCCGGCACCCTTCGCCTGGTGCCGCTGCGTCCCGGGACGGTGGAGGAGAACTGGAGTGGTGATGGAGCCTGAGCCTCTGGACTTCGACTCCCCCGAAGGCGACCCGGTGCGCTGGGAGGTGGAGGCGGAGCCGTGGCAGGACCCGTTCGAGCGGCGGATCACCCACCTCGCCTCCGGCACCAGGCTCGTGCAGCGGCGGGTGCCGCGCGCGGAGGGCCGCGACCGCGAGTACCTCTACGACCTGCTGGAGAACGAGGCCCGCATGGGCGCCCGGCTGCTGACCCGGCTGCGCCGCTCCTACCCGCCCGAGCTGCCCCGCCTCATCGGTTTCAGCCTGGACGAGGAGGAGCCGTTCGTGCTGCTGTACGACTACCGGGGCGAGCCGGTCAGCCGCTGGTTCGGCGCGCTGCTGATCAGCGAGCAGCGCACGCTGCAGGCGAGCCTGTTCCGCGCCGTGCGCATCCTGTCGGCCTGCGACATCGTGCACCGGCGCATCGAGCCGGCCACCGTGCGCTGGGACGGCACCACCGTGCAGCTCACCGACCTCAGCCACGCCACCCTGGCCGGCACCCGCCGGCTGCGCATGGGCGAGGCGCCCTACGCCTCCCCCGCGCAACGCTCCGGCGAGGGCGTCGCCTCCACCGCCGACGACCTGTGGAGCGCCGGCATGGTGATCTACCGTACGGTCACCGGCCGCGAGATCGCCGGCGTGCCCGACCTGTCGGCCACCCCCGCGCTCCAGCCGCTCGCGGACGTCTTCTCCGGCTCGCCCCCGACGGCCCAGGAGGTGCTGGCGCGGCTGCGGATGCCCGACCCCATGCAGTCGCTGCCCGTCGAGCGGGACCTCGGGCTGGAGGAGGGCCGCGCCGCCTTCGACCGCGCCCGCGAGGCCCGCCGCGAACCCGTCATCGAGCAGGTCACCCGGACCCAGCCCGTGCCCGTCGATGAGGAGCCGGACAGGTCGCTGCCGTGGTGGGCCCGCTGGCTGCCGCTGGCCGTCCTGCTCGCCCTGCTCGTCGTCCTCTGGGTGGTGACCCGGTGATCCTCTGCCCCATCTGCCTGCACGAGTTCGCCTGGAGCGAGGACGAGCTCTACGAGCGCACCCCCGCCGGGCAGTACCAGCCGCTCCGCCTCGACAGCGTGAGCGGGCCGCGCCGGGAGGACCTGCTGCGGGCCGCCCACGTCCGCTGCCCCGCCCCCTTGCCGGACCCCGGGCTCGAACACCACCTGCCCTACACCTACGTCCGGCACGGCCGCCCCCTCGTGATCGGCCTGGTCGGCGGGCCCGAGACGGGCAAGACCCACCTGCTGGCCTCCATGATCGGCGCCATCGAGCAGGGCGGGCTGCGGCCCTACGGGCTGACCACCGACGCCGTGGACATCGAGCGGCACGCCGAGTACGTCAACTCGTACGTGCGGCCCCTCCTCGTCGAGCGGGTCGCGCTCAACCGCACCACCCATCGGGCCACCGCCGAGCCCGTCGACGCGCTGCTCGTCAACGACGGGCAGCACACCACCGCTGTCGCCTTCTTCGACATCGCCGGCGAGCTGCTGCGCAGCGCCACCCACGAGGCCACCAGGTTCGTGCCCGCCATCGGCGGGCTGCTGTTCGTCATCGACGCCGCCACCAAATCCGCCCGGATGGGCGACGAGTCGTTCCGCGCCGTCCTCGACCGGCTGCCCAAGACCGGCGGGCGGCTCGACATCCCCGCCGCCATCGCCGTCACCAAGAGCGACGCGGTACGCTTCCAGGCCCCCGTCGACACGTGGCTGTACGCCGAACCCGACCGGCTCGACCCGGCGGCCGTCCTGCGCGAGAGCCGCGACGTCTACGCCTACCTGCACCGGCGCGGCGCGCAGGCGTGGCTCAGCCCCTACGACAAATGCCGCAAGTGCACCCTGCACTTCGTCTCCGCGACCGGAGCCGCCGCCACCGAGGGCCGCTACCGGCGCGGCGTGCGGCCCCGCCGCGTCCTCGAACCCCTCATCTCGCTGTTCGCCATGACCGGCGTCCTGCGCGGCTACCCGGAGGTGGGCCTCTGATGGGACGTTACGCCAGCGTCGACTGGATCCAGTTCGCATGGGACGAGCAGCACGGCGGGCTCGGGCCGGGACGCACCTCCCTGGAACGGACCGCAGGCTGGTACCACCAGCTCGGACCCTGGCTCGACCCCGGGCCCGAGCCGGGCGTCAGCCTCTGCCGGCTCCTCGTGGACGGCCGCGTCGTCGTGCTCGCCCGCACCCGCACCGGCGGCGCCGACAGCCGGCGCACCATCCGCGTCCATGCCTACCTCGGCGGCGCCGCCACCCATCCCATGGCCATGCCGAACGTGCGCCAGACCCTCGCCCTCGCCTCCGGCTGGGCCGCCCGGCTGCCCGACGGCGACGAACCGCTCGACCTCGGCAAGCTGATCAGCTCGTACGACAGCGCGCGCGCCGCGCTCGACCGGGAGTCCAGGGCCGCCGCGCCGGCCCTCGCCCCCATCGTCGCCGAATGCCTGCGCCGCCCCGGCACGCCCCTGTCCGTCGCCTCCGGCGGGAACCCGATCGTGCAGCTCTGGGGGCTGGTCGACATCCTCGACTACGCGCTCGGGCACTACCCCGAGACGTTCTCGACGTACGAGAGCGACGACCTCAAGCCAGGCGCCGAGATCATCTTCCTGCGGCAGTGGCCGGGGCCGTCCTCCCAGAGCTCCCACCGCACCAGGGTCGACTCCCGGCTGCCCGACCAGGACGACACGTACGCCTCGATCGCGGCCGTGCTCGTGGACGCGTACGCGCAGGATCGGCTCGTGGGGCTGGTCAAGCAGCTGGGGATCACCGACCGGACGCCGCTGGAGGAGCGGCTGCGGCGGCTCGCCTCCGTCACGAACGACTCGACCGCGGTGGTGGCCGTCCAGGTCGAACCTCCCCCACCGTACGGGACCGCCCCCGGCCCGCCCCCTTCGCCGGCCGCCTCCGCGCAGGCGCCGGGCACGCACGTCGCTGGGCAGACGGCGAAGCTGCAACGGCCACGAGCGGCGGGCCAGGTGCCGGGCGCCCAGCAGCGGCCCGCCGGAACCACGCACGAGGCGCCCGCGCCCGGCCCCACGGACCCGCACCCTCACCCGGACGCGCACACCAGCGCGGATGCGCACACCGCAGACCTACGCTCCGGACGCGAGGCCCGCTCCGGCAGCGCGGCGGCCAGCGCGCCAGGCGGTGCGGCGGGCGGGCTGCCGGGCGGCGCGTCGGGCGTCGCCACACGCAGCGGGCCCGGCGGCGCCCCCGGAAGCGCGGCAGGCGGCGCGGCGGCCAGCTCGGCGGGCGGCGGTCCCGCGAGCGGGGCAGGCAGTGCGGCGGGCGGCGGTCCTGGGAGCGCGGCGGGAGGTGGGGTGGGTGGGCGGCGGTATGCGGAGCAGGATGTGTTCGAGATGCTCTGCACCGACCTGACCCAGGCCACCTCCGCCAAGGACGTCACCGCGATCCTGCACGAGCTGCGCACCTATGCGGCCAGGCGGCAGCCGGCCGAGGTGCGTGCGCGGCTGCCGCGCCTGATCCCCGTGCTGGAGGCGTTGCTGCCGGAGGCCCAGATCAACCCGTTCCTGCGGGCCCTCCTCGACCCCGACGCCCCGTCGCGGCCTGCGCGGTCGGGCTGGCTGGATCCGAGGTGGCTGGTGATCGTGGCGATGCTGGCCCTGCTGACGGTTCTCGTGGTGGTGACGCTGGTCGTCCTCGTGTAGGGGCGGTCAGGGGATGAGCCCGAGGCGGCGGCCGGCCGCGGCGAAGGCGGCGGCGACCTGGTCGAGCTGCGGGTCGGTGTGCAGGGCGGTGGTGCTGACGCGGATGAGCGCCTGCCCGTCGGGGACGGCGGGCGGCACCATGGCGGTGGTGAAGACGCCTTCGTCGAACAGCTCCCGCCACAGCCGGCAGCACAGCACGAGGTCCCCGACGTGGACGGGGATGATGGTGGTGGGCGAGTCGCCCGTCTCGTATCCCAGCCCGGTGAGGTCGGCGCGGAGCCGGGCGGCGGCGGCCAGGGCGCGGTGGCGGCGTTCCGGCTCGTGCTCGATGATGTCGAGGGCGGCCAGCGCGGCAGCGGTGCTCGCCGGGGAGAGCGCCGCCGAGTACACCATGGAGCGGGCCTGGTGGCGCAGGTAGAGGATGATCTGTTCGGGGCCCGCGACGGCGCCGCCGGTCGTACCGAAGCATTTGGAGAAGGCGAGCGTGTGCAGGTCCACCGCCGAGCCGAGCCCGTAGTGCTCGGCGGCGCCGCGCCCGCCGGGGCCGATGAGGCCGATGTCGTGGGCGCCGTCCAGGATGAGGCGGACGCCGTGGCGGCGGGCGAGGGCGGCGGTGCCGGGCAGGTCGCAGAGCGTTCCGGTGGTGGAGAACATGCCTTCGGTGAGGATCAGCGCGCCTCCGGCGGGGTCGCACTCCCGCAGCAGGTGCTCCAGCCGGTCGAGGTCGTTGTGCCGGTAGCGGCGCAGGCGGGCGCGGGCGAGCCGGACGGCGTCGATGAGAGAGGCGTGGATGAGCTGGTCGGCCAGTACGGTGTCGCGTGGCCCCACCAGGGCGCTGAGCACGAGGTTGGCGAGGAAGCCGGTGGGGGTGACCATGGCCGACTCCTGGCCGAGGAACGTGGCGAGCCGGCCTTCCAGCGTCTCGTGCAGGGTGAGCGACCCGTTGGCCATGCGGGACCCGGAGGTGCCGGTGCCCAGTGACCGGACGGCCCGGCAGGCGGCGTCCTTCAGGCGGGGGTCGGCGGACAGGCCGAGGTAGTCGTTGGAGCCGACGGAGACGAGCACGCGCCCGTGGACGCGGACGCGCCCGTCGGCCAGCCGCTCCTCGGCGGGGTGGTAGTAGGGGTAGGCGCCCATCTCGGTGACGGGCTGGACGTCGTCGTGGAGCCGGCACCTGTCGAACACGTCGAGCATCGGCACATCACTGCCCTTCTCGGGGATCTGACCCTGTGCGCCAGTCTGCCGCCGCGCGCGGCCGGGCGCGGGCGGGCGGGTGCGGTGCGGGCGCGCTCGCGGCCGATCACCACGCTTCGTGTCACGGGGCGCGCCCCGGGTAGCTGTCCCGCCATGTCTGAGCTGCTGACCGGAGATCTGTACGGGTTCGAGAGCCTGCTGTCCGAGGAGGAGCGCGGGACGCTGCTGCGGGTGCGCGCGTTCCTGAAGGAGAAGGTCGTGCCCATCGCGAACGAGTGCTGGGTGCGCGCGGAGTTCCCCGTCGATCTGGTGAAGGAGTACGCGGAGCTGGGCATCGCCGGGCTGGCCTATCCCGAGTGCCCGGGCCCGAAGCCGAGTGGCCTGCTCAGCGGGTTCCTGGCGCTGGAGATGGCGCGGGCCGACCCGTCGATGGCGACGTTCTTCGGGGTGCACACCGGCCTGGCCATGGGCAGCATCGCGGCGTGCGGGTCGGCGGAGCAGCGGGAGCGCTGGCTGCCGGCGATGAGCAGGATGGAGCGGATCGGCGCGTTCGCGCTGACGGAGCCGACGGGCGGCCCGGACGTGTCGGGCGGGATGCGGACGACGGCCAGGCGCGAGGGCGACGTGTGGGTGCTGGACGGCGCGAAGCGGTGGATCGGCAACGGCACGTTCGCGGACCTGGTCGTGGTGTGGGCGAGGGACGTGGCGGACGGGCACGTCAAGGGGTTCGTGGTGGAGAAGGGCACGCCCGGCTTCACCGCGACGAAGATCGAGAACAAGATGGCGCTCCGCACGGTGCAGAACGCGGACATCACGCTGTCGGGCTGCCGCGTTCCGGAGGGCAACCGGTTGCAGGAGGCGGGCTCGTTCCGCGACACGGCGCGGATCCTGCGCAGGACCCGCAGCGGCGTGGCCTGGCAGGCGGTGGGGATCATGCTCGCCGCGTACGAGATCGCGCTGCGCTACGCCAAGGAGCGCGAGCAGTTCGGGCGGCCCATCGCCAAGTTCCAGCTCGTCCAGGATCTCCTGGTCCGGATGCTGGGGAACACGACGGCCTGCCTCGGCATGGTGGTGCGCCTGGCGCAGCTCCAGGACGACGACGTCTTCCGCGACGAGCACTCGGCGCTGGCGAAGGCGTACTGCACGAGCCGGATGCGGGAGGTGGTCGGGTGGGCGCGCGAGTTGCTCGCCGGGAACGGGATCATCCTGGAGTACGACATCGCGCGGTTCGTGGCCGACGCCGAGGCGATTTACTCCTACGAGGGCACCCGGGAAATCAACACGCTGATCGTCGGGCGCGCGGTGACCGGAATGGGGGCATTTGTCTAAGTAATTGGCTTTTGTCTGACTACATATGGTGAACGCATCACGATCACCGTCACGAACCGTGTGCTGACAAAGAGTCAACATTACTTTCGGGAGGTTTCTTCGCATCCGTACCTTGAAGTCCAACTGCCCCATCGGCATAGTGGACGGACCACAGGCGCACCCAGTCGTGGCGGGCAACCTCGGGGGGCGGTAGCAAGATCACGACTGCCCGGGCGCGCACACCACGCGCGGAATTGGACATTGACCGATGAGTTCCCCCCCGCCTCTTCGCACCAAGCTGCTCAGGATCCTCCTGCTTCCGCTGGTCTCCATGGTGGCCCTCTGGGGGTTCATCGCGTACTCCAGCGTGGATGAGATCGCCACCGTCTCGCAGATCCAGAACCGGTGGGAGTCCATCGGCGCACCCGTGCTGCAGCTGATCGTCGAGCTGCAGAAGGAGCGGCAGCTCTCGGCGGAGGCGCCGGGCAGCACCGCCGCGTACAAGCCGCTGATCGAGCAGCGGCGGGTCACCGACAACCAGGTCAGGCGCCTGCGGGAGATCATCGCGAGCGTCGACGCCGACGCCGTCAACGAGGCCCCGGCCCAGGTGCAGGCGATGGTGCAGGCCCTCGACGGGCTGCAGTCGCTGCGCGCCTCCGCCGACGGCGGCGTGCTGGCGCCCGCGCTGACGATCATCGAGGCGTACAACAACCTGATCGCCGTGGCCAACCAGCAGTTCATCGACCGCGACGCGATGAGCGACGCCACCGCCTACCAGACGGTACGCGGCATGACCGCCTACAGCACCTCGGCCGAGTACCTGTGGCGCGAGCACGCCGTGCTCACCACCACGCTCGTGCACCGCAACATGACCCCGACCGACCGCGCCGCGTTCGTCGCCGCCATGACGGCCCGCCGGCTCGTCCTGGCCAACGCCGAGCGGGACGCCAGCCCCGAGCTGCGCGCCGCCTACGACCGGCTCGTGGCGAGCACCGCCTACAAGCGGGTCGTGGCGGTCGAGGATGAGCTGTTCTCCTACGACACCGGCGGGCCGCCCCCCGTGTCCGCCTCCGCCTGGCGCGGCGACGCCGAGACCGTGCTCGCCCAGATCAACCGCGACACCCAGGCCGAGCTGGTCCGCGCGGCGGCCTCCGGCGAGGCGCAGAAGACGGCCGCGTACTGGCGGATCGGGGTCGTGCTGCTGCTCGGCCTGGCCCTGGTGATCCTGTCCGTGTGGCTGTCCTACCGGTTCGGCCAGTCGCTCATCGCCGAGCTGCGGCGGCTGCAGGGCTCGGCCGTCGAGCTGGCCGAGCAGCGGCTGCCCCGCCTCGTCGAGCGGCTGCGCCGCGGCGACGACGTCGACCCGGCCACCGAGGCCCCCGGCCTCGACCGGGCCGAGACCGCCGAGGTGGACCGCGTCGTGCACGCCTTCTCCGCCGTACGCCGCACCGCCGTCGAGGCCGCCGTCGGCCAGGCGGCCCTGCGCAAGGGCGTCGGCCAGGTCTTCCTCAACCTCGCCCGGCGCAACCAGGCGCTGCTGCACCGCCAGCTCGCGCTGCTCGACACCATGGAGCGGCGCGCCGACGAGCCCGAGGTCCTGGAGGACCTGTTCAAGCTCGACCACCTCACCACCCGCATGCGCCGGCACGCGGAGAACCTCATCATCCTGTCCGGCTCCTCCCCCGCGCGCCGCTGGCGCGACCCGGTGCCGCTGTTCGACGTCGTACGGGCGGCGGTGCTGGAGGTCGAGGACTACACCCGCGTGACGGTCGCCCCCATGCCGCACGCCCCGCTGCTCGTCGGCGCCGCCGTCACCGACGTGATCCACCTGGTCGCCGAGCTGGTGGAGAACGCCACCGTGTTCTCCCCGCCCAACACGACCGTGCAGGTGCGCGGCGTCACCGCGGCCAACGGGATGGCGCTGGAGGTCGAGGACCGCGGGCTCGGCCTCAACGACGCCACCCTGCGCGAGCTGAACGACCGGCTGGCCGACGTGCCCGAGTTCGACCTGGCCGACAGTGACCGGCTCGGGCTGTTCGTGGTGGCGCGGCTCGCCGCCCGGCACGGGATCAAGATCATGCTGCGGCGGTCGCCGTACGACGGGACCACCGCGATCGTGCTGCTGCCCGCCAGCCTGCTCGCCGATGCCGAGCCGCTGGCGCTCACGGCGGGGCCGTCGGCCGAGCCCGCGGGTGGACACGAGGGCGTCAACGGGCGGTCGACCCGGCCCGTCCGCGGCACCTGGTTCGAGCCCGACCCCGCGCAGAACAGGACGGACTCATCGCCGATGCCGGAGTTCATGCCGGACTTCACGACGGGGTCCATGCCCGACTTCGTCCCGGACTTCATGTCGGAGCCCGCGCCGGAGCCCAGGCGGGAGCCGACGCCGGACCAGGCGGGCCCGGCGGCCTCGCCGGCTTCCGGGGCCTTCCCCGCTTCCCCGGCCTCCTCGCCGGCTTCCGGATCCTTCCCCGCTTCCCCGGCCTCCTCGCCGGCTTCCGGATCCTTCCCCACTTCCTCGGCCTTCCCCGCCCCGGCGGCGGAGAGCCGCCGGGAGGGCGAGCCGGCGCACAACGCTTTCGGGAACGGGGCCCCGCCCCGCCCCGCCACGACCTCCGGGCCGCCCGCCGGCTGGAGTGTCACCGTGCCTCCCCAGGAGGCGGACGAGGATCTCGACGGGCTGCCGATGCGGATCCCGCAGGCCAGCCTCGCCCCCCAGCTGCGCGTGGACGCGCGGCCGGAGCGGCGGGGAGCCGCCGGACGCTCGCCCGAAGAGCTCGCACAGCTCATGTCGTCCATGCAACGCGGCTGGCAGGAAGGGCGCCAGCAGGCGAAGCAGGAGCCCGACATGTGGAATCGAAAGGACGATCGACCCGATGCCTGACCCCAGAAGTGAACTGAGCTGGCTGCTCGACGACCTCATCCAGCGCGTACCCGGCATCCGGCACGCCATCGTGCTGTCCGCCGACGGGCTGTCGATGGGCAGCTCCCGCGGCCTGACCCGGGAGGACGCCGAGCACCTGTCCGCCATCTCCGCCGGCAGCCACAGCCTCGCCATGGGGGCCGGCCGGCACTTCGGGCTCGGCGGCGTACGGCAGACGATCATCGAGATGGAGGAGGGCTTCCTGTTCGTCACCGCCGCCGGGCAGGGGGCCCGGCTGGCCGTGCTGGCCACGGCCGACGCCGAGCTGGGCATGGTGACGTACGAGATGGCGCTGATGGTCAAGCGGGTCGGTGAGCACCTGTCCGCGCATCCGAGGGGAGCGGCACCGGCACCCGCCTGGAACGGCGCGAGACCGTGACAGGGGAGGATCCCGGGCCCCTGATCCGGCTGTACGGGCTGACCGGGGGCCGGGCGCGTCCGCAGGGCGAGTCGTTCGACCTGGTGGCCATCGTGGTCACGGTCGGCGACCTGCCCCAGCCCGCGGACCTGCTCCCCGAGCATCGCGCCGTGCTCTCGCTGTGCCGCAGGCCGACCCCGGTGGCCGACGTCGCGGCACACCTCAGGCTGCCGATCAACATCACCCGCGTGATCCTCGGCGATCTGCGGCGGGACGGCCTGATCAGCATCGAGCGCCCGCGCCCCGTCGCGCAGACGATCGACGAACGCATCTACAGGGAAGTGCTGGATGGGCTACGCAGTCTCTGAGCCGGGTACGACCCGGGCCCCGTCGGCCCTGGCCATCAAGATCCTCATCGCGGGCGGTTTCGGGGTCGGCAAGACGACCATGGTCGGCACGATCAGCGAGATCCGTCCCCTGCACACCGAGGAGCTGCTGAGCGACCGCGGCATCGGCGTGGACGACACCTCCGGCGTGGAGTCCAAGACCACCACCACCGTGGCGCTGGACTTCGGCCGCATCACCATCCGCGACGGGTTGTGGCTGTACCTGTTCGGCACGCCCGGGCAGGACCGGTTCTGGTTCATGTGGGACGAGCTGGCGCTGGGCGCGCTCGGCGCCGTCGTGCTCGCCGACACCCGCCGCCTCCAGGACTGCTTCCCGGCGGTGGACTACTTCGAGCAGCGTGGGATCCCGTTCGTGGTGGGGGTGAACTGCTTCGACGGGGCCCGCCGGTACGAGCCGGGCAAGGTGCGGCGGGCGCTCGGGCTGGCCGAGCACATCCCGATCGTGATGTGCGACGTGCGCCGGCGCGCCTCGGTCAAGGACGTGCTCACGACGCTCGTCACGTACGCGGTCAAGGGGGCGTGACACCCACGGCCGAGGTCAAGGGGGGCGTAAAGACCCGCGCCCGCGCGGTCAGGGGGCGTGACACCCCGCGCCCTCGCGGTCAGGGCGACGTGAGAGTCGCGCCCGTGGCCAGGACCGCCTGGCGGAGCGCTCGTGCCACGCAGGCGGCCGCCTCGGGCATCGGGCCCGGCCTCCTGGCCAGGAGGAGGCGCCGCTGCTCCTGGGGGCCGCCGCGGACCGGCAGGACGCGCACGCCCGGCGGGACGGCGGCCTCCAGCATGGCGGGCACGGTCGTCAGGCCGCAGCCGGCGGCGACGAGGCAGAGCTTGGCCAGCCAGTCGCGGGCGGAGTGCGCGATCTCGGGCCGCTCGTCGAGGCCGGGCCAGGCGCCCATCCCCGTGCTGTCGCCGGCGCCGCCGCCCGCCCAGCGCCCCGGCCCGGCGATCCAGCGCTGCCCGTGCAGGTCGGCGACGTCGACGTAGTCGCCGCGGGCGAGCGGATGGCCGGCCGGCACGGCCACGCGCAGGCCCCGCTCGGTGAGCGTCTCGACCTCCAGCGCCGGCGTCTCGGTGTCGGGCGGCCGGAACGGCGGCGCGGAGCTGATCAGCGCGAGATCCAGCGTGCCCGCCCGCAGCGCCCGGACCAGCACCGGCGTGAGCCCTTCGCGGGTGTTGACGGTGATGGCGGGATGCTCGGCCCGCAGCGCGGCCAGCGCCCGGGGCACGACGTGGGCGCCCGCGCTGGCGAACCAGCCGAGCCGCACCGTGCCGGGCTCGCCGGGCAGCCCGGCCAGCTCGCGCGCGCCCGCGTCCACCTGGTCCACGACGGCGGCGGCGCGGCGCAGCACGATCCGCCCGGCCGGGGTGAGCCGGACGCCGTCGTGCCTGCGCTCCAGGAGGGCGGCGCCCGCGGCGCGTTCGAGTGAGGCGATCTGGCGGGAGACGGCCGACTGCGTGTAGCCGAGCGCGGTGGCCGCGGCGGTGAGCGTGCCGCGCTCCGCGACCTCGCGGAAGACCCGGAGCGCGGTGAGCGAGGCGTCGGAGAAGGCCATGACACTTACGCATACCACAGATGAGCATCTCTCGTTGGACGCATGCCCTCGGCCGGTCCTAGCGTCGTTTCCATGACGAACCGACCCCGCATCGCCCTCGTGACCGGCGCCACCCAAGGGCTGGGCCTCGCCCTGGTGGAGGGCCTGGCCAGCCGTTTGAGCCCGGCCGACACCGTTTACCTGACCGGCCGCGACGCCGGCCGCGTCGCCCGGGCCGTCGCGGGCCTGCCCGCGACGAGCGCCCAGGTCCGCGGCGAGCTTCTCGACGTCGCCGACCCCGACGCCGCCACCCGCTTGGCCCGCCTCGTCGAGGAACGGCACGGCGGCGTGGACATCGTCTTCGGCAACGCCGTGATGCGCATCGGGCCGGACGACGACCCGCGTGCCCTGATGGACGCGTACACGCAGGTCAACAACTTCGGCACGACCCGGTTGATGCGCGCGTTCACGCCGCTGCTGCGCGACGGCGGGCGTTTCCTCGTGGTGGCCAGCTCGCTCGGCACACTCCGCCACCTGGCGCCCGTGCTGCACGACCGCTTCGACGGGCTCTCCTCGCTGGACGAGGTGGACAAGCAGGTGGCCGCCTGGCGCGACGCCGTCCTGGACGGCAGCGCCGCCGCGAGCGCCTGGCCCGCCTTCATCAACATCCCGTCCAAGATCGCCCAGGTGGCCGCCGTCCGCGCCCTCGCCGCCCAGCGCCGCGACGACCTGCGGCGCGGCATCCTGCTCGCCGCGGTCTGCCCCGGCATGATCAACACGCCGACCTCGGCCCTCTGGTGGGACGTCTCCACGGCCGCCTCCCCCGCCGAGGCCGCCGTCCCCCTCCTCGACCTGGCCCTCGGCCCGGTCGATCCCGGCCACTACGGGCAGCTCGTCCGGTTCGGCCGGGCCCTGCCCTGGAAGCCGTGACCACACCGCTCACTCCCGCCACCATCACGCCGTCCGCGCAGATCAGCGCCCCGTGCGGGCGGTTTCGGGCCGGGCCGGCCGGGTAGTCGGGAGGCACCACATCGGCGGCCCCGAGCCACCAACCCCTCCTCGACCCCCCACGTTTCGGGACAGCCCTGAGGGCCGGGAGGAGGGGGCGTTGAGCGAGATCCACGGGTGGTGCGAGCCCAGGTTCGACGCGGTGCGGGAGGCGTTCCAACGCAACTTCGACGAAGGGCGGGAGCTGGGCGCGTCGGTGACCGTCTACCAGCGGGGGCGGGCCGTCGTCGACCTGTGGGGCGGCCGGGCCGGCGCGGACACCGCCTGGGAGCGGGACACGATCACGCTCCTCGCCTCGGCCACCAAGGGGTTGGTGGCCGCCGCCGCGATGCTGCTGGTCGACCGCGGGCTGCTCGACCTGGACACGCCGATCGCGGCGTACTGGCCGGAGTTCGCGGCGGGCGGCAAGGCGGACATCCCGCTGCGGTGGGTGCTCGGCCACCGGTCGGGCGTCGTCACCGTCGACCCGCCGCTGACCCTGCTGGACCTCGAAGGGGGCACGGCGGTGAGCGAGGCGCTGGCCGCCGCCGTGCCGGCGTGGCAGCCGGGGCGGGCGCACGGGTACCACTGCCTGACCATGGGGTGGCTGGTCGGCGAGGTCGTGCAGCGGGTCACGGGGATGTCGGTGCAGCGCTTCTTCGCCAAGGAGATCGCCGGCCCGCTGGGTCTCGACCTGCACATCGGCCTGCCCGACGCCCGGGAACGGCGGCTGGCGGACCTCGTACCGCCCACCGCGGAGCAGCTCCTCCAGGGGCGCGCCAACCCCGAGCTGGCCGACCTCAACCAGGCCATCTGCGACCCCGCGTCCCTCTTCCACCGCTCGACGTTCGGCAGCATCGCCCTGGCCGGCAACCCACTCGCCGCCGCGAGCCTGCCGCAGGCGGGCATCCCGTCCTGTGGCGGGGCCGGCAACGCGGCGGGGCTCGCCCGCATGTACGCCGCGCTCGTCGGCGACGTCGACGGCATCCGCCTCCTGCGCCCGGAGACCGCCGACCGCGCCCGCACCGTCGAGGCCAGCGGGATGGACCTGGTGCTGCGCTGCCGCACGTCGTACGGGCGGGGGTTCATGCTGCCGGGCGGGCCGATGTGGCCGGGGGAATGCTCGCCCACCGCGTTCGGGCATCCGGGGGTCACCGGGGTGTTCGCCTACGCCGACCCGGATCACGAGCTGGGGTTCGCCTACGTGCCCAACAGGATGACCGAGCTCATCACCGGCGGGGACGACCGCGTCCGGCGGCTCGTCGAGGCCACCCACCGCTGCGCCTGCACCTGATTCGGCGGGCGCGTCCTCTGAGGCGGCGTCAGAGGTAGGGGCCGGCACCCGGGCCCGGAGCGGGCGGGCGGGGCAGGCTCGGCGGGGCGGCCTGCTGGAGCGTGAGGCCGACGCGGATGCCCTGGAAGACGCCTTCCAGCCAGCCCACGAGCTGGCTCTGCGCGATCCGGATCTCCGACTGGGTGAGGGTTTCCGAGGTGGAGGGCAGGAGGCGGTGCAGCTCGTCGCGGAGCTCGGGGGCGACCGAGTCGCCGATCTCCTCGACGACGCGCGTGTGGATGTGCTGCAGCGCGTCGCGGGCGTGCTCGTCCAGGGTCAGGCCGCGGGCCTCGTCGAGCAGGGAGCGGGCCATGGTGCTGACGCGCAGCAGCCGCGCGGGCTCCTTGACGCGGCCGATCTCGGTTTCGAGGGCCGATTCGGCGGGCGGGCCGCCGTCACCACTGGCGCCACCGTCCGGAGAGGACGGGGGCGAAGGTGGCCGAGGCCCGACGGTGGGGCGCGGGGTCGGCGGCAGGTCCGGCTGGTGCGGGTCCGGAGATGGTGTCATGACCGCCTCCTGCCCCCGTTCGCGCTGCTCACGCCCCCTCCAGGCGATCAAGGGCCGAGGGGGAGCTCGTCGAGGAGCTTGGCGGCCAGGTCGCGGGCGGGGCGGTCGTAGGCGTCGGCGAGGGTGCGGGTGACCTGTTCGGCGCGGATGGCGGGCCAGTCGGGCGGCAGGTGCTCGGCGGGCAGGTGCGGGTCCTGGCGGACGAGTTGCAGCCAGTCGGTGTGCAGGAGGAGCTGGCGGGCCAGGTCGTCGGGGAGGGTGGGCTGCGGGTCGGGGGTGTCCCAGCGGTCGAGGAAGGCGTGGTAGCGGGCGGCGATCTGCTCGGTGTCGAACGCCTTGCGGACGAGGTCGGCGGTCTCGGTGGGCGCGGCGGCGCGGGCGGTGAGCACGGTGACGTGGTCGCGCAGCCCGAGCCCGGCGACGATGGCGCGCACGTCCTTGACGCCGGGCGCGATCCACATGCCGCTCTGCAGCGGCCCGAACCCGGCCCAGACGAGCTGGGAGCGCAGGTCGTGGCGGGTGGCGCGGCGGTCGTCGGGCAGGGAGAAGCCGACCATGGTCCAGGCGCCGTCCCAGTCGCGGTTGACGGCGCCGGTCTCCCACATGCGGTGCCGCCCGTCCTCCAGGACGGAGGTGGCGTGCGGGGTGAGCGCGAAGTACGTCTTGCGCCCGGAGCGGTGCCGGGCCAGCAGCCCGCGTTTGGCCATGCGGGTGAGCGTGGAGCGCACGGCCTCCTCGGTCACGCCGAGGCGGGCGAACACGTCGATGATGCTGCCGGAGTACACGGCGACGTCGCGGCCGAGCACGTGGACGCCGAGGAAGCTGAACATCAGCGACTGGGGTCGCGTGGCCGGAGCGTGGGGCGGGTCGTCCCCGTCGCGGAAAGTCACAAGCCGAGGGTAGACGGATTCGAGATATTGGGCAAAACTTTGACGCGGGTCGCAAGTTTGCCCAACGTTTCGCGACGCGAGGTGACGTGTATGGATTTGTCAGGAAAAGTGGCTGTGGTGACCGGTGCCGGGCGCGGGCTCGGCCGGGCCTACGCCGAGGCGCTGGCCGCCGCCGGGGCGGCGGTCGTCGTCAACGACGTGACCGCCGAGGCCGCCGAGAGCGTGGCCGGGGGCATCCGTGAGGCGGGCGGCCGGGCGGTGGCGGCCCCGGGGGCGGTCGGCGGGTCGGAGGTCGCCGACCGGCTGGTGGCCACCGCGGTCGAGGAGTTCGGGCGGCTGGACGTCCTGGTCACCAACGCGGGCGTGCTGCGTGACCGGGTGCTGTGGAAGATGTCCGACGACGACTTCGACACGGTCATCGACGTCCACCTGCGCGGCACGTTCACCTGCGCCAGGGCCGCGGCCACCCGGATGCGCGAGCAGGGCGAGGGCGGGCGGCTGATCCTCATCTCCTCCCCCGCCGGCCAGCGCGGCAACTTCGGCCAGACGAACTACGCCGCCGCCAAGGCCGGGATCGTCGCGATGGCCCGCACATGGGCGATGGAGCTGGCCAGGGCCGGCATCACGGTCAACGCGGTGGTGCCGGTGGCCGCCACCGAGATGACCAAGACCATTCCCGCCTTCGCCCCGTACCTGGAGGAGGCCGAGCGCACCGGCGCGCCGCTGCCCGCCTGGCTGCGCAGGGACGAGGGCATGGGCACGGTCGAGGACGTGGCCGGGCTGATCGTCTACCTGGCCTCCGACGCGTCCGCGGAGGTGACCGGCCAGGCCATCGGGATCGGCGGAGACCGGCTCGCCCTCTGGTCGCACCCGCAGGAGAAGGCCGTCACCTACGCCGACGGCGGCTGGAGCGCCGACGCGATCGCCGAGGCGTACAAGGGCTTCGAGCCGGAGACGTACGGGATCCCCGCCCCGAAGGTCCCCGCCGAGAAGGCCCCGTGATGAACGCCGTGATGAACGCCGCGATGAACGTCGAGGAGCTCGTCGCGATCGACGTGCACACGCACGCCGAGATCTCCAAGGACGGCCACACCTCGCTCAGCCCCGAGCTGTTCGGCGCGTCGGCGGAGTACTTCGGCTCGCACGAGCGCCCCACCATCGACCAGATGGCCGCGTACTACCGCGAGCGCCGCATCGCGGCGGTGGTGTTCACCGTGGACGCCGAGCACGCCACCGGCCACCCGCGCATCGCCAACGAGGAGATCGCCGAGAGCTGCGCCGCGCACGCCGACGTGCTGATCCCGTTCGGCAGCATCGACCCGCACAAGGGCCGCGCCGGCGTCAGGGAGGCGCGCCGCCTGGTCGAGGAGTACGGGGTGCGCGGGTTCAAGTTCCACCCCAGCATCCAGGGCTTCGACCCGAACGACCGGCTCGCCTACCCGCTGTACGAGGCGATCGAGGAGCTGGGCGCGATCGCGTTGTTCCACACCGGGCAGACCGGCATCGGCGCGGGCGTGCCCGGCGGGGCCGGGGTGCGGCTGCGGCACTCCAACCCGATGCTGGTGGACGACGTGGCCGTGGACTTCCCGCACATGAAGATCATCCTGGCGCACCCGTCGTTCCCCTGGCAGGACGAGGCCCTGGCCGTCGCCACCCACAAGCCGTCCGTGTACATCGACCTGTCGGGCTGGTCGCCGAAGTACTTCCCGCCCCAGCTCGTCCGCTACGCCAACACCCTGCTCAAGGACAAGGTGCTGTTCGGCTCCGACTACCCCGTGATCACCCCCGACCGCTGGCTCAAGGACTTCGCCGCCCTCGACATCAAGCCCGAGGTACGCCCCAAGATCCTCAAGGACAACGCCGCCCGCCTGCTCGGACTCAAGGAGAGCGCCGCATGACCACCACCGCGAACGGCCTGGCCGGGATCAAGGCCCTGGCCGGCCAGGACCTCGGCCACACCGGCTGGCTGGAGATCGGCCAGGACCGGGTCGACACCTTCGCCGACGCCACGAACGACCACCAGTGGATCCACACCGACCCCGTCAGGGCCGCGCAGGGGCCGTTCGGCGGCACGATCGCGCACGGCTACCTCACGCTCGCCCTGGTCATCCCGCTCTTCAACGAGCTGCTGGAGATCCAGGGCGTGCGGATGAGCATCAACTACGGCCTGGACAAGGTGCGCTTCCCCGCCCCCGTCAAGGTCGGCGCCAAGATCCGCCTGGCCGGCCGGGTCGCCGAGGTCGAGGACGTGCCGGGCGACGGCGTCCAGATGCACATGGACTTCACCATCGAGATCGACGGCGAGCCCAAGCCGGCCTGCGTCGCCCGCGCCATCTACCGCCACTACGCCTGACCCCACCGCCCGACCCCCCACCGTCCGGTTCCCGCAGCGCCTGACTCCCTTCCACACCCCCCACGAACGGGATCACGCATGTCCAACCCCACCCAGCTCCGCCGCGCCGTGGCCTCCAGCTTCCTCGGCAGCGTCATCGAGTACTACGACTTCCTCCTGTACGCCACCGCCTCCGCCCTCGTCTTCGGCAAGGTCTTCTTCTCCGACCTCGACCCGCTGGCCGCCACCGTCGCCAGCCTCGGCACGTTCGCCACCGGCTACCTGGCCAGGCCGCTCGGCGGCGTCATCTTCGGCCACTTCGGCGACCGGCTCGGCCGCAAGCGGATGCTGGTCCTCACCATGACGCTCATGGGCGTGGCCAGCACCCTGATCGGCGTGCTCCCGACGTACGACCAGCTCGGCACGCTCGCGCCGGTCGCGCTGGTGCTGCTGCGCGTGGTGCAGGGCATCGCGGTCGGCGGCGAGTGGGGCGGCGCGGTGCTCATGTCCGCCGAGCACGCCCGCGGGCGCCGCGGCCTGTGGGCCAGCTTCACCAACGCCGGAGCGCCGTTCGGCATGCTGCTGTCCACGGCCGCGCTCAACGGCAGCGCCGCGCTCATGGACGAGCAGGCGTTCCTGAGCTGGGGGTGGCGCATCCCGTTCCTGCTGAGCATCGTGCTGCTGGCGATCGGCCTGTTCGTGCGGGCCAGGGTCGAGGAGACGCCGGTGTTCGCCTCGGCCGCGTCGTCGGACCCCGCGCCGCGCTCGGCGCCGCTGCTGGACGTGCTGCGCCACCACCCGAAGGCGCTGCTGCTCGGCATCGGGGTCGGGCTGTCGCCGTTCGTGCTGCAGGGCACGCTGACCACGTTCCTCGTCTCGTACGGGGTGCAGGCAGGCTTCGCCCGCCAGCAGGTGCTCAACGGGCTCACGCTGTCGTCGGGGCTCGCGGTCCTCGGCATCGTCGGCTGGTCGGCGCTGTCGGACCGGGTGGGCCGCCGCCCGATCGTGCTGGCCGGCGCGGTGGCCGCCGCCGCGTACGCGTTCGCGATCTTCCCGCTGGCCGGCTCCGGCAGCGTCGGGCTGCTCACGCTCGCGCTGGTGCTCGGCCAGTCGATCATCCACCCCATGACGTACGGGCCGCTCGCCGCCCTGTACGCCGAGCTGTTCGCCACCCGCAGCCGCTACACCGGCGCCTCGCTCGGCTACCAGATCGCCGGGCTCGGGGCCGGGCTGGCGCCGCTGCTGTTCGCCCAGATCCAGGCGTCGACCGGGGGCGGCGGCACGGGGCTGATCTCCGCCGTCATCGCCGGGTTCTGCCTGCTGACGGTGGTGTGCACGGCGGCGCTGCGGGAGACGAGCCGCACCGACCTCGACTCCGCCGCCACAGCCGCGGCCGAAACCCGCAGCCGGAACTGACCGGAGCGTTTCTCGCTAGGAGCACTTCATGCGCAACGCCGGACTGGGCGGCTGGCCCGCCCGCCGTGCCCTCATGACCCCGGACCGGACGGCGTTCGTCTTCGGCGGGCGCGCCCTCACCTACGCCGACGTGCACGAGCGCGTCACCCGGCTGGCCGCGCGGCTGCGGCGGGCCGGGGTGGCGGCCGGGGACCGGGTCGCCTACCTGGGGCCGAACCACGTCGCCTTCGCCGAGACGCTGTTCGCCGCGCACGTGCTCGGAGCCGTGTTCGTCCCGCTCAACTTCCGCCTGGCCGCGCCCGAGATCGCGTACATGCTGGCCGACTCGGGCGCGACCACGCTGGTCTACGCCCCGGAGTGCGCCCCCGCCGTCCGGGCGCTTCAGGAGGCTCCCGCCACGGTGGTGGCACTGGCCGATCCGGGGCCGGGCGAGCACGCGTACGAGGACTGGCTCTCGCCGGACGAGCCAGGAGAGCCGTTCGACGTGCCGGTGACCCTCGACGACCCGGCCCTGATCCTCTATACCTCCGGCACCACCGGCCGCCCGAAGGGCGCCGTCCTCACCCACGGCAACCTGGTCTGGAACTGCTACAACATGCTCGTCGGCGTGGACCTGCGCAGCGACGAGGTGACCCTGGTCAGCGCCCCGCTCTTCCACGTGGCCGCGCTGAACCAGACGCTGCTGCCGACGTTCCTCAAGGGCGGCCGCTCGGTGATCATGCCCTCCTGGGACGTGGACCGCTGCTACGACCTCATCGCCGAGCACCGCGTCACCTGGATGTTCGGCGTCACCACGATGTTCGCCGCGCTGGCCCGCTCGCCCCGCTGGGCGCGGGCCGACCTGTCGTCCGTGCGCACCCTGATGGCGGGGGGCGCGCCCGTGCCGCCGGCGCTCATCCGCACCTACCAGGAGCGCGGTCTGGTCTTCTGCCAGGGGTACGGCCTCACCGAGACCTCCCCCGGCGCCACGTTCCTGGAGCCGAGCCAGAGCGCCCGCAAGGCCGGGTCGGCGGGCGTGCCCGTCTTCTTCGCCGACGTCCGCGTGGTGCGCCCCGACCTGACCGACACCGCGCCGGGTGAGCCGGGCGAAGTGCTCATCAAGGGCCCGAACGTCACCCCCGGCTACTGGAACAACCCCTCGGCCACCCGGAGCGCCTTCGCCGGCGGCGGCTGGTTCCGCTCCGGCGACATCGCCACCCGCGACGCCGACGGGCACCTCTACATCGTGGACCGCGCCAAGGACATGTTCATCTCCGGCGGCGAGAACGTCTACCCGGCCGAGGTGGAGAGCGTGCTGGCCGAGCACCCGGGCGTGGCGGAGGCGGCCGTGGTCGGCGTCCCCGACAGCACGTGGGGCGAGGTCGGGCACGCCTTCGTCATCCCCCGCGACGGGGCGGACGTGACCGGCGAGTCGCTGCGCGGCTTCCTGCTCGAACGGCTGGCCAAGTACAAGATCCCCCGCTACTTCGACCTCGTCGCGGAGCTGCCACGCACCGCCTCCGGCAAGGTCCGCAAACCCGACCTGCGAGGCGCTCGCCCAACGACGTGATCGTGACTCCGCTTCCCCTGCGCGCCCGCCCTACGATGTGATCGTGACTCCGACTCCTCGACGCGCGCCCCGTACCGCCGCCGCGCCCAGCATCCGGGATGTCGCCGCCGCCGCCGGAGTCTCGTACCAGACCGTCTCGCGCGTGCTGAACGAGTCCCCGCGCGTGCGCCCCGAGACCCGCACGGCGGTGCTGGCGGCGATCGAGAGCCTCGGCTTCCGCCCCAGCCGCACCGCGCGCGCCCTCAGCCTGGGCCGCGCCCGCGGCATCACCGTGGTCACCTCCAACACCGTCCTGTACGGCTACGCCGCCACGCTCCAGGGCCTGGAGGAGGCGGCCAGGGCCGAGGGGATGGCGATGGGCATCAGGGTCGTCGAGTCGGCCGAGCCCGCCGAGGTGAAGCAGACGGTCGACTACGTCGGAGACGCCAGCGCCGGCGGGGTGGTGGTGATCGCGTTCGACCCGCTCGGCATCGCGGTGCTGGAGGCGCTGCCCGAGCACGTGCCGGCCGTGGCCGCCGCCGAGCCGGCCGCCCCCGACCGGGGCCGGGTCGCCATCGCGCTCGATGAGCGCCGCGCCGCCGCCGACGCCACCCAGCACCTCCTCGACCTCGGTCACCGCACCGTCCACCACGTCGCCATCCCGTCCGAGGGCGGGCGCGAGGGCGCCGATCCCGCCCTGGCGCCCGGCGGGCGGCTGGCCGGGTGGCGCGACGCGCTGCGGGCGGCCGGGGCGCCCATCCCCGAGCTGATCGGGTGCGGGTGGGACATCGGCTCCGCCTACGCGGCCGGGCAGCGGCTGGCCTCCTCCCCCGACGTCACCGCGATCCTGTGCGGCAACGACGACATCGCGCAGGGGGTGCGCAGGGCGCTGTACGACGCGGGCAAGGACGTGCCCGGCGACGTCAGCATCGTCGGGTTCGACGACATCCCGGGGTCGGCGTACTGGACGCCCGCGCTGACCACCGTCCGCATGGACTTCGCCGGGCTGGGCCGGGCCTGCTTCCACGCGGCGGTGGCCGAGCTGACCGGCGGCCCCCAGCCCGAGCCCGCCCTCACCCCGCCGGCCCTGGTGCTCCGCGAGTCCACCGCCCCACCGCGTCACCGCCCCTGATCCCGGCCATCGCGCTCCTGTCGTCTTCGTGCGGGCCCGCCATGCGCGGGCCGGTGTCGCCGGGGTGGGAAACCGGCGTGTAACGATCCCGCAAAGAGGGGTTCCCTCGTCGACGTGTGACCGCTCACACTGAGGCGCATGCATGTGACCGGTCACATGGCTGTTGAGGAAAGCGAGATCGTGATGCCTGCTGACGTCGTCGAGACCGTGCGCTGGGGGCACACCGGCCTCACCGCCGTCGTGGAGATCCACCCGGACGGCCCCGTGTCGCTGCGCGAGCTGTCGGCCGGTGCGCTGCCCGAGGTGCCGTCCGAAGCGCCGCTTGAAGTCCAGCCCGAAGTCCAGCCCGAAGTCCGGTCCGCAGGGCCGTCCGTGGTGCCGGCCGTAGCGTCGGCCGCTCTGGCGGCCCGCTTGGCCCAGCCGCTGGTGGAGGTGCTGGTGCCGGGCGAGGGGCGGGCCAGGGCCTCGCAGCGGCTGTCGGAGACGGCGGTGGGCTGCCGGTTGCGGTACGCGGGGTCCGCGCGGTCGAACGTGGACGGCTGGCACGAGTTGCGGATCCGGATGCGGGACGAGACGTCCGGCCTCAACGCCGAGCTGGTCATGCGCTCCCCCGACGGCGTGCCCGCCGTGCAGACGCGGGTCCGGGTGACGAACACCGGCGAGCACCCGGTGCCGCTGCTGGCGGTCACCTCGTTCGCCGCGCTCTTCCCCGCGAGCCGGGCCGGCGGCCTCGACCTGCTGTACGCCGACAGCGAGTGGCTGGGCGAGAGCCGCTGGGCCAGGCGGCCGTTCGGGGAGCACGTCCCCGATCTCGGGCTGTCCGGTCACGGCCAGCACGGCAAGGGCACGTTCGCCCTGACCAGCCAGGGCACGTGGTCGAGCGGCCGGCACGTGCCCATGGGCGGCCTGACCGACCGGGAGAGCGGCCGCACGTGGCTGTGGCAGATCGAGCACAACGGCCCGTGGCGGTGGGAGACGGGCGAGCGGCTGGACGGCGCGTACGTCGCCCTGTCCGGCCCGACCGACCTCGACCACCAGTGGAGCGAGCTGCTCGCCCCCGGCGAGTCGTTCACCACGGTCCCGGTCGCGGTGACGGTCAGCGGGGACGGGGTGGAGGGCGCGGTGGCGGCGCTGACGGCGTACCGGCGGGCGCTGGTGCGCCCGCACCCCGACCGGGCCACGCTGCCCGTCGTCTTCAACGACTACATGAACACGCTCATGGGCGACCCCACCACGGACAAGCTCCTTCCCCTCATCGACGCCGCCGCCAGGGCGGGCGCGCAGGTGTTCTGCGTGGACGCCGGCTGGTACGACGACGGCGGCGACTGGTGGGACAGCGTCGGCGAGTGGCAGCCGTCCCAGACGCGGTTCCCGGATGGCCTGGAGGAGGTCCTGGCCCGGATCGCGGGCCACGGCATGACGCCCGGCCTGTGGCTGGAGCCGGAGGTGATCGGCGTGCGCAGCCCGATGGCGGACAAGCTGCCGGCGGAGGCGTTCCTGCGGCGCGGCGGCGTCCGGGTGGCCGAGCACGGCCGCTACCACCTGGACCTGCGCCATCCGACGGCGGTCGCGCACCTGGACCAGGTGGTGGACCGGCTGGTGGAGGAGCTGGGCGTCGGCTACTTCAAGCTCGACTACAACATCAACCCGGGCGCGGGCACCGACGTGGCCGCCGCCAGCGCCGGCGCGGGCCTGCTGGCGCACAACCGGGCCCATCTCGCCTGGCTGGAGCGCGTCCTGGACCGCCATCCCCACCTGGTGCTGGAGAACTGCGGCTCGGGCGCGATGCGCATGGACTACGCGATGCTGGCGCGCCTGCAGTTGCAGTCCACGAGCGACCAGCAGGACTTCCTGCGCTACCCCCCGATCGCGGTCGCCGCGCCGCTGTCGGTGCTGCCCGAGCAGGCCGCGAACTGGGCCTACCCGCAGCCGGGGATGAGCGGGGAGGAGATCGCGTTCACGATGTGCACGGGCATCCTGGGCCGGCTCTACCTGTCGGGCGACCTGCCCCGGATGGCGCCGCAGCAGCTCGCCCTGGTGGAGGAGGGCGTGCGGGTCCACAAGGGCCTGCGGGCCGACCTGCTGCGCGGCGTCCCGTGCTGGCCGCTGGGCCTGCCCGGCTGGGACGACCCGTGGCTCGCCCTCGGCCTGCGCGCCGGGGACGCCACCCACCTGGCGGTCTGGCGCCGGCCGGGAGCCGCGCCGGCCACCGTGCTGCGCCTGCCCCACCTCGCCGGACGCGACCTCATCGTGGAGACCGCCTACCCCGCCGCGGCGGGCGGCTGGGCCTGGGCGTGGGATGCGCGGGCCGCCGAGCTGACCGTCACCGCCTCCACTCCCGCACCCACCGCCCGCATCCTCCGTGTCCGTCCCCTCTGAGCTGAAAGAAGCCGAACCGTGAAGCTCGCACAGCGTGTCGCCGCCGCGTCGGCCCTCGTCCTGGCCGTCGCGGCCTGCAGCGATCCCGCCTCCGGCCCCGCCGCGGCACCCGCCACCGGGTCCGCCCCCGCCGCCTGGCCCTCCCCGACCGCCCGCCTGGACGGGGTCACGCTCACCATCTGGGCGGCCCAGAACAGCAACACCGTGCCGAAGGCCGTGACCGACGCCTTCACCCGGGCGACCGGGGCCAAGGCCGAGATCGTCACCATCCCGGACCCGTACGAGCAGGGCGTGCAGACGAAGGTGGCCACCGGCGACAAGCCCGACCTGGCCTTCTGGCAGCCGACGGCGTCCATGCTGACCGCGCTCAACGCCCGCGCGAACCTGCAGCCGCTGGACGGCGCGCCGTGGCTGGACCAGCTCTCGCCCGAGCTGCGCGACATGACGGGCCTGCTCGACAAGACCCGCTACGCGGCGCTCGTCACGAGCCCGGCCGTCGAGGGCGTCTACTACAACAAGCAGCACGTCAAGGAGCCGCCGAAGAACTTCGGCGAGCTGGTCGAGCTGGCACGCTCGCTCAAGGCCAAGGGCGTGACCCCGTTCTTCGAGATGGCCGGCGACAAGTGGGCCACCCAGTGGTGGGTGCAGGTGCAGCTCGCCGACGCCGCCAAGAACGGCCTGTGGGAGCGGGTCAACACGGGCAAGGAGACGTTCGAGGACAAGACGATCCTGGACGCGATCAAGAAGTACAAGGCGCTGATCGACGAGGGCCTGTTCAACGCCGACATCAGGACCGCGACGTTCGAGGACCAGGGCGAGGCGCTGCTGTCGGGCAAGGCGGCCATGGCGATGCAGGTGAACTCGTTCTTCGGCCAGCTCCAGGCCAAGGCGGACACGGCGGAGCTGGACGAGAAGATCGGCTTCTTCCCCATCTCGCCGTCGGGCAACGTGGGCACGTTCATCCCCGACCAGTCGAACGCGCTGGTGGCCTTCCGCACCGGTGACGCCAGGCGGGAGGCGGCGGCGCGGCAGCTCCTGGCGTACTGGATGGGGCCGGGGTACGCCGGGTTCGTGGCCGACCGCAAGACGGTGTCGCTGCGTACGGACGTGCCGACCCCGGACGGCGTGCCGCGGGCGCTGCTGGACGTGCACGCCTCGCTCGGGCAGGCCGTCGGGTCGATGCAGGCGCTGGCGGTGGCCAACCCGGACCTCTACCTGAACCTGGCCGACATGATCACCGGCAGCCTGACGCCGGAGCAGGTGGCGGCGGCAACGCAGAAGCAGTTCGCGCAGCTCGCCAAGGCCGCCGGCGCGACCGGCTTCTGAGGGAGTCCACCCGTGCAGCAGACGCTGACCCGCCCGGTGAAGGCCGTCAGGCGGGCGCCCGCCCCGCACGTCGCGCGCGGCCGGACGCACCCGATGTGGTTCCTCCTGCCGGCGTTCGCGATCCTGTTCGTCTTCTTCTTCCTGCCGACCCTGTTCAACTTCGTCTACGCCTTCACCGACTGGTCCAGCTTCAAGAGCGAGATCCGCTTCGCCGGCGTCGACAACTTCGCCTACCTGCTGTCGGACGGCACGCTGTTCAGCGCGCTGCGGGTCACGGTGATCTACGCGGCGCTGGTGGCGCTGTTCCAGAACCTGTTCGGCTTCGGCCTGGCGGTGCTGCTGGAGCGGGACACCTGGCTGAACCGGGCCGCCCGCCTGGCCTTCCTGGTGCCGGTGCTGATGTCGGCGCTGGCCGTCGGGTACGTCTTCCAGGCCCTGCTCAAGCCGGACGGCAGCCTCAACGACCTGCTCTCGGCGCTGACCGGGCACCGGGTGGACGTCGCCTGGCTGGGCAGCACGACGTGGACGCTGGTGCTGGCCGCGGTGATCCACGCCTGGAAGTGGATGGGCCTGTCGATGCTCATCTACCTGGCGGGTCTCAAGACGATCCCGGAGGACGTGACGGAGGCGGCCCGCATCGACGGCGCCACGCCGTGGCAGGCGTTCTGGTCGGTCCGCTTCCCGCTGCTGGCCCCGGCCGTCACGTTCAACGTGGCCACGGCGCTGCTGGGCTCGATGAACGGGTTCGACATCGTGCAGGCGCTCACCGGCGGCGGCCCGGCCCGCAGCACCGAGATCCTGAACATCTTCATCTACCGCACCTTCGGCCAGGGCCTGTTCGCGCAGGCCACGGCCATGAGCCTGGTGTTGTTCCTGATGGTCGCGCTGCTGGCCCTCCCGGTCATCCGCGTGCTGCGCAGGAGGGAGGAGATCCTGTGACGGTCCCCGTCTTCGGCTCCGCAGCCCGCCGCCGGGCCCCGTCGCCGGTGGCGCGCGGGTGGGCGGCCCGGCTGCGGCCGTTCGCGGTCGTGGCGCTCGTCGTCCCCGTCATGGGGGTGCCGTTGTGGCTGGTCGTCGTCACGGCCGGCAAGTCGCAGGGCGAGGCCCTGTCGCCGGACCTGTCGCCGCCGTCGCGCTGGCACCTGTGGGAGAACCTGGCGCAGGTGTGGCAGCAGGGCGAGGTGCCGATGGCGTTCCTCGGCAGCCTGCTGGTGGTGGCGCCGTCGGTGCTGCTGGTGCTCACGTTCGGCTCGATGGCGTCGTGGATCCTGGCCCGCCGCGCCTCCCGCCTCAACGCGGTGCTGTACGCGCTGGCGATCAGCGGCATCGTGCTGCCGCCCGCCGTGGTCACCATCGTGCTCCTGCTGCGCCAGCTCGGCCTGGCGGGCAGCCCGGTCGGCATGATCGGGGTGTACGTCGGCATCTACCTGTCCACGGTGATCTTCTTCGTGACGGGCTTCGTGCGTACGGTGCCGGTGTCGCTGGAGGAGGCCGCACGGATGGACGGCGCCGGGCCCGTGCGGGTGTTCTTCTCCGTGATCCTGCCGCTCCTGCGCCCGGTGCTGGCCACCGCGACCATCCTCATCTGCCTGTACGTGTGGAACGACGTCTTCTACGCGTTCTTCGTCGTCGGCGGGCGGCTGGACACGTTGCCGCTGAACCTGTTCCAGGTGGCCAACGCCGGGCTCTACCTCAACAACTGGCACCTGATCTTCGCCTACGTCATCCTGATGAGCCTGCCGCTGCTGATCGTCTTCGCGATCGCGCAGCGCAGGATCATCTCCGGCATCACCGGCGGTGCGGTGAAGTAGGCGCCAGGTGTGCGGCTAGGCCAGGGTGACCAGGTCGGCGTAGCCGTCGTGCCACAGGTCCTCGACCCCGTCGGGCAGCAGCAGCACCCGCTCGGGCCGCAGGGCCTGCACGGCGTCCTGGTCGTGCGTGACCATGACCAGCGCCCCCTCGTACGCCTCCACGGCCGCCAGCACCTCGGCCTTGGAGGCGGGGTCGAGGTTGTTGGTCGGCTCGTCGAGCAGCAGCACGTTGGCCCGGGAGCTGACCAGCCCGGCCAGCGCCAGCCGGGTCTTCTCCCCGCCCGACAGCACCCCGACCGGTTTGTCCACGTCGTCGCCGCCGAACAGGAACGAGCCGAGCACCGCCCTGGCCTCGCCGTCGGTGAGCTGCGGCGCGGCGGCGGCCAGGTGGCCTCCGACGGTGGTGGCCGGGTCGAGCGTGTCGTGCTCCTGGGCGAAGTAGCCGAGGCGCAGCCCGTGCCCGTGCACGACCCGGCCGGAGTCGGGCCGCTCGTGCCCGGCCAGCAGGCGCAGCAGGGTCGTCTTGCCGGCGCCGTTGAGGCCGAGGACGACGAGCCTGCTGCCCCGGTCGATGGCGAGGTCCACGCCGGTCAGCACGGGCAGGCCGCCGTACGACTTGGTCAGGCTGATCGCGCCGAGCGGCATGCGCCCGCTGGGGGCGGGCTCGGGCAGCCGGATGCGCGCCACCTTGTCGGTGCGGCGGGCGGGGCGGGTCTCGGCGAGCATGCGGTCGGCGCGGCGCGCCATGTCGCGGGCCCGCACGGCGGTGCTGGACCTGGAGCGCATGCGGTCGGCCTGGGCGTGCAGCGCGGCGGCCTTGCGCTCGGCGGCGGCGCGCAGCCGGGCCCTGCGCCGGTCGTCGGCGGCGCGGTCGGCGAGGTAGGTGTGCCAGCCGGTGTTGTGCATCTCCAGCCGGCCGTCCTCCACGTGCCAGACGCGGTTGACCACGTCGGCCAGCAGCTCCGTGTCGTGGCTGATCAGGACGAGCCCGCCGGAGTGACCGAGCAGGAACGAGCGCAGCCAGGCGACGGAGTCGCCGTCGAGGTGGTTCGTCGGCTCGTCCAGCAGCAGCACGCCCGGCTCGGCGAACAGCACCCTGGCCAGCTCGACGCGCCGCCGCTGCCCGCCGGACAGGGTGCCGAGCGGCCGGTCGAGCACCCGGTCGGGCAGGCCGAGCCCGGCGGCGACGCGGGCGGCCCGCGCCTCGGCCGCGTACCCGCCGCGGGCCTGGAACTCGGCCTCGGCCCTGGCGTAGCGGCTCATGGCGCGCCCGTCGCCGGTCTCGGCGAGCGCGCTCTCGGCGGCCCGCAGGTCGCGCAGCGCCCGGTCGAGGTCGCGCGCGGACAGGATGCGGTCGAGGACGGCGACGGCGGGGTCGGCGGCGGCCGGATCCTGCGGCAGGTAGCCGACGGGGCCGGTGCGGACGATGTCGCCGGCGGCGGGCTGGAGCCGCCCGGCGAGGGTCTTCATGAGCGTCGTCTTGCCGGCGCCGTTGCGGCCGACCAGGCCGACGCGGTCGCCGGGGCCGACGTGGGCGGCGGCGCCGGACAGCAGGAGCTGGGCGCCGGCACGCAGCTCGACACCACGGAAGGTGAGCATGGAAATACACTCCGGAGCTTAGAAAGGACACACGGGTGGCGCGAAGGCGGGTGTCCTGGCTAAGAAGTCCGGGGTGTCGACATGCGGTCCAGTGTAGGCGGGCGTCGCGCCGGCCGGCCACGGATTTTCCGGCGGCCGGCGCGTGGTGCCGTGATCTGCGCTAGTTCCAGATGCCCGGAACGCCGGCGGGCACGTCGCCCTTGACCTCGGCGCGGTCGATGACGTCGCCGCGCAGCGGGAGGTTCACCGTGACCTCGCGGCCCCAGTCGCTGAACCGGGTGTCGGACTCGACCTGGACCGTGGTCTTGGCCACGGGCAGGGTGGCCTTGACCGCCACGCGCCGCACCAGGCCCTTGTCACCGAAGTACAGCGTGTAGGAGATCTTGCCGGTCTTGAAGCGCGTCCCGTAACGGGAGGCGAACGGCTGGGAGACTGCGGCCAGCTTGGCGGGCTTGATGGTGCCCTTGAGGATGCCGTCCTTCCAGGACGAGCGGGCGGCCACGAGCGCCTTGAGCGTGGCCGGGTCGAGGACCTCGACGAGGAGGTTGCTCGGCGGCTGCTTCACGCCCGTGTAGCGGACGTGGGCGGCGTTCTGGGTGAGCAGCGTCTGCTCGACGACGGGGCCCGAGACGTAGCTCACGCTGCCGGAGGAGATCAGCCGCACGGGGCCGGCCTGAAGGCCCTCGGTCTCCTTCGGGCTCGACTTCTTCATCTCGCGCAGCAGCTTGTCGCTGTACTGGACGGTCTGGCCCAGGTCGGACGCCACGGGGCCGCGCGAGCCGAGCCCGAACGTGCCGTCCACGGCGGAGGTGACGACCCGGTCGCCCGGGTAAGTGATCTTCGCCGTCGCCTGGAGGTTGACGGCGCGGCCCGGCGCTAACTCGGCCTTCAGGGCCGTGACCGGGTCGGACGCGGAGGCGGCGGCCTGCGCGGGCATGGCGGTGAGCTGCACCATGCCCGCGACCACGGCGACACCGATGATGGATCGCTTCATTGGTTTCCTTGGGAACGGTCCGGAAAGACGCGATCAATCTGGTGCATTCCGGATCTTCCGTCAAGCTGGGGCGGGTGGGGCCGCAGGCGCCCGCCTCCGCCTCGGCGCACCACCGGTCGTACGTGCGCGCCAGCTCGCGCGCCTGCGCCCGGATGGCCGGGCGGACGTTGCCCACGGCCAGCTCGCCCTCCAGCGCCCGCAGCAGCATCCCGCCGAACCTGAGCCGCGCGCTGTGCACGGTGTCCCGGCAGGACGCCACCTCGGCGACGGTGGCCGGCCGCTCGTTCTCCGGCGCCGGCGCGCGCACCGCGTGCGTGGCGGCCGTCCCGGCCAGCATCGGGATGAACGAGCGGGTGGCCCGCAGGAACGGCGAGCTCGTGGACAGCTCGGGCGTGACCGCCGCGAGCACGCCGTCCAGGAGCTCCGAGGTGTCCGTCAGCCGCGCCGCGAGCTCGGTCAGCACGTCACGGTACGTCCGCCCGGTCGGCGTGGTGTCGCCCGCCGAGGCGTCGGTCCAGTACGGGATCTCGGCCGTCAGGCCCAGCGTGCCGTACTTCCTGACGTAGGAGTCGCTGGAGGCGCCGCCGACGTGCTCCACCGGGTCCTGGCCCAGCGCCTCGGCGTAGTCGTAGACGCCCTCCATGCTCGGGGTGAGGTAGAAGGCCGGCTCCAGCTGCTTGACGGACGGGTGCTCGGCTCCGCCGACGTGCAGCGGCACCCCGTACCGGCCGGGCAGCTCCCGCAGCACGGCCTGCAGCTCCGGCTCCGGGCGGTTGAGGTAGGAGAAGACGCCGCCGGACTCGCCGTTGTGCAGGGTGGTCAGGAAGGCCGGCCTGGTCTCGTCGATGAGCCGCATCAGGGCCAGCGTCTCGGGCAGCACGCGGTCGAAGTAGGCCCGCTTGTACGCGAACGGGAACGTCCACTCGACCTGCTCGTCACCGGCCGGGCGGTAGAAGTGCCTGCCGTAGTGCGCCCGCGTGAAGGGGCCCGCGAACCAGCCCTCGTTGAGCCGGGTCCCGTCGGGGTCGAGGCAGCCGACGATGTGCCACGTGCAGCCCTCGGCGCGGCGCAGCCCCGCGTCCGCGCACAGGCGGCTCGCCAGGTGGGTGACGGTCAGGCCGCCGATGGGCTCGTTCGGGTGCGGGCCGGCGGCGACGACCGCGTGGCGGGGGCCGTCGCCGACGGTGAGGAGAGCATCGGGTCGCCGAGGCGGGACGTGCCGATCCTGCGCAGCGTGGCGACGCCGGGGTGATCGTCCGCCAGGCGGGCGAGCCGCTGGTGCACCTCGTCCACCGTGGCGAACGTCTTGTGGTCGGGGACGGTGTCGAGCTCTGCTGCAAGGCGATCGGGCACATCCAAGTGTGCACACATTTCGTACGCTTTGTCCGCAGGCCCGCCTCCCTTGTCGATCAGGAGGGGAAGTCCTTCGGGTTGACCGAGCTCGTCCCCGCGTTGCCGCCCCTGACCGGGTTGAGCGTCAGGGACCAGCCCGGGATCCTGGTGGCGGTCGTCCGGTACTTCAGCTTGTCGTTGAAGCGCTGGTAGACCGCGTTGCGCGTGAACCTGCCCTTCGACCTGCTGAAGTTCGTGCCGGTGGTGAAGTAGATCCGGTACGTGCCGTCCCTGACGTCGGTGATGGTGGCCGTGGACCGGGCGCGCACGTAGATGCTGATCGCCTTCGTCCTGCCCCTGACCAGGATGACGACGCCGTCCTGGGAGAGACCGTTCCTGATCTTCAGCCGGCCCTGGCCGCCGCTGATGCGGTCGTAGAGGATCGTGCCGTTGCGCGGGCGGGCCAGAGCCGCCGTCTGGGCCGTGACCGTCACCGGCGTGACGACGGAGCCACTGGTGGCCGCACCCGCGGCGGGGGACGCGACGATCAGCCCGCCCGCCAGCGCCACCGCCGCCACAACCCCGGCGCGCACGGCCGTTCCTTCGAGAAGCCTCTTCACAGAACATCTCCTTCGGGACGCATGGTCACGGCAAAGATAGGGCCGAACCGGTCCGCTCCGATACCTGGAATGTGGCAGGAGCATCGGTCGCTCGTCACGCCGGAGAGACGCCCCCGAGGACCGGCGCGCTCAGCCTCACGCACAGCTCCCAGACGGCCTCCTGCGCGGCCGGATCGAGCGCCGGGGCGGGCAACGGCCTGCGGCGGCAGCGGCCGTCGACGTACGCGCCGCTCACGCCGTCCAGGTCGGGGCTCGTGGCCGCGTACACGCTGGACCGGGCGGACCGGGTGAGGTCGGACAGGAACAGCGGCGCGATCACCTTCAGGACCAGCGGCGCGATCGGCCGGTAGGCGATCGGGAACGCGCGGACCGGGGTGGCCCGGTTCATCGGGGTGTGGCCGTGGCCGGGGTAGACCACGTTCGCCGTCACGGCAGAGCCGCGCAGCCGGGCGGCCAGGCGGTGCGTCATCGCCATCGTCATCGTCTTGGTGTGGTTGTAGTGGCTGAACGTCCACCCCAGGTAGCGGCGCTCGCCCAGCAGGTTCCCGGGGTCGATGGGGCCGCCCGGGATGCCGCCGGTGAGGTTGACGACGCGCGCGGCCGGCGCTCGTTCGAGCAGCGGCAGCAGGAGGTGCGCGAGCGTGAACGGGGCCAGCACGTGCGCCGCGAACATCCGCTCCACGCCGTCGGCCGTCAGCGTGCGGGCGGGCGGGTTGACGCCCACGTTGTTCACCAGCACGTCGAGCCGGTCGTGCCACTCGCGAACCGCTCCGGCCAGGCGCCGCAGCCCGTCGAGCGTGGTCACATCGGCGGAGACGGCGTGCACCCGGTCGTGCCCCGCGCTGTCCTTGATGTCCTGGACGGCGCGGAGCCCGCGCTCGCGATCGATCCCGACGACGACCACCGAGGCCCCGCGCTCGGCCAGGGCGCGGGCCGTCTCCTTGCCGATGCCGCCGGTGCCGCCCGTAACGAGCGCCACACTGCCACTTCTGTCATTCGGTGTCATACATGGCACTATACGCCTTCCACTACACTCCGGCGCATGGCCGGGTTGAGAGAACGCGCGCGGCGAGCCGTCCAGGCCGAGCTCGCCGCCGTGGCGCTGGAGCTGTTCACCGAGCGGGGCTTCGACGAGGTCACCGTCGACGACATCGCCCGCGCCGCCGGAGTGTCCAAGCGGAGCTTCTTCCGCTACTTCCCGGCGAAGGAGGACGCCGTGTTCGGCGGCGTCCAGGTCATGAGCGACGACATCGCCGACCAGCTCACCGCCCGCCCGGCCGGCGAGCCGCCCTGGGAGTCACTGCACGCCGTGCTCCGGGACTGGGTCGCCCGCATCGACGCGGAAAGCCGCGCCACCCTCCGCCTGATCGAACGCACCCCGTCCCTGCGCGCCCGCTTCCAGCAACGCCGCGAGGAAGCCCGCTCCCGCATCGCCACCGCCCTGGCCGCCCGCGCCGGCCTGGACCCCTTCACCGCCGACCTCCTGACGTCAGCCGCGGGCGCCGCCGTCGACTGCGCCTCCCGCGAATGGCTCCGCCGCGGCCCGGACGCCGACCACGCCCACCTCCTCGACACCGCCTTCACCCACCTCCGCCCCGCCTGCGCCACCCCCTGACCCCCGCCCTTTCGCGCCCCTTGCCCGGCTTGGTGGCCGGTCGCCGTCCGCGTTGCGCCGGACACGCCCGCACAACACCTCGCCGACGCGGCGCCGAGAAGGCGAGGGCGAGCCCTCCGGCGCGGGCACGGCGGTCCGGCGCGGGCACGTCGCCTGCGTCCCCGCCGCATTGGCGCCCGTGCGGAGGGTGGGGTGGGGGATGTCCGGATATGGCCTAGACTGCGGCAGATGTTTCCGGCCCCCGTCCGGCTGGCCTGGTTGGATGCCCTGCGGGGGCCCGCTGCGCTGGCCGTCACCATGCACCACGCCGGCTGGACGTTCCTGCCGGGCGTCTGGGCGGAGGTGGATCGGCGGATCGACCTCGGGTCCTGGGGTGTGCTGGTGTTCTTCCTGGTCAGCGGGTACATCATTCCTGCCTCGCTGGAGCGGCGGGGTGATCTGCGGGCCTTCTGGGTGGGGCGGGGCTTTCGGCTGCTGCCGCTGCTGGTCGTCGCCTGCGGCCTCGCGCTGGTGCTCGCCGCCGCCGGCTTGCTGCCGGTGCCGAAGGGGCTGGGTGAGCGGCCGTGGCCCCTGATCGTGCTGGGGAATGTCACGATGCTCCAGGAACTGCTCAACCTTCCGGCCGTGATCAGCGTGACCTGGACGCTCTCGTACGAGATGGCGTTCTATCTGGTGAGCGTGGCGCTGTTCGCGGCGCGGCAGGCGCACCGGTCGGCGGGGATCGCCGCCGCTCTGGCGGTGGCGGCGGTGCCGTTGGGGCTGCTGCTGCCGAGGGCGACGATCGGGGGGCGGGCCGATCTGGTCGCCGCCGTGCTCGGGGTCGCGGTGGTGGTGGCGATCGCGGTGACCGTGCTGGGCGCGGGAAGGGCGCGCACGGTGGCGGCGGTCGCGGGCGGGCTGCTGGGGCTGGCGCTGGTGGTGCTGGGGAGCAGGGGCGGCACCTGGCAGGGGGTGATCATCCTGGCGACGATGTTCGCGGGCACGGCGATCCACCGGGCCGAGCGGGGGACGATCTCGTGGCAGGCCGCGGGGCTGGCGGTGGCGCTGGTGGTGGGGTGCGGGATCCCGGCCAAGGACGATCCGGCGTGGGTGCCGGCGATCGTGCTGGCGTTCGGCGCGTTCGGGCTGGCGTACGCGCTGCGCGGCCGCACGTTCCCGCGCTGGCTGCCGTGGCTCGGGACGATCAGCTTCTCCGTCTACCTGCTGCACCCGATCCTGCTGTACGTGCTGCCGGACCTGCCGTCGTTCCTCCTGGCGCTGATCCCGCTCAGCGCCCTGACCCACCGCTGGATCGAGATCCCGGCACAACGGCTGGGCAAACGCCTGCG
>NZ_JAATEP010000053.1:0-79370 GCF_012034275.1 Nonomuraea composti | reverse complement strand
ACGATGGAGGGTGGCGGCGGCCCGGAGTGCGATGATGGCAACCTCGAAGCGCCGCACTTCTTGCAGGGCGAGGCCGAGGTTGTTCAGCGCCGTGCCCTCGCTGTGCCGATCTCCGAGATCACGATAGATGGTGGCAGCGGCCCGGTGGGCGGTGATGGCCCCGCCGAAGCGCCGCACTTCTTGCAGGGCGAGACCGAGGTTGTTCAGCGCCTGGCCTTCGCCGCGGCGGTCACCAAGCCCGCGACAGAGGGCGACGGCGTCCTGATGGGCGGTGACGGCCTCCTCGAAGCGGCGCAGTTCACGCAGGTCGAGGCCGAGGTTGTTCAGCGCTCCGCTCTCGCCGTGGCGATCGCCGAGTTCGCGGTAGATGGTGACGGCGTTCCGGTGGACGGTGAGGGCCTCGCCGAAGCGCCGTACTTCTTGCAGGGCATTGCCCAGATTGTTCAGCGCCTGGCCTTCGCCGTGGCGATCGCCGAGTTCGCGGTAGATGGTGACGGCGTTCCGGTGGACGGTGAGGGCCTCCTCGAAGCGCCGCACCGCGCGCAGGGCGAGGCCGAGGTTGTTCAGTGCCCCGCCTTCGCCGCGGCGGTCGCCGAGCTGGCTGGCGGCGGCCGCCGCGATTGTGCTGACCGTCAGGAGATCGTCGAGGGCCCGCCGCCAGGACAGGTAGACGTTCAGGCATGCCGACAGGCAGGAGGCGATCTGATGGCGACCGGCGGCATGGGCCACAGCGACGGCGGTGACGAGGTTGGCGCGTTCGGCGCCGAACCAGGCCAGGGCGTCGTCTCGTCCGGTGAACCGGTCCGGAACGGGCTGGCCGGACAGGGCGCGCAGATGAGCGTTGGCGAACTCGGCCGTGTCGAGGTAATGCCCCAGAAGGCGGTCCAGCGCCTGCTCGCGCTGGTCGTCGACTGCCTGACTGAGACCGTGCTGGCCGGCGTACAGGCGGACCAGGTCGTGCATGCCCCACCGGCCGGCGACCGGCGTGGTGAGCAAGTGAGCGCGGGCCAGTGCGGCCAGTTGCCGCCGTACCACCGGCTCCGATGTATCGGCCAGGGCGGCCGCGGCCGGGAGCGAGATGTCCGGGCCGGGGTTGAGCGGCAGCAGCCGGAACAGCCGGGCTTGCTCGGGCTGGTCGGCCAGCAGGTGCTGGTAGGACAGGTCGAACGCGGCCCGGACCGCCAGCGGGCGGCCGTACGGGTCACGATCGCCGCTGTCGAGGGCATCCAGCCGGTGGTGGGCGTCGGCGAGTTCTGCGGCCACGTCAGCAAGAGGACGGCCGGGCTCGGCGCGCAGCAGGGCGGCGATGATCTGCAACGCTAGCGGCAGCCGCCCGCACAACCGCCCGATCTCCTTCGCGGGCCCGGGCTCGGCCGCGACACGCGGATCGGTCCGCCCCATCTCCAGAGCGGTGCCCAGCAGGTCAACCGCGTCGGCCTCGGGCAACACGGCCAGATCGACCAGATGGGCCGGCAGGGCCAGGATGTGCCGGGAGGTGACCAGCAGCCGGTGACCCGGCTGGGCCGGCAACAGTGGCTCCACCTGGCCGGTCGTGGCGGCGTTGTCGGCCACCACCAGCACCGCCCGTCCCTTGCGGGCCCGCTCCTCCAGCATCGACCGGTACAAGCCCAGCTGCTCCTCGCCGGTGGGCGGGAGATCAGTGTCGCGGATGCCCATCGCTCGCAGCAACTGCCCCGCCGCCGCGGTGGCGGGCACGCGCTCGCACGGGTCGGGGGTGTACCCGCGTAGGTCGATGAAGAAAACCCCGCCACCGAACCAGTCCTCGGCCATCGCCTGGTGAGCGGCAACCAGCGCCAGCGCAGTCTTGCCCACCCCGGCCATTCCCGCCACCGCTAACACCCTCGCCGCCCCACTCCCGCCTGCCCGGTCCAGGAACGCCAGCACTTCCTTCAGAGCCCCGGCGCGGCCGACGAAGCCGACCGGCGCGGCCGGCAGACCGGCCAGGGCCTGAGGGGCGGGACGTGTGGGTTGCACGATGGTCGCTGAGGCGTTGGGACCGGTCTGGATGATGCCGTGATTGGTCACCACGCCAACGGCGCCGGGCCCTCGGGCGGATGCCGAGGGGTGCTCCCGCGGGGGAATGCTCACCGCTCGGCGTGACTGTGGTCGCCGGTCTGGATGATGCCGGTGTTGGTTCTCACAGCCACCGCTCGCTCACCGATGGCGTTCACCGTCATCGAGGCGGTGGCCGAGCCGAGCATGTCGGCGAGTTCCATGGCCAGCGCCGGATCGGCGGCGAGCGCCTTCTTGATCTGCAACCGCAGCGCGGCCAGGCTGTCATCATCGTCAGGCGCCTGAACCCGGTCGGCCACCGCGCTCTCCAGCTCGGCCTGGCTTTCCGGCCGTTGCCAGATGCGCTGCAGCAGGCGCTGCCCCATGCCGATCGTCTCATCGGCGGCCACGTCCTGCGCCTTGGTCAGCACCGCACTCCCGTAGGCGGCGATAGCCGCGCTCGCATACGGCATCAGCAACGGCACCACAGCAGAGACGTCCATACGCCCTCCGGCCGGATCCAACAGGTGAGCCGATCGTACGCCGCACGGCCAGATGTGGCAGGCGCAAACCGGGCGAGCTTGGAGATATCCCTGGATAAAACCCGCACCTGTTGCGATGCCGCACAAGAGACCGGCACGGTGATGTGCTCGACTGTGCCGCATCCGTCGATCGATGGCGTGCTTTTGGCGTCGGAAGTCCAGACGCCAATCGGTCTTCGCCCGCTCCAACACCTCTTCCAGCGAGTCAACCTCAGCCAGGAGGTCCACTCGGTCTCGCTGGCGCGGTCTCCGACGGTGGCGTCCGGGACGAAAAAGTCCGGCAATGCGCCCATCAGGTTGGGATCGAACAGATCTCCGAGCTCGTCCCACCGGAGATCCGTCATGCCGTCATGCCGCTTGCGCGGGGCCTGCCGCAGCTCGATCACGTCGGCTTGTGGCTGACGGCGATGACCGGAAGCAGCGTCGGCGGGGCCTGGCCGTCAACGTCTGTGGCGACCAGGTGCGCTTGGCACTGCTGGAGGCTCGCCCCGGCCGGGCTGACCGCTCACCAGTTGGTGGGCGCCACCGGGCTGAGCCTTAGCCATGTCCGCAAGGGCATCCTTTACAGCCGCGAGGTCTCGCCGATGGCGCACCTGACCCCGCTGATCTGGACCTACGCCGACGGCTACCGCTTCTCATCTTCACCCGACGACTGGATCGCCTACGAACGCTCGCGCTCGCGCACCGAGTCGACCCGGATCAGCAGCCTGCTGTCGGCCACCGTGGCCGCACGCGGCCGCGCGACCCGAGGAGGAATGGGCCAACCTGGTGCTGGGGCAGCTCAACGCGGTCCAGTCGGCGCCGGCCTTGCTGTCCAAGGCGGGAGCGTGAGCCCGATGCGTCATCGCCTTTGTCCTTCAGACACCTCCGACGCAGAGTGGGACTTCATCGAGCCCCTGCTACCGGTGCCCGCCTGTCTGACGCCCAAGGGCGGCCGCCCAGAGAAACATCCTCGCCGAGACGAGTTCGATACAGCGACTCAAGCGACCGGCCATCTCCATCTGCGGGCGAGCCTGCTCCAGAAAAGCGGCGATCTCGGACCTGGCCCAGCCCACCAATGTGCGATGCGGGACTCCTACCGGTGCTGCCGCCAAGAGCCGCCAACGATACCCCCGCCACGGACGAAGACCGGCCAACCCCGGACATGCGCGCGCCACCCAGTCATGCGACAGATGCGTCCCTGCCGCCGTGCCGGGGACGATGGCCGCCGGACTGCGGCGACCTCGACGGCGAGGAGCGCGATCTTCACCTCTGACCGCCCCCGGGCGGGCGCGGCGGACGAGGCAGTGCGCGACCGAGGAAGGAAGGTCATGCACATCAAGATGGCCGTACTGCGAGCACCCGACGCTCCGCACGACCTGGAGGACGTCGAGCTTCGCGACCTGGACGCGGGAAAAGTCCTGATCAAGATCGCCGGGGTCGGGATGTGCCACACCGACCTCCTGCAGCGCGCACCGGGGTATCCGGCCCAGTGGCCGCTCATCCTCGGGCACGAAGGCGCGGGAATGGTGGAGGAGATAGGCCCGGGGTGACCGGGTTGCGCCCGGGAGACCACGTCGTCCGGTCCTACGACTCCTGCCGCTGCTGCGACTTGTGCCTGGCCGGACACCCCGCCTACTGCGCCACGTTCTTCCCGCGCAACCTCACCGGCGACAGCGACGGCGTGGACGGACCGGGCCCGTACGCGATCATGCGGGGGATCCGGTGGCCGCACGATGGTTCGGGCAGTCCTCGTTCGCCACCCACGCGCTCGTCGCCGCAAGCCCGCAACGCGGTCAAGGTCGGCAGGGACCTGCCGCTGGCGATACTCGGCCCACTGGGCTGCGCGATCCAGACCGGCGCGGGTAACTGTGCTGCTCGCGCTCAAGGTGGCCACAGGGGCCAGCATGATCGTTTTCGGGACGGGAGCGGTCGGCCTGAGCGCGATCATGGCCGCGCGGGTGGCCGGCGCGGCCGCCACGATCGTCGCCATCGACGTCCGCCCCCGCACGCCTGGACCTGGCACGGGGACTCGGAGCGACCCACGCCTTCGACGGAACCCGTGAGGACCTGCCGAGACGTTTGCAGGAGGTGACCGGCGAAGCCCACTACACGATCGACACCACGGGCCTGCCTGCGGTCATCGCCACCGCGATCGCCGCGCTGCGCCCCACCGGCACCTGCGGCCTGCTCGGCGCTCCCCAGGCGGACCTGGTGCTCGATCCCAAGCTCGTACCGGCCGGAGGCAACCTCATGGGCAGCTGCGAAGGCGACGCCGTCCCGCAACTCCTCATCCCCGCGCTGGTCCGGCTCTGGCAGCAGGGACGCTTCCCGTCGAAAAACTGATCACGACCTTCCTCCTGGCCCACATCAACGAAGCCGAGCAGGCCGCCGTCGCGGGCGAGGTGGTCAAACCCGTTCTGCTGCCCTGAACGGCAAGGCCGCCCGGCCGGCTCGCTCAGCGATCGGGCGCTCGACAACTTGTCATGTTCTCCTCGCACCGCAGGCAAGCACCAAGGACCTTCAGCCCGGCGGCGAATCACCGGAAAGCGCATCAGTCCCGCCCGTCGCCGCGCCCGCAGGAAAGCGGGCCTGGCTGATGACAGCACGTCGCACCGGCAACTGCTGACCGACCACGACCCGACCGCCCACTGTCTCGCCCCTGTCGTCGTGACCTGGTGATGAGGACACGGCCCCGCCATGAGTGCACGATCATCGAGGCGCTGTCCAGGACCCGACAGCAGCCGAGATCGGATACGCGTTCACGCACCTGGGCCTTCGGCGATCGCTCCCGCGTGCGGGGACCATGGCCCACAGGGTCCACGTCCCGGAACGGAGCCGGTCCTGACGCCTGCGCGCCCACCTGCCTCACCACCGCCCCATACGAGTGCCTCGCCAGGACGAGGTGAGCCTGTCGACGATCGGCAGCCCCCGGGCTTCCAGCGCACGGCGGGCCAGGGCCGCGCCACGGCGGCGCGCATCGGCGAAGTCGTCCGGCGAACCGCCCCGAAAAAGCGGGGGAGAGGGTGCGGGCTTGAGCGGCCGTGCCGGTCGGTCACCAGGGCTACGGACGGCAGAGGCGACGTCCGGCGCCCGGCGTGCCTCATTCACCTGCGCTCCGATGGCCACGCACGCCAGACAGGGATGCCCGGAGGGCAGCACATGATCCTCACACTCAGGACGCGGGCAGCGGTAGCCGCGCCGCACCACGGTCAAGGCCGCCGCCACCGGTCGCCGCACCGGCAACCCGCGCCAGACCGCCAGCCGGCGACGTACGCGAGCCGACAGCTCGGCGGCGGTCCGGCCTTTGCCGAGCTCAGCCTCGATCGCGGCCAGCACCCGTTCCCGATCTGTATCCGACATGCGCGCCTGCCACTCGATCGGCAACGCGCACATCACACTCAGCGCCCCGCCGGGTCGCATCGCCGGGTGCGGCAGCCGCTCCACCACCTGCCTGTCGGCGCCGCCGGTTTGTGCCCTCTCGCGCAGCGACTCGTCCTCAGCGCTCCTACGGTGCTGTAGATCGCCTACGGCGAGAGGAGAACAATCACGCTTCCTCCCTCCCGCTTGATCGTCAGGCTTCTGTGCAGGCTCGCCTTCCGAGATCGTTTCGCCGTGGCTTCCGCGATCATCTCGTTCAGCTTTCCGGGATCGATCTTCCCCTGCGGACACGGCGCCCCCGCCCGCCTCCTCCTCACGAACCCCGGGACCGGAGCGCAAAGGCGCATCATGTGTCCGGTAAGCGATCAAACGGCCCATACGGTGGCGGGTGATCCAGCCGTCGGCCTCCAGCGTGGCCAGCAGAGACCGCACCGTCCGATCCGTCACCCCCAGATCCTCGGCCAGCGCGGCTTGCTCACGAACCCGGCCGACCTCCTCATCGCGGCGCAACCGGCAATACAGCTCCAGTAGCGCGGCCCGGTTCCGGCGGGGCGCCCACACACCGCCGACACGGTGACAGCCGACTCCGGCCGCCGCCCGGTAGGAAATCCGGGCCCACGCGGCGTTCTCCGGGATCGGGGCCAGAAAGCGGCGAGTCACGGACGTGCTGGAGTCGGTGACGATCCATCTTCCGGCCGCAGCGAGCCCCTGGTAGATCGTGGAAGGGTGCACCCCGAGCCGTCTGGCCAGGTAACCGATGCTCGCGGTGCAGCCCGCCTGCCGCTGCGACAGCGCGGCCACTTGCACCGCGACGGGCCAGGCCGCTCCATGCGGCAGTTCGAGGGGGACTTTGACCGTGCCGTCCGGCAGGTCGTCCAGGCGGACGGGAGAGCGCGCGGTCCCGGCGGGGCTCGGGGCGTCGGCCTCGCCGGAACGCCGGTCAAAGCGGTGGCCGGGGGCTGTTTTCGGGCATACTGAAGAGAGCGCATGGCTCACGGTGTGCTCCTGCGGTGTTCGTGGGCGCACCAAAGACAGGTGCCGGCGATCGTGCCGGTGGCCGATCGCGCACCCAGGGTGCGTTATGGGGTTAGGAGATCCCGGGTATGTCTCTTCCGGGTGGGCGGCTGATCTAGATCACGGGCGCCTCCGGGATCACCTGCAGCCGGTGTGCGCGCCACGGGAAAGTGGCGGTGACATCGGGCGGGCCCATGACGAGGTGGCCCGCAGGCAGGCGAACGTCACCGCTGCCGGTGCCAGGGGTTGTCCGACCTGGCACCGTTTTCGGGCGTACTGAAGAGAGCGCATGGCTCACGGTGTGCTCCTGCGGTGTTCGTGGGTGCACCAAAGACAGGTGCCGGCGATCGTGTCGGTGGCCGATCGTGCACCCGAGGTGCGTTATGGGGTTAGAAGGGCCGGAATGTCGTCCGGGCGATGGGCTATTCAGGCCAAGGGCGCCTCCGGCCGAAGTTGCGCGTGATGCGCCGACCGCGCAACCGCGGTGGCGAGCTGGAGGCGGTGGCAGATCGACGGCCCGACGACGGGCCGCCTGAGGCCGGGCGGGTCAGAGCGCACCCGGCTCGGCGCGACGCCACGAAGCGTTCCCTCGGCCGGCACTTCGACCAGCCAAGGAGCCGTGCGCAAGCCCCTGCGGGGCTGCTGAAGACCCGCCCCATCACCAGGCGCGGCAAGGCGCTGCCTGGCACACGGTGCGGCAGATTCCGCGCTTCGCGGTGTGCCCCGTTTAGGGCAGGCGCGAGCGGTAAAGATCGCGGTAGGGCCGGACACGCCGAACACGCCGAATGTGCGCACGACTAGCCGACCCGGTGATCCATCGTCTATGGTGGTCTCCGAGACGTCTGGACGCCGGCCAGGCACGCGAAAGCCGAAGCCGACACGAGCCGGGCCGGTCGTCTGGTTTGTAGAGAGAGCTCTCGCGCAAGGTTTTCCAGGCCGGTAGCGCGGGGGCTCTCTGCATTTGTGCGGGTGCGCCGGTGTGGGCGCGGCTTACATGGGCCTCTGCGTGCCTCCTCTTGCCGGAGTGCCGGCGAATCTAAGCGGCGCTCTGCCGGGGCTGGTCGGCGCCGTACACATCCAGGAACGACTGCTGCTCGTAAGCGGATCGAAGGTCCACCGCCGAGGTGTCGGCGCCGCCGCTCAACAAACTGCCGACGAGCGAGCGAGCGGCCTCGGGCGCCAGCCCGCGACCGTCGTGGCCGTGATCGCCTTCTTTCGGCTCGGGATGCAACGCACTCATCAAGGCCACGAGATAGGCCGTCATGCGGGAATAGCCGTAGGCCTTGTACGCGGACTTGATGCGAGGCTTCACGCCCAGCGGAGTCCGGAACGTGAACACATGCCTCCCGCCGGACACCGGCACCTGCGCGGCTCCCAGCAGCATCGGAATCGCCGACTGAACAGACGCGGCGCGTTCCGGATCCTCGCGTTGCTCCGGATGCAAGGCACTGATCAGGTCGGCCAGATAGACGCCGGGCTGAGTGTAGCCATGGCGCTGGCCGGCATCCTCGATGCGGCGCCTCAGCTCGGACGGCACCGCGAACGTCGATGTGTCCCTTTGTCCCTTGCTGAGCTGTGCCATCGCCATCCCCTCCCATCACTGGTGATCGAGACCGTAGCGCACAGACAATCAGATTGCGAGGAGCCGCGCAGGCGATTCGCAAAGTTGCTCGCAGTTTCATGACATCAGCACTCCGTCACACGAGTCCCCTCGATGGCCGAAGCCGAGGAAGCCGCCCGCGCCGGACCTGGTCGGGTGCTCCTCTGAAGGCGCGGGCAGGGCAGACCGCCCGCCGGTTGAGCAGAATGACCGACTCCCGTACCGCCGACCAGAGACCAGGAGTTCTGCGTGCCCCACGGTCGCTCGCCGGTGGTTCGGCATTGTCGTGGTGGTTGTTGGTCAGGTTCAGGTGCGATAGCCATCGGCGCCTTCGACATCAGCGGTGACCGGCAACCGGATGACGTTCGGAGTAGGCGGCTGCTGCTGCGCCGCCCGGCGTCCTCTACCGGCCCCATCGGTTCCTCTGGGCGCTGAGTGCCCTTCACCGATTCCGAGTCGGTGGTGCACCGGCCGTTCCCGTGCCTCGTTTGGGCGGCGCTCGTCCCGGACCGGCAAGCCCATCGCGGTTGCCCCCTCATCGCGGTTGCCCCTCTCATGCACAAATGCCCTTTCCGCGCAACGGTCCAGTCCCCCTGGGAATATTCGGCGGGCGGTGCAACGTCGTCGTGCCTTCGGCCGTCTGGGACGGTGACGACCGAAGGGACAACCCCGTGGATGACGAGCCCGGCTTCGACGACTTCGTGGCAGAGCAGACGGACGCGCTGCTCCGCTACGGATACGTCCTGACCGGAAATCCTCATGACGCCGCCGACCTGGTGCAGGAAGCGCTGGTGCGGTTGTGCGGTGCCTGGCCGAGGGTGAAACGCAAGGACAGCCCGCACAGCTACGCCCGGATCACGATGGCGCGGCTGCACATCAGCATCTGGCGGCGGCGCCGCCGCGAGCAGCTCACGGGAGAGCCGCCGGAGGGCGTGCACCACGAGATCTTCCCCTCCGACGAGGAGCAGGGCCTGTGGGAGGCGCTGGCCGTGCTGCCCCGCAGGCAGCGCGCCGTGCTGGTGCTGCGCTACTACGAGCAGCTCAGCGACGCCGAGATCGCCAAGGTGCTCGGCATCTCCGCCGGAACCGTGCGCAGCCAGGCCTTCCGGGGCCTGGACAAGCTGCGTTCCGCCCTCTCCTCCGCACCGGCGACCCACGGGAGCATGTGATGACCGATCTGGAAGACAAGCTGAGCCGCGTCCTTGCCGAAGCGGCGCATCGCGCGCCGGAGACGCCGGCCGGGCTGGCCGCGACGGTCAGGACGCGCCACCGCCGGCGGCGGGCGCGAACCGCGGCCCTGTGCGCGGCCGCCGCCGTGATCGTGGTGGTCGGAGGGGCCGGCGTGGCGGTGAACGTCCTGGGCGCGTCGGCCACGCCGAACCCCGCGGCGGGTGTGAACGGGGAGCCTGCGGTGGACCGGATTCCGCCACGCATCGAGAAGGTGTGGCCGCAGGCCGTGCACAAGATCCCGGCCAGGCTGCCCGACGGGCGCGCGTACTTCCCGCAGCTCCTGCTCGACGAGCGCACGCTGCTGGTCATGACCGGCGCGCAGGACGGCAAGCGGCAGTTCCTGTGGAGCTACGACCTGGACACCGGCCGGCCCCGGCAGATCGCCGAGATCCCGCCGACCAAGGGATCGGCGATCTTCGCCGACGGCGTCGCCGCCGGTGGCGGCAACATCGTCTGGTGGGCGTCCTACAAGGAGCCGGGCGGGCCGCGGGTCGCCCGCATCTGGACGGTGCCCGCCGCCGGCGGCCGACCCCGCCAGGTGACCGACGTCCTTCTCACCAACGTCATGAAGCAGGGGCACATCAACGGGCTGGCGGTGACCGGCTCGGACGTGGTCTTCAACTACGAGAAGGGCGGGGTGTACCGGGTGCCGCTGAGCGGGGGCACGCCGCAGCCGGTCAAGGGTGCCGAGCGGCACTACGTCCTGCAGTGGCCGTGGGTGGGCGTCCACCGCGGGAAGGCGGTCTTCCGTGAGCTGATCAACGTCGAGACCGGCGAGCGGCGCGACGCCGTGGTCAAGGCCGACGAGGAGGTCAGGTGCGGCGTCGAGCGGTGCGCGGGCGTGGCGGTGCGCTACAAGACCGTCAAGGTCGAACGCCCCCGTGACCGCTCCGGCAAGGAAATCAAGTGCGGCGCCCGCCGGTGCCCGGACACGGTGCAGATCCAGACCATCCTGCGCAGGTTCGTCCGCGACCGCGACGGCTCCCACGAGCGTCAGCTACCGAACGGTTTCCAGATGGGCGACGACGCCGGCCTGGAGCGCTTCTTCAAGGTCACCCTGACAGGGCCGGGAAACCAGCCCGTCCTGACCCTGTACGACGCCGACACCGGCACCTCCGCCGACCTCGGCATCCGGCCGGACGTGAAGGGCGCCATGGCGGTCCCGGACGGCGGCCTCGACCGGCTGATCACCTACCCGATCAAGAACGAGATGTACGTTCTGGACCTGGCCGCGATCAGGTAGGAACGCGGAGACCGCCCGCGTCAGCAGGAGTGCCGGTCTGATACCGCCAGGCGCATCACCTTGGAAACGTTCACCAACGGCATCCGCGAGCAGCTTCTCACCATCGGAGAGATCCCCCCGGGGTGCTGTGGACGCCTGCCGAGGGCTCCGGTCCCCGCCCGCTGCCTGATCGGGCATGGCGGCCGGTCGCACAGAAGGGATAGGAGGTCGTCTCCTGGGCCTTCCCGTACGTCACCTCCTGCGGCTTCGCGGTCGCCGCCATCGACGCGCCGAGCTGGACTCCGTCGGCGACAGCCGGCCCCTCGGGTACTACGGCCTGTCGCAGGGGCGGTGAGATGCGTCCATCGATCGCCCCTCACCGCGCCGGCTCTCACGCTGACCAGCGACATCTGGCTCGATACCGGCAGACGGCTCCGGTTTCCGCCATGTCCCGTTTCGGAAGCCGCTCAACCCCTACGCCTGCCCATCTTGCAGCACGATCTTCTCAGGCGCGGAGTAGCACACTGCCGAGAAACAGGAGGACCCCTTGATCACCGTTGCCTACAGTCTCGTCTCCTATCGCGTCACCGGCCTGTCCACCGAGACGCGCGGACACTGCCGGGCCGCCATCAAGCTGGAACTCATCCAGGTGCCAGGAGTGGTGGGCGTGGAGGTCGATACTGAGCAAGGCCGCGTCAGCATCCTGACCGACGGCCCCGTCGAGGAGGAACTGGTGCGAGCGGCCGTGGAAGCGGTCGGCTGCACCATCGCGTGCTCCTGAACACCAGGCGCCGGGGTCCGCCTCCACCGATACGGCGGACCCGCACACATCTCGGAGTCGTGAACGGGGCGAAGACCGCCTCCGACCAGCGATCCTCGCCCGCTGGGCGTCCGATCCGTCAGCCGGACGAGCATCTTGCCAGTATTGGCGCCCTTCAGCATCCTGAGGAAGGCATGCGGGGCGCGTTCGAGCCCGTCCACGACCGTCTGCTCGTAGTGCAGCGAGCCGTCGGCAATCCACGCTGCCGCCCGTTCGATCCACTCCGGGAACAGGTCGAGATAGAAGTTGATCAGCGTGCCGCGCAGGGTGGCGTTCCTGCCAGATAGATCGAAGAGGTTGTCCGAGCCGGGCACCGGCTCGGTGGCGTTGTAGGAGGAGATGGCGCCGACCATGCCGATCCGGCCACGGTCGCGCAGGGCGGCGATGGCGGCGCGCAGGTGATCGCCGCCGACGTTGTCGACGTAGACGTCGATGCCGTCCGGGGCCGCCTCGGCCAGCTGCTCGGCGATCGGCCTGGCCTTGTAGTCCAGGCCGACGTCGAAGCCGAAGTCGGTGACCAGCTTCTTGACCTTGTCCGGCCCCCGGCGGAGCCGATGCCTTTGGCGGCGCCCAGCTGGCGGGCGATCTGCCCGGCAATGATGCCGACCGCGCCGGCCGCGGCCGACAGCCACACCACGTCACCAGGCTAGACCCGCGCCACTTTGGTGACCGTCGCATACGCGGTCAGCCATGTCGTCCCCGACGGCCCCAGATACGCCTCCGCCGGAGCCAGCGTGGTGTCCACCACCACGGCCTGCGCCGCATCGAGCACGCAGTACTCGCGCCAACCCAGGAAATGCGTCACCCCGCTGCCCACCGGGACCGCCTCGGCACGTGAGGCCACCACCTCGCCGACCGCGCTGCCCAGCAGCGGCTCGCCGATCAGGTACGCCCTCAGCCGGTTCGGGCACACGCGTCCAGGCGAGGGTGAAGGTGTCGAGGCTGGGCTCGCCCGCCGGGCACGCGGCCGGCCGGATCCCGCGGCTGATCAGTGCGCTGCTCATGGCCATCAGGTGCCGTCCACCGCTTTGGATCTGCTGGGGGTCGGCTGTGCCGGCTTTGTCCGCCTGCGGCGTCCTCGACGGAGCCGTGCGCGACAGCGCTCTGTACTCTGCGGCCGCAGGCGCGTCGGGCTGGAGGTAGGACGCGTGAGCGACAGCCGCACGACGCTACGCACCTTCACGCTGCCTCTCGGTCCCAACGGGGCGCGCATGCCTTCACCGAACTTACTTTGTAAAGGCGTCCGATTTGCACACTGATTCATCTCAATGACATCAAGGAACGGGCTTCGCCCGTACCTCCTTCATCAACCGCGGAACCTGGCCCTGGCGCCCTCGGCTCCATGGCTCACTCTCAGCAAAGTCGGCCGGGGCGGGCGGGGAACTTGTCGAGATACATCACCGGACTGACTGGGCAGGCTGCTCGGTTCCGGGGCGCTGCGGCTCGTCGCCGCCGCGCGCCGGCGCCGCAAGACCGCGGCCGGTGACGTCACTGTGGCGCCCGGCTCACCCGCAGACGGCTACGACGCCACATGGTCACATCTTCACTGGCAGCGGCGTGTCCGCCGCACATGGGCCATCGGATATTCGATCACGGCATGGGGTCTGGCCGAGCGCCTTTCCGGGGGCTCATGGGCGCCGAGCTGCGCCATCCCGGCCGATGCGCTGGCGCATGACTGGTCAAACGACAGATTGATCTTCTTACACGGCTGTTTACTGTGTGAGGAAGTCATCTGCGGAGAAGGGGCGTATGCGAGCAACCAAGCGCAAATTCAACGTGCCGAATGTCGCTGGGCTCATTGTCGCGGGGGCGGGCATTCTGGCTGTCTTGGTGGCCAATGCCGGCACGATCGTGGAGTTCATCTGGCGCTTGTACGACGTCTATGAGTGTTCCTCCTACGGCTGGCAGGGGCCGGATCTCGCGCCGTGCCGCTAGGTGGCCTCACGCGGGACTGTCTAGACAACAACTCTGGCCCGTTATCGGTGGTGACGCTGGGTGATACCTGTCAGGCTGGGCCGTGCTGAAGATCGACGATCTTACGGGTGTCGTGTTCGCGGGCCTGCCTCCCCTGGTCATCGAGGGTGTGGAGGGCGAGGACGATTTCATTCGGGTCACCACCCGTACTCGGGATAAGCCGGTGCCGTGCTCGGTGTGCGGGACGCTGGCCGGCCGGGTGCACGGCTACTACAGCCGGACGGTGGCCGATGTCCCGTCGACGGTCGGCGGGTGGTGATCTCGGTGCAGGGACGGCCTCTGCTCTGCCCGGCGTGGAAGTGTGCTCGGCAGACGTTTCGTGAGCAAGTGCGCGGGCTCCTCGAGCGTTACCAGCGTCGAAGACGCAGGCTCACCGGCCAGCTGGGCGCGGTGGTCACCGAATTGGCTGGCCGGGCGGGCGCTCGGCTCTCGGCGGTCCTGGCCGTCGCGGTCATCGGTGCCTGAGAAGCCCGGCTTGCCGTAGGACACAGGGTCGCCATCGCCACCTCAACCTGCCGCCACGCACGATCGACCGCGAAGGCGACCCGCTTCACGACGCTGTCCCAGCGCACCGAGTGGCCCGCTTCCCACGGCCCTGGACGACGGACAGTCATCCACGTTTGAAGATCATGTCGATGGGGTTCTGCCCCCAGGGACGTGGGGAGAGGCCGGCCACCCCAGCTCTTTGCGGCCTCTTCCAGGATGGGGTGGTGCCGATCCACGCCACCCGTCCTGACCAGGAAACTCCGGTCTCGGCAGCCCTGAGCTGAGGCGGGTCACTGTCCCTTGCCCATGAAGGAGCACTGCTCCTCGCTTCCCAGGAGCCTCTTGACGAGCCCCCAGGGCCAGCCGTTGTCCACGAGGCAAGCCTGATCGAAGCTGATGGACACGCCGGGCAGCTCACTCGCGGCCCGGGCCACCGCAGAAGCATCCGCACCCGCCCTGATCCGGGCGCGGAAGGACTCGGGCATGTCAGTCGGAGTTGTCGCCTTCAGGAGTTCAGGGTCGTCCTCGTACTGGCGACGGAAGCTCTCCCATGCCTGCTGCCGGTCCTCGAACCTGACACTCTCCACCTCAGGCCGGCCCTCCAGGGCCCGCTGGAGATTCAGCCGCTCCGGCTTGGTGATCTCGCCACCCGCGCAGCTCGCCCAGGAGTCGCCATCCTTGCACAGGAAGACGGACACCTCGGCCCCTCCAGCAGATGCCGCGCCACTCAGTGACCAGGTCGGCGTCAGGGGATGCGGCCGGCGGGGCCAATCCCTTCAGCGCCGGCTCCGCCAACCGCAAAGTTTCACTGTCCATGGTCTATGAACGCGCACCCCTATCGATCCGCTGCTCCTCCACGTCAAGACGATCCGCAATGGGCTTCGCCCGCCCCTCGCCAGAGTCGTCTCGGCCTCGTGAGCTGTGCGAAGCAGGGTCCACACTGCGGGCACTTCCAGCGCGCAGCCTCCATGAACCTGCAGGCGATCAGGCATCTTCGGCGGCTGGACCTGGCTCCGGACGATCTGACTCGCCCAGCTGCCAAGGGGGGACAGGTGAGCGGGCAGCGGTTCCAGGTGCCGCCGGCCGCGGTCACGCGGCGGGTGGCGGTGCACGCACGGCATCACAGCCTCGAAAGCTTCGAGCCTTTTTCAGCGCTCCCGTCAGCGCCTCTCCGCCCCGTCTGCCTCGCTGCGTGCAGGGGCGCCCCACCCACCGAGCCAGCGAACGACACCCCAGGGCCGATCCGTGTCCGGCTCGGCGGCTTCGGCTTCCTGCACGCTGAGGCGAGCCTGCCCGAGCAGGTAATTCGTCAGCCCCACAGCGGCTGCGAGATGCTTCATACGTCGACCGTAGGGAGCGTCTGGCTCAGGGATATAGTCCAGATACATGGAAGATGAATGGTCCAGATGGGGGTTGGATCTCCATCTTCACCTCCGGCGAGGCGACAGCCAGGGGCTGCGGGCCGGGCTCGAAGGTGCGCTGCGCGATGCCGTGCGAAGCGGCCGGCTTCCGTCGGGAACACGGTTGCCCTCGTCCCGGTCGCTGGCTCGTGATCTCGGGGTCGCCCGCGGCACCGTCACCCAGGCCCTGGACCAGCTTGTCGCCGAGGGGTACCTGGAGTCGAAGCCCAGGTCGGGCATTCGTGTGGCTCCACGGCCGGCAGCCTCGGTCGCAGAGGCCCCGAAGCCGGAACACCTCACCCTGCCGCCCGTACGGGGGTTCGACCTGAGGTCGGGATTCCCCGACCTGGCCGCCTTCCCGCGCCAGGAGTGGCTCGCCGCCACCCGGCATGTGATGCAGCACGCGCCCAACAGCGCGCTGGGCTACCGGGACCGGGCAGGCGCCATGGAACTGCGCGAGGCCCTGGCCGAATACCTCGCAAGGGTCCGCGGTGTCGCCACCACACCCGGCCACATCGTCGTTTGCGCCGGCTTTGCTCATGCGCTCCGGTTGGTGTGCCAGATTCTCCATCACCACAGCACTTCGCCGGGCTCGATCGCCTTCGAAGATCCCGCCGAGCCCGACTATCCCGCCATGGTCGAACAGACGGGACTACAGGCGCGCCGCATCCCCGTCGACCGGGACGGGCTGATCGTCGATGAGCTCACCAACGAGTCCGCCGTCGTCGTCACCCCCGCCCACCAGTACCCGCTCGGCGTGACACTCAGTCCCGTCCGGCGCGTCGGCCTGGTGTCCTGGGCCAGGCGAACGGGCGGGTTCATCGTGGAGGACGACTACGACGGCGAGTTCCGTTACGACCGCCAGCCGGTGGGAGCGCTTCAGGGGATGGCTCCCGACCGGGTCTTGTATGTGGGCACCGCCAGCAAGATCCTCGCTCCCGGTTTGCGGCTGGCCTGGCTCGTCCTGCCCACCGGCCTCCTCACCTCGCTGTGGGAGGTCACGCGCCAGGACGAGTCCTACGTCAGCGTCATCGACCAGCTCGTCTTCGCCCGATTCCTGCAAACCGGTGCCCTTGACCGCCACGTACGCCGCTGCCGGACCCGCTACCGTCGGCGCCGGGACCTGCTCGGCGAAGCCGTCGCCGGGCAACTGCCACATGCACGGCTCTCCGGCATCGCCGCTGGCCTGCACGCGGTACTCCGCCTTTCCCCAGGTTCGGACCAGGAGTCCGCACTGCTGGACTACCTGGCCGGACGAGGCATCCATGTCGAAGGTATCTCGCCCTTCTACCGCCAGCCGGCACAGGCACCCCTCGCCCTCGTCATCGGCTATGCGACCCCGGCCGATCACGCCTACAGCGGCGCTGTCAGCGCACTCATCACCGCCTTGCGGGAGCGCAGCAGGCGGCTGCCCGCGGCCAGGACCAGACAGCCTTAGCCGATCCTCTGGTCCCCGGCGGATCATCCTGCAGCGGGCCGCATCGCCGGCGGTCACCTCCGAGAGCAGCCGCATGACCCGATCGGGCCGAGGGATCGTTTCAGCGGGACGTGTGCCCACTCCTGACCAGCTTGTGCCGCCCCGCCGCGGCAACGACTGCGCGGACGGATGCGTCAAGCACGGATCGGCGCCCGACCGCGCCTGCGCCCCTCATCCGTCACCGACGCCGAAGAACGCACCCGCCGCACCGTCATGCGACGCCCGGCTCGCCGCATCCCGTGACCTCACCGGCGAAGTCCACGCCGCCTGCGCCGAACTCGTCGAAGAGGATGCCGGCCACCGGCTGCGGATGCGCGGCGTCGGCGTCATCACCGCCGACCGAAGCGGGATGTCCGGCCCCGGCTCCGGCCGCTGCCGCAACAAGGAAGCCATCGCCGCCATGGCCGACGTCCGCGCAGGCCGCTTGACAAAGCTGGAAGCGTCCTGCGGATCAGGAGGAGTTCTGCGGTCCGCCCCAGGGGTTCAGATCTCCAGGGACACCAGAGCGCCCTCGACGCCGTCGCACATGCGCTGCACCTGAACCAGAACTGGCTCCCGCGCGGTGGAGCGCCCGGTGAGCATGCGATCCAGCAGCCCTACCAGCCGAGCCGGGAAGAGGACCCGACTGCTTGATCCCGCTGATGTCGAAGCGGGCCTGGGGGTCGTCGGCGATGTCCGCCTTCGCGGGGTCCCAGATGGCGCTGGTCTGGAGCAGATCGGGCTTGCTCGCCGATACCCGATCTCATCAGCGGCAGGTCTCGGGTGAGCTGGCTGAGCGTCACGCCGGCGGCCGACATGATGAGGCCGGCCTTCAGCACCAGCTTCCAGTGGTTCTTGATCACGCTGGACAACGACAGGTGGAGCCGTCCCACGGTGCCGATCGCCTGCGCCTCGGCCGCAGGACCGGCCGGCGTGGGCCGCACCACGACGACGTACGCCGCCAGCGTCGCCAGGAGGCCGGCAAGGACGACGCAGAACATGGCCAGCATGTGGAAAGCCGCCGCCGAGCACTTGAGCGTGTTCCCGCAGCCGGTCCTGTTGTTCTCCAGGGTCTGCAGGTGGCCGTCGAATTCGGCGACCTGTCGAGGAATGAGTCGTAGGCGCGTCCCTGCCAATCACCGGACTCGCCGATCTGCCGGGTGAGTCGCTGCAGTTCGTTGCGCACGTCGGTCATGGAAGGCGGACGGCGGCGGCGCTCAGGGAGGAACGAGGCGGTGTGAAGCTTGGGGGATCCGCAGCTCCAGATCACCGGCGGTGGTGGTCGGCGTCCGAGGCCGGTGGCCGTTGCGCTGCGCATGGCGGTCCGGGGTCGCCGTGGTCGGCTCGGCTTCGATGAGGGCTTGGTAGATGGTCTGGGCGGAATGCCGGATGCGCTCGCTCGCCTCGGAGTTCTTCAGCACCGAAAGAACCTCTAACAGGGCAAACTTGTCCAGGGCCATCGCGTTGTTTCTCCTCTGCGTGTCACTTGGCGGTTTCACGCAGAGACCCGCGCGATGGCCCTCGGACGTTGGAGGCGACACGCCGCTCGAGGCCGGATCTACACCAGTCGACGGGACGTAACCCCCGGTGTGTTGGTGTTCGGCACCCGCGTAGCGGGTGCGACGAACCTTGTCAGGCGCCGGCTGTCAGATAGGGGTTGACGATCGGCTTGGTTCCGAGCCACACGCCGTCAGGGAAGCCTGCCGCGCCGCAGCGTTCCCTCGCGTCGGCCAGGGTCTGCGAGTTCTCGTAGGTGCGCGCGGCTTCCTCCGTTTCGGCCTCCAGGACCACTATCACCGTGTGGTCGTGGTAGGCGTCGACGAAGGTGCCGGCCACTGTGAGGCCGTGCTCGCGGCGGGCCGCGTCGAGTTCGGGCTGGTAGAACCACTTGGCCCAGCGGTCGATGTCGAAGACTCGCTGCTTGATGAGCATGGTGCCCATGTCTGTGACTCCTAAAACGAAGATTTGTTTTATTTAGCTTGCTGCGGCACGGATCGACTTGTCAAGAGGACGAACATTCGTTTTACTTTGACCATGCCCCGCGTCTCCGCCGAACATCTCGAGGCCCGCCGCCGCCAGATCATGGCCGCCGTCCGGCGGTGCGTCGGCCGCAAGGGCTTCGACTCCGTATCTGTCCAGGATGTTTTGGACGAGAGTGGATTGTCCGCCGGGGCTGTCTACCGCTACTTCTCCAGTAGGGAGGAACTCGTCATCGCGGTGGCCGACGACATCCTCAGCAGCGTGCGCCTCACCTTCGAGCAGTCGTTGGCCCGGCGCCCGTTGCCGCCGTTGTCGGACCTTGTGGCCGAGGTGTTCACTCAGGAGTCCCCGATGGACGCCACGCCGGAGTCGAGCCGGCTCATGCTGCGTTTCTGGGCCGCGGCCGCAGACCAGGAAGCCCTCGGCAAGCGACTGGCCGACATGCTCGCCGAGGTCCGCGTCCTGTTTGCCGACATCGTCCGCACCTATCAGGAGCACGGGGAGATCGCCCGCGATGCCGATCCCATTGCCGTCGCCGACGTTCTGATCGGCGCCGTACACGGCTTCATAGTCCGTTCTGCCTTCACCGAGGACGCCTCGGTAGATGCCCTACGCCACGGCCTGCGGGCGCTGGCCGGATAACACCCGCCCCATCAGCGAGGCGGCAGACCGTCCATGGCGCCAGACCCTGACGAAAGACGAGCCGGCAGTCAGGGGATGCGCGTGACATCCGGCAGCGATTAGAGGCGCGGCGATCCCGTCCACGGGACCGTAGTGCGTGAAGGCGGCGACGGGGAGGGCTTCCTGCCGCCGATCCGGGCATGGAGCGCCCGTGCGCTGTAGTCGGCGGCGGCCCGCCGCATCCTCGAGCGTCGTGTCGCCGACACCCGCGCTGCGCGATGACGGCGGTAGCCCGTGATCGCCCGCTCCGCGACGTGTGACCGCGGTGCGGCTTGAGCACCGAGGGCGTACAAGGCAGCGTCGAACTGTCTGCGGCTGCCGACCGGCAGAGCAGAGTCGAATGAGACACTGCCGCCAAGGCGGCCGATCTCCTCCAGACTCATGGCCGCCAGAGGGCCCGCGCCTGCCTCTTCAGCGAGGCTGAGCAGCGCCGCGCACTCTTCTCCGTCATCACCATGAAATGACACTTGATATTGATACAACCTCGCATCGCATGTCATGCTTGTCATGCAAGCGTAGGCCAACAGTCGATGGCCTGCAGTTGTAGGCAGCATGTGGCCTCTCGGAAGGGCAGGGGAATGAGCGACTCTGACGGGCGCGAGCCCGGGTATGACGCCGACGTGCTCATCGTGGGGGCGGGCCCGGTGGGGCTCATGGCCGCTCATGAACTGGCGCGGCACGGCGTCTCCGTCCGCGTGGTGGAGAAGACGGATGAACGGTCCCCCTTGTCGAAGGCGTTGGTCATCCACGCCCGCACCCTGGAGATACTGGACTTCGCAGGACTCGTGGACGAGTTCCTCCGCCGGGGATATCCCGCCCCGGGCATCGCGATCGGGCTGCGCCGTTCGGGCAAGCCGCTCCCGGTGAACCTCCAAGGCCTGGATACCCGCTACCCCTTCATGCTCGTCCTGCCGCAGCGGCAGACAGAGCAGATCCTGCTCGAAGCACTCCAGGACCGAGGTGTGCGGGTCGAGCAAGGAGCGGAACTCGTCGCCGTCGAGCAGTCCGACGACGACGTGAGAGCCACGGTGAGCGTGGACGGGCGGGAAGAGACCATCAGGGCCCGGTACCTGCTGGGCTGCGATGATTCGCACAGTGCCGTGCGGCACCTGGCGGGGCTGCGCTTCGACGGCGAGCAGCTGGAGAGTCTGGTGCTGATCGGAGATGTGAAGGCCGACACCGAGTTCGTACGCTCGCGCATCACGAACTACACCTCGCCGCGTGGCTTCGTCTCGGTGCTGCCGTTTCTTGGTGAATACGTGCGGGTCTTCGCCATCGACTTCACCCGGCAGGATTTCCGTCGCGACGACACCCTGAGCCTGGAGGAGCTCCAGGACACCGTTGACGCCATCGCCCCCCTTCCCATCAGGTTGAGCGATCCCCGCTGGCTCACGCGTTACGTCGCCCACAGCCGGCAGGTCAACACGACGCGCATGGGCCGGGTCTTCCTCGCAGGGGACTCCGCGCACGCCCACAGCCCGGCGGCGGGGCAGGGCATGAACACCGGTCTGCAGGACGCCGCCAACCTGAGCTGGAAGCTGGCCATGGTGCTGCGCGGGCAGGCTCCCCAGACGCTCCTGGACACCTACGACGAGGAGCGGCGGCCGATCCACGAGAGCGTCAGGCACGGGACCGACCTGATGTTCCGGGCATTCGCCCTGCGTAACCCCCTGCTCAAGCTCGCCCGCAACGCCGCGGCACGCTGCCTGATTCCGCGCTCACCGGTGCAGCGCCGGCTGGCCTCCAGCATCTCCGGCATCATGTTCGGCTATCGGCATACCCGGCTGGCGCGAGCCGGCAGGAGCGGCAACGGGTCGCTCGGCGTAGGCGACCGGATGCCCGACGCCGACCTGTGGATGGCGGGCCGGTCCTCACTGCGGCTGCACGAGCTGCTGCGCAGCAGTGGTTACACGCTCCTGATGATCGCTGCTGCGGACCACCTGGCCGACGACCGCGAGCAGATCGTGGCGTTTCTGAGGAAGACCCAAAAGATGTACGGAGCCGCCGTACGCCCCTATCTCGTACTCGATGAGGGGGTGCTGGACCCGGAGGAGATCGGCGTCCCGGTGCTCATCGACGTCAAGGGCCAACTGGCCGACAGGCTACGCAGGGGTCATGGCACGGTGGTGCTGGTGCGGCCCGACGGTCACCTCGCAGCTGTCGAGCCCCGCGGGCATGCGCCGGGGAGGATGACGGACGTCCTGGCTCCGTGGCTCATCTCGCGCTCGGTCGTGAGCCCGGTAGGGCAGCGCTAGCGGCGATGCCATTGGCGATCTTCTACGTCGGAGCGACGAGGGTATGCAAGTGACCGGCCCGGCGGCGCTTGGGAGGCGTGGTGTTCGGCCGGTCGCTCAGGCGGATCGGGTTGCAGAAAACCCGGACCGGTTCGCCATGCGCGACACCGTGCACGCGGTGCCAGAGGCACTCGTCCAGTGTGGAGTTGCGGCCGTAGCGAAACAGGCGCTGGCCCATCGCCACGACGTCTCCTTCCCCAGTATCGGCGGGACCAGCTCGGGCAGGGCGACGTCAGCCCAGTCAACCCGCGCCTGAATGTCCTCAGGGTTCTCCAACGCAGCCTCGTGAACATCCGCGGCCAGTTCTGCCCAGATCGCGCCCTCGCTCAGGCCCTCGTACCGCCCTCCGGGCTCCGGCAGGCCACCGGCGGCTTGTGGGCCCCCGGTGAGCCGCCCACGATCCGGTGCGAACGTAGAAAGACACAGCGGCATCGAGCTCCGACACAGTGCTGCACACCTCGATGTGCTCCCAGCCGCCGCCACCTTGCCAGAACGCACCCTCGAACATGGAGAAGCTCTGCATGCCGGCCTCCCGGTCGAGCAGGTGAACACCGGGATCCTAGCGATCCTTGCCGGCAGCCCGGCCGCGTGCGGCGCCTGTCCACTCTCGTGACGCTGACTGGCCAGGCGCCGCGACGTCATGGCGTCGATCACGTCCGGGCTGGTGCGAGGGTGACAGGTGAAGCGAGGATGTGGCGGATGGCTGCATCGATGAAGGCGGCGTCCACGGGATTGGCGCCACCACCCGTGAGGTGGCCCCAGATGCCGGGGATCACGCGTACCTCGCCGTGAGGGATGTGGCGAACGGCGCGCATCTCGTCCTCCGGCGGGAAGTACAGGTCCTTCTCGGCGGGCAGGGCCAGGACCTTGGCCCGGATGGAGCCGAGAGCACGTTCGATGTCGCCTTCCAGGCCGGGCGTGGTCGAGACGTCGGCGTCCTGCCACGTGCGCAGCATCGCGAGGAGATCGTTGGCATCCTGGTCGATGAAGTTGCTCTCCCAGAAGCCGGTCAGGAACTCCTCCAACGATGCGAACCCCAACTGCCGATACGTCTCCTCCCAGTAGAAGGCCTGGGAGAACCCCCATCCGGCGTATACCCGGGCGAACGCCCTGATTCCGCCCAGCGGTTGGGACCGGTAGCGTCCCCCCTCGTAGGCGGCGTCCAAGGTGAGAGTGGCACGCAGGCTCTCGATGAAGACGGCGTTGTGCGGTGAGGTCCTGGGTGCCCCGCAGAAGGGAAGGGCTCGCTCCACCATGTCGGGATGGCTCACCGCCCATTGGTACGTCTGCAGCGCGCCCATGGAGCACCCGAGCACCAGTGCCAGCCGTTCGATGCCGAAGTGCTCGGTGATCAGGTGATGCTGGGCGCGGACGTTGTCGCGGATCGTCACCGAGGGAAAACTGGACCGGTCGTGAGGCGCCGGCGTGTTGGACGGCGACGAGGAGAGCCCGTTGCCGAACAAGTTCGGCACGATGATGAAGTACGTGCGCGGGTCGAGCGCTTTGCCAGGGCCGATGAGCCATTCGTTGGAGGTGTGGTCGCCGGCGAACCAGGTGGGAAAGAGCACGGCGTTCGTCCGCGCGCTGTTCAGCTCGCCATAGGTCTTGTACGCCAGCCGCGCCGGGTCGAGGACGGCGCCGGACTCGAGCTCGAAGGCCGGCAGTTCGATGATGTCATGCATGGTTTCCTCCCGATGGGGTGCACAGAGCGGCGATGTGGGAAAGGTGCTGTTCGTGTCCGGGCCGGCAGACGAGCTGGAGTCCGACAGGCAGGTCGTCCACGCTTCCCGTGGGAATGCTCAGCGCCGGCAGGCCCAGCAGGTTCCACGGGCTGGTCAGGGAGAGCAGAGCGTCACGCACGGCCACGGACGTGCCGCCCACGTGGAGCTGTCTGCGGCCGAGGTGCGGGGCGATGATGGGCACGGTCGGCAGCGCGAGCACCTGATGGTGCTCGAACAGCGTGTCGAGGGTGCCGGCGAGCCTGGTTCTGACCTTCAGGGCGCGTTCATACCGCCAGGGGGGAACCTCGGCTGCGGCGCGCAGGCGTTGCAGCACCTCACGGTCGAACAGATGAGGGCGTTCGGCCATACGCTCTGCGTGGACGATCACCGCCTCACGGCTCTGAATGGCGATGAACGCCTCCTTCGCATCACGGACGTCGGCCGGCGGCAGCCGGCGCTCGGCGACGGGTCCGGTCGCGAACTCCAGCATCTGGCGTGCCGTTCGGACCACGCGGGGATCGCAGGCGAAGAGGATGGTGGGATCGAGCCAGGCGATGCGGGGCAGGCTGCCCTCTGCCGGTGTGGTGAGGGAGGTGTCGTCGTTGGCGCTGCGCGCCGAAAGAGCCTGGTAGGCGATGAGGCAGTCCTGGCCACGTCCTGCGAGCACGCCGAGGTGGTCCAGGGTGCGCGCCAGGGGGAAGACTCCGTCCAACGAGATCGTGCCGTACGCGGGTTTGAAGCCGGCGATCCCGCACAGCGCGGCAGGGATGCGCGATGAACCGCCGGTGTCTGTCCCGAGCGCGAACGGCACCATGCCCGCGGCCACGGCCACCGCGCTGCCTCCGCTGGAGCCGCCCGACATCCGGGTGGCGTCGCGCGGGTTGAGCGACGGGCCGGCGGCCGAGCGGTCGCCCGTCGGGCCGTAGGCGAATTCGTGCGTGGTGGTCTTGCCGACGATGACCGCTCCGGCCTGACGCAGGCGTCTGACACAGTCGGCGTCCGCGTCGGCGACATGTCCCGTGAAATGGTGTGAGCCCATGGTCGCGGGCAGGCCCGCGACCATGATGACGTCCTTGACCGCGGACGGAAGACCGTGCAGCGGCCCCCGGTCGATGCCGCGGGCCAGGTCGCGGTCGGCCTGCTCCGCCGCGGCCAGCGCGCCTGCCGCATCCACGGTGACGAAGGCGTTGAACAGGGGGTTCAGGGCCGCGATCGCATCGAGGGCGTGTCCGACGAGCTCCACCGACGTGACGCGTCCCGCGCGCAGGTCGTTCGCGAGCTCGGAGATGGTGCGGCCGGCGAAGTGCCCGGGGTGGCCGAGGCGCACCCGCTCTTCAACGCCGGTCCCGGCGGGTGTCGGCATCAGATCCTTCCTGGTCATGAGGGGAAGCCGGGGATCAGATCGAGGAGAGGGATGAGCGCCGCCGTGCACACGGCCATCGCCGCGGTGTAGGCGACCATCGGCTGGACGTCGTCAGGTAGTCGCCGGGCCAGCGCCGCCGCGAGCGGGGGAGCGACGGCGGCGCCGATCACGGCTCCGGCCACGATCGACGGCACCGTGCCGCCGAAGGTCAGCACGGTGGCCGGTGCCACCGAGACGATCGGCACGAACGTCGGGTACCAGCCGTGAGATGCCCACCGTCTGCTCCACAGCAGTACCCCACAGGCCGCGGTCAGCAGTTGCGCCAGGAGCAACTGCGGGAGCAGTCCGCTGCCGTACGCGGGTGCGGCAGGGTTGAGCAGGAAGTGCAGGACACAGCCGAGCAGCAGGAACGCTCCCGCCCATTCGTTGCCGTAGAAGTGTGCTTCGGTGAAGTCCGCGAGCATGCGTCGCACGACCCAGAAGGGCCCGTACCGGGCAGGTGGTCCGTCCGGATGGGACGCTCGCGTCACGCGCGGCGGAGGCAGCCAGGGCAAGCGCCGGCACAGCCAGAAGGCGGCCAGCCCGCCCAGGGACATGGCCAGGGTGCTTCCGGCCACGGGCGAGACGCCGAGCGGGCGGCACACCAGGTTCACCAAGATCAGCGCGAGGGGCGTGACCAGCAGCACGCCGAGGATGGCGCCGGTCACCGCGACACGCCAGCCAGGTCCGTAAATGATCACCAGGGCGGGTGGGAGCGAGACCACCGGGGCAAAGGTGGGCTGCCAGTCGTGCAGGGTCCAGCCCCACAGCAGATTGCTGGCCAGCAGACCCATGCCGGCCGCCGCCAGGACCCATGGCCAGAGCTCACCCGTGCCGCAGGCCATGGCGAAGCCTTGCCACCGCCGGCCACGGCGCCGGGCGACATGAGCCAGCGCCGCCCCGGCGATCATGAGCAGGCCGCCGAGGAACGACTTCGCCAAGGTCGCCTCAGTGATGTCGCCGAGAATCCAGTACGCGTACCAGCTCGGATCGGAGTAGCGCAGCCCCCAGGAGGAATAACCCGGCAGCAGAGAAGGCAGCGCGGGCTGTAGCGCTGTGAGCCAGCCGGCGAACAGGGTCGCCGCGCCGACCACCGCGGCGGCAGCGATCACGTGTCGCGCGCCCAGGTGGGCTCGTGCGGTCGTGATGGCCATCAGCGCGGCATCGCCGGGCCCAGCGTGTAGCCGAGCATCGGGTCGTACAGGTCGGCTCGCCGGTCGCGAACCAGATCGTTGAGCTGGTTCCAGATCGGCGCGCTGCGCGCGGAGACGATGTCGATGTCGGCCATCAGGATGGTCTCCTCCTCGGCGCCTGCCACGCGGCCGATCGGCCAGCCGTTGGTGCCGGCGATGAGGGAGCAGCCCAGGAACCGCGCGCCGCGGTCTGTGCCGACCCGGTTGGCGGCGGCGATGAAGACGTTGTTCACGTGCGCGGCGGTCATGGTCAGGTACGCGGCCATGCAGCGACCGGCCTCGTCGAAGATCGGTGGGGGCGTCCAGACCCAGTTGTTGACGCTGCAGATGATGTCGGCTCCCTGCTGCGCCAGGAGCCTGGGTACCTCGGGGAACCAGATGTCCCAGCAGATCAGCAGCCCGATACGGCCGATCGAGGTCTCGAAGACCGGGAAGCCGACGTCGCCGGGGGTGAACCACAGCTTCTCCCGGTTCCACAGGTGGGCTTTGCGGTAGTGGCCGATGTAGCCGTCGGGCCCTACCAGGACGGCGGTGTCGTAGAGCCGCATCCCGTCGCGTTCGGCGAGACCACCGACGAGGTGGACCCCATGCTCGCGGCTGAAGGACTCCCATGCCTTCACCGTCGCCCCGTCCGGAACTCCTTCGGCGTGCTCGTATGCCTCGGAGCGGTCGCGGAAGCTGTACCCGGTGGTCGCCAGTTCCGGCAGCACGATGAGTGTCGCCCCGTCCTGGACCGCGCGGGTGGCGAGTGAAAGGGCGCGTTCAGCATTGGCCTTGTGGTTGTCCAGGCCCACTTGAGGGTCGAACTGGACCACCGCCACTCGGGCGGGGCTGGCTGGAGGGTCCGTCGCATCGGTCATTTTCAGGTTCCTTCCCTAACCCAAACGTTTGGGCCAAACGTTTGGGTTAGCATGGACCTCGTTCTCGCGTGCCGTCAAGAGGACGCTAGCGTTGGCAAGTGATCGGAAAGCGAGGCTTCGTGGCTGAGTCCAAAGCGCGCCAGGTAACCCTGCGCTCCATCGCCGACCAGCTCGGACTGCACGTCTCCACGGTCTCCCGCGTCCTGAACGGGCGCGCCGACGACGGCGCCCGGGCGGCCTCAGGGGACACCGCCACACGCATCCGCCGCCTGGCCCAGGAGCTGGGATACCAGCCCGACCCGCATGGCAGCGGCCTGCGGACAGGGCGCAGCAAGCTCGTGGGAGTCCTGGTGCCACGGTTGTCCGACCTCGTGCTGGCGATGATTTACGAGGGCATCGACGAGGCGGCCGGAGAGCTCGGGCTGACCACCATCACCGCCAACAGCCGCGACGATGACAAGACGCGGCGGGTGCGTACCAAGATGTTGCTCGCCCGCAGGGTGGAGGGACTGATCTTCGGCGACGCCAGCCTGGACAGTGGGTTCCTTGACGAGCTGGCCGCGGACGGCGGGAAGTTCGTCCTGGTCAACCGGCGTGCCGGAGAGCACCCCTCGGTCACCGCCGACGACCTGCTGGGCGGACGGCTGGCCGCCGAGCACCTGCTCGGCTTGGGCCACACCGACGTGGCGGTGATCGCGGGGGAGCCCTACGCGAGCACGGGGGCTGACCGCACCGCCGGCTTCGTCGGCCTCTACCGAGATCGTGGCCTGCCCGCGCCACGGGTGGTGCACTCGCCGTTCGACACCGCCGGAGGACGCCTGGCCGCCGAGCGGCTGCTCGCCGACCCGAACCGGCCGACCGCGATCTTCGCGGTCAACGACTTCGCGGCCATCGGCGCCATGGGCGCGGCACGCGACCATGGCCTCACCGTGGGAACCGACATCTCGATCATGGGCTACAACGACACACCGCTGGCTGCTGAGCTGCCCGTCCCGCTCACAAGCGTCTCCGTGCCCATGCGCGATATGGGACGCAGAGCCCTGCAGATGCTGACCCGGCTCCTGTTCGGAGGGGAGGTGCGATCGGAGCGTCTGCCTCCGGTCCTCGCCGCCCGAGCCTCCACAGCCAGAAGCCGCCCGGCAGCCCTATGACGGGAAGGTGCCCTCGCGCAACGGCCGGCCACGAGCGGCAGGCACCGTTGCTGGTCGCAGGCCTACGCGCACAGCGCTCACGGCTGCCCTTGCGTCGCTCGTGCGGCCGCGTCGTGGGAGGACGAGGCTCCGGGTACAGGTTCTTCTTGGTCGTTGGGCCCGTACCGGAGGGCCTCTTCACTTGTTCGGCTCTGACACGCCGTTGATAGCACCTCGAGACAGGCCCTCACAGCAAGACGCCGGCAGCCATGGCCCGAACAGCGCAGTGCCCGTCGGCGAGCAGCACGACCGCGGTGGCGGCGAGGGCCGTCACCCTCGCCGCCACTCCCCTCATCACCCGCCGGTGCGGAAAGGACACGCCGATGGCCTTGGGCAGCGTGACCTGCTCGTCCGCCGCAGCGGACGCGTCCGGCGGATCGGGCGCTCCGGGAAGCGCCGGGGCAGGCGCCGTTCGCACCACGTTCTCGGCGAGCCCGTCATCCATCCGTCGTCCATCCGTCATCGTCGTCTTGCCGCTTCCGGCGAGACAAGGTTAGAGGTGGGGTCGCGCGGCCGAATCCGTCATGTGACTGGTTGACCCTGACCGCAGTCGTATCGGTAGCAGGCCGTTGACGGGGCGATCGAAGATCAAGTACGCTCCCCGGCCCAGCGGCGCGGCAGCGCGTGGGCTGGTTCGCAACGGAGCGGAGTAACGTCGATGTCCCTGTACCGTCGGCCGGCTGACGTCCGGGTGCTCCTGGTCGAGGCCGCGGAGGTGGATGACTGGGACCGCCTGCTGTCCGGTGCCGCCGAGGTCTGCCTCGCAGCGCTGCGCCGCAGCCCGCGAATCCCCGAAGGCCTGCTGGGGAGCTCGCTGGCGGCGGGCGAGCCCGCCTTTGTCGACGCTCTGCTCGCCAATGAGCACGTCGGTCCCGGCATGCTCGACTGGATCGCCGGGGTGCTGGGAGCGGGCGACGTCAGGCCGTACATCCGGTCGTTGCTGGCCCACCCGCACCTGTCCAGCCGCGCCGATGTGCGGGAGAGGCTGGTTGCGACCGGCGATCCCGGTGTCGCCGACGGGGCGCACGCCACCGGGGTCGGGGGATGGAGCTGGCGGTTGCGCCGCGAGGTATTGGCCGCCGCCGGCCCTGCCGAGGCCGTCCGCCAGGCGTGCTCGATCCTTCAGGATGGCGCGCGACCCGCCTCCGACCAGCTCTACGCCCTGCTGCTTCTGCACGAGCATGGACGGCTGGGCGAGGTGCCCGCCGAGCGGCTGCGTCCCGAGGTCGCCGAGGTGCTCGCCGGCGGTGATGTCGCCGCGTTGCGCGGGGCCGCGGAGCGAGCCATGGGCACTGACGGCCTGATCGCGGAGTTACGCGAGCCGGCGCCGGGCGGGCGGGCTCAGTACGCCGCCGCCATCGCCCGGCGCGAACGACCGGATTGGACGGCGCTGCTCGCCGCCGCAGGCACGAAAACGCGAGGCCAGGGCGGGAAGCCGGTCGGCAAGGACGCCGCCGCGGCACTGGCGGCGCATCCGGACTGCCCCCGGGAGTTGCGCGACCTGCTCTACTTCCGGCATCCGGCGGCGGTCGCCGAGCACGCGGCCCGCCTCGACCTGGGTCTGGTGACGGCGGAGTGCGTCGAACGCAGCCGTCCCAAAGCCGTGAAGATCCTCGTGAGGCGGGGGCTGGGCCGGGGTATCGGCGGCGCCGCCCTGGCCACCGAGGCGAGCGCGGCCGTGCCGGTGCTGGAGGCGATGCGGGTCCGGCCCGGGCAGGACGCCGCGGCGGCCCGCGAGTGGGACGCGTTCACCAAGGTGCTGTCCGGCCTGGTGGAAGAGCATCTGGGCGACGAGGTCCGGGCCTGGCGGGCGGCGCGTGCCCTGCTGGGCGACTTCACCGGCACCATTCCCGAGCTGCTCGTCGCGGCGGCGTCCGCGCCGCTGGACGGGGAGTGGCCCGATGCGGCCGGGCACCCGGCCACGTCGGCGCCGTCGTCGCTGGCCGGCGCCCGGGCCGCGTTCGTGACGATGCTGGAGGCCGCGCCCGACGCCGCCCACGCCGCGCTGCTGCCGCATCTCGACGCGCGCACCCTGCACGACCTCTACCGCTTCTGCGCCTGGCGTCCGGCATGGCCGGAGCAGGCGGTGGCCACCGCTGCAGCCGCCGGCGACACCCAGGCAGATCAGGCTGCGGCCGCCGTCCTGGCGCCGGCGCGGATCCTGGCCGGGCGCCCCCATCTGCGGACGGACGCGATCGACAGGCTCCTGGACGCCGACGACCCCGAGACGCTCGTCACGCTGTTCTGGCACGCCGCCGCGACCGATGACCAGCGCGCCCGCATCTGGTCATCCGTCGCCGCGGAATCGTTGTTCACCTGCCACGACCGGACATCGGACCTGCCCGCGCACCTGGACAGCTGGCGGCACCACGACCTGTTCGCCTGCCCCGACGCCGCGATCTTCCGGCTGATGCTGAAGCGGGTGTTCGTCCTCGGGCAGGTGCCCCAGCTGGAGCTGTTCCTGCATGTGTGGCGCACGTGGGGGCCGGAGGAGGTCGCGGCGATGCTCGACCGCCCGCCCGTCACGTACTCGACCTATCATCGCTCGCGCGAGCAGGTGCGCGAGCTGCTGGCCCGGCCCGATCGCGCGGCGGCGCGCGCCGAGCTGGAGGCGCTGGTGGCCGAGGGCACCAGCGCCCAGGGGCAGATCGCGATGTGGCGCTCCCGCCGGGACCGCGCCGCCCTGATGGCGGAGAGCCATCGCTGGCACTGGCCGGAGCTGCTGGCCGAGCACCGGCGCGAGCCGTTCGACGACGACCTCGTCGCCGTGCTGCCCCGGGCGTCCGGCTGCCCCCGCGAGTTCCTCGACGAGGCCCGCACGGTGCTGCCGAGCTGGCAGCACCAGGGATACCGCCTGCTGATGGCGGGCACGCCGGCGGAGCAGGTGCTGGCCGGGATCAGCCCCAGCGACACCGACACCGCCGGGCGTCCCTGGCTGACCATCGCCGTTCAGCACGGGCGCCTCACCTGGGAACAGGTCCTCGAACACAGCCGGCCCGCGCGCAGGGTGCTCGAAAGGCTCATCCTGGACGACGCCGGCCGTGAACCGCTGGCCGCGCTCATGCGCGACACTCTCAAGGGCAGCCCGGATGCCTGGCTCCTGGCGGTGAGCATGCTGCCGGACTTCACCGGAACGGTGTCCGAGCTGCTGCGCACGGCCGGGCTGGCAGCAGGCTGAGCGGTGTTTGTCGGCGCCGATTGTTAGCGTACCGCCACGACGGAACACGTAAGGGGGCACCGGTGGGACGGCGCGTCATCGACCTCACCGACCGTCGTGCCCTGGCCGCCCACGAGCCCGCCGAACCCGAGGTGGTGGAGCGGGCGCGGCGGCTGAAGGACGCGGCGCTGCTCGACTTCGGCATCAAGGACAGCGTGGTGGCGTCGTGGCTTTATGCCAAGTGCCACCACCAGATCCCGACGACCGCAGTGGAGACGGCGGCGGTGGTGGCGTCCGGCGATGGCACGTGCCTGCTGCTGTACAACCCGGTCTTCTTCGATGCGCTGGGGCCGCACGGCGTCAAGTTCGTGCTCTACCACGAGGCTCGTCACCTCATGCAGCGCCATCTCTACACCGATGCGGCGCTGCGCGCCGACCCCGTGTTCATCCTGGCCACCGAGGTGAGCATCAACCACGTGGTGCTCACCAGGCTGGGCCGGCACGAGCTGCCCAGGACGGCCGAGGGCAAGGCCGGGGTCGATCCGCGTGAGGTGCACCGGGCCTATGCGGCGGACCTGCGCGGCCAGGGCCTGGCGCCCTCGCCGTACGACGCCTTCGTCCGCACCGACCTGTCGGTGTACGGCGAGCTCAAGCGCATGAGGCACCCTTCGCTGCCGCCTGCGGTGTGCGTGCACATGGAGCAGGGCGTCCCGGTCGATCCGGAGACGCTGGAGGCGGTCGGGGGAGAGGTGCTCGCGGAGGTCATGCGCCAGGCGCTGGGCGGCAACGAGCTGGCCCGCGCCGAGCTGCTGGAGCTGGCGGAGCGCACAGAGGGCGGCGGCGAGCGCCTGGCGCGCACGTGGGGTGACCTCGGGCTGGCGGCGCTGCGCGGTCAGACGCCCCGCACCCGCCGGGTGGAGTGGTGGAAACGGTGGCTGGCCGACACGCTGGCCGCCAAACTGCGCGAGGGCGAGCGCCTGGTCTATCCGAAGAAGCTGGGCGCGGTGCTGCTGTCGCTGGGGCACGACCCGATGTTGTCGCGGCGCGGGCCCGAGCGGGTCAAGGTGGTGCTGGTGGCCATCGACACATCGGGTTCCATGCCGGACGAGGTGGTGCAGTGGCTGACCACGCTCGTCGGCCGGACCGACGGGGTGGAGACGCATTGGCTGAGCTTCGACGGCGCCGTCATGCCGTTCGTGGCGGGGGAGCGGGTGCTGGGCGGCGGCGGCACGAACTTCCAGAACGTGGTCGACTACGCCGAAGGCCGGCTGCAGGTGCGCGGGCGGGCGTTCGAGCAGCACCCCGACGCGGTCATCATGGTGACCGACGGGCACGCTCCGCCCGTCAGGCCGGCAGATCCCGGCCGGTGGATCTGGCTGATCACCGATGGCGGCGACACCTGGCCGGAGACGCACGACCCGCCGATGGCCTGCCACCGGGTGACCACCGGCGACCGCTGAGCCGGGCGGCCCTCCCGCGCGATGACGAGCGCCCCCCTTGACGAGAAACCGGAGACGACCCGCGTGATGAGCACCCTGGCCGGGTGGAAGCCCAACGCCACCTACCCCGATCCTCCCGAGCAGGGCGACCGCTCGCGCCTCGAGCGGTTCATCGACGCAATGCTGGCCACGGGGCAGACCGGGCAGGTGTTCGGCGAGCACGGCATCGGCAAGACTTCGACGTTCCTGTCCTACATCCCCCGCGCCCACCCCGGCACCGAGGTGGTGCTGGTCCCCGCCGCCAATCTGACGCCCGACGACCTGCTGGTCAACGCGCCCGTACGGACCGAGCGGGGCGAGCTGGCGCTGCGGCAGCTCATCATGCGGCAGCTCAGCCCCGGGCGGCCGTTCGTGCTGCTGATCGACGACTCGCTGCAGGCGGGGGAGACGATCCAGTCGCAGCTCATGCAGGTGGCCTGCACCTGGACGCTGGGCGAGCACGACCTGCGCGCGCTGGGCTGCGTGGGGGTGTTCCTGACCGACAACGAGTCGGTGGCCGAGACGGGCGCGCGCCGCGCCGACCTGGCCGTGCTCGACCGCATGGTGACGTTGCGCATCACCGCCAACGACACCGCCTGGCGCCGCCATCTCGCGGACCGGCACGCCGGCTGGGATCTGACGGAGGTGTTCAGGATGTGGGCGGGGCTGAGCCCGTACCTGCGGCATCTGCTGTCACCGCGCACGCTGGAGCACGTGCTCGACTGCGCTCGTGAGGGCTTCCCGCTGCACTGGGGGCTGCCGCTGCTCAACGGCGCCCGGGTGGCGCTGGCCGAGCCGTGCGACGGCGGGTCGCCGGGCGCGGACCGCACCGGCGAGATCCTCGGCCGGATCGCGGCGGCGGTCGGCGCCGCGAACCCGCACCAGGTCGCCGACCCGGTGCGGCGCATCCTGCGCGCGGCCGTCCACAACCGGTGGGCGGTGCTGCTGCAGGGTCCGCCCGGCTGCGGCAAGACCGAGATCACCAAGCAGGTCGTCACCGAGGAGATCGGGCGCCCGCCGGTGTACTTCTCGCTGCCGGTCACCAACATCGAGGACCTGTGCGTGCCGGTCCCCGCCCCCGACGGGACTTTGGACGTGCTGCTGAGCCGCGCCCTGCTGGGGCCCGGCCCCAAGGTGCTGGTCTGGGACGAGTACAACCGGCCCAAGGACAGGTCGGCGTTCGCCAGGCTGATGGAGGTCACCCAGGAGTGGTCGCTGGCCGGGCGGCCGATCCCCGGCCTGCGCGCCCAGGTGGCGCTGCAGAACCCGCCCTACCACCTGGGCCGCAAGCTGCTGGTCAGCGCCAACAACGTGGCACAGGCCAGCCGTTTCACCGTCAGCTACGAGGTGCGTCCTGACGACATCCCGGCCAACCAGTGGCTCATCGACACCTACGGGGAGGTGGCCGAGACGGTACTGGAGTGGTGGAAGAACGACATCGACGACGAGGGCCGCCAGTGGGTGACCAAGCGCACGCTGGAGCGGCTGATCAAGCTGCACCAGGTGGGCGAGCCGCTGGAGAGCGGGCTGATCTACCTGGGCGACGGCGAATACGCGCCGATCCCCCTGTCCTGGCTGCGGCACCGGCTGTCGGGGCGCCGCTCCATCGGCATCCGCGACCTGGCGGCCGAGGTGGACACGTGGGAGGCGCGGCTGGCGGCGGCGGCCGAGCACGACGAGGGCACCGCCGACTCCGACACCGTGCACCAGATCTTCGCCAACGCGGAGGTGTCGCAGCTGCGCGAGCACATCGAGGTCGTGGCCCGGCTGCTGCCGCACCTGCCACCCAAGCTGCGCGCGACGTACCTGGTCGGTCAGGCGGAGGACAAGCAGCGTCTGTGGGTGGACGCGTTCGCCATGATCGCCACTTGACAGAGCGTGCGAGGTGTGACGCCTGGCCGGGCGCGCATGCTCATGATGCCCGGCCAGGCGATGCCGATGACGCTACAGACTCTTGCGGGGCGGCGAATCTGTCACCTGACCGGTTGGAGGTTCTCCCCGGTAGAGTCGCGGGGCATGATCGGCATCCCCCTCTGGTCGGCGGCTCCTCCCGGCCCGGCCACCGGTGAGCCGCCCCGGCTGACGCGGTACGGAGCCGGCGCGCCCACGACGAGCGCGGTGGTGGTGTGTCCCGGCGGCGGTTACGCCAGGCCGGCCGAGCACGAGAGCGCGGATGTGGCCCGCTGGCTGGTCACGCTGGGCCTCGACGCCTACGTGCTCCCCTACCGGGCTGCCGGAGGGCACCCGTCCCCTCGATCTCGGCTCCTGGCTGAACGCGGCCGAGGTCACGCTCAGCGCGCTCCCCTCGACGTCATGGAAGGAGACCCGCCACATCACGTACGCGGTGAACGTGCGGACCGGCCAGGCCAGGCAACTCGCCATCTACCACCCGCAGAGCGTGATGCACGACGTCATCCCGGGAGCCGGCACCCCGGCCTGGTGAGCGGTCAATGAGGTCGATCGCACGGCCGCTGAGGTCATCCACCGTCGCGATCATGCGGTCTGCCAGGTGGCCGGCCGTGCCGGAATGTCGGGTTGCATGAGGATGGCAGATCATCGGAAGGAGCATTCACATGAGTATCGCGTTCAGGGCCACGAGAGCGGGGGACGGATCCTGATGTCGGCTGGTGCCCGTCAAGGCTCGGGTCATGCGCTGGTGAAGGTGAGCGCGGCGGTGTCGGCCCTGGTGATGTGCGTCCTGGCCGTGCTCATGGCGCCCCGGCCGCCGGCGCTCGGCCCACAGCGGACCGGCGACGCCGCCCTGGCCCGCGACGTGCTGCGCGCCGCCGGCGAGGACGGCTACCAGGGCCTGTCCGTCGCGCTGCTGGAGAACGGCCGAATCCGGTACGCCGGGCTGGGCACCGCCGACGGCAGCCGCCCGGCCGACGAGCGCACCGCGTACGAGATCGGCTCCATCACCAAGACCATGACCGGCATGCTGCTGGCGGACCTGGCTGAGGACGGGCTGTCTCCCGACACGCCGGTCGGCGACCTGCTGCCGCGCGCGGGCCTGTCCACCCCGGCGACCCTGGCCGAGCTGGCCTCGCACCGTTCAGGGCTGCCCCGGCTGCCTGTGTCGGGGCGGCTCCTCGCCGGGGCGCTGCTGGGCCCGTACACCGGGGCCGACCCGTACGGGGGCGCCGGCCCCGGTGAGGTGCTGGCCGGCGCGGCAGCCGCCAAGGCCGGGCCGCGTGGCACGGTCGCCTACTCCAACCTGGGCATGTCGCTGCTCGGCCTGGCGCTGGCCGAGCGCTTCGGCACCACCTACGCCGACCTGCTGCGCACCCGCCTGCTCACCCCGCTGGGCATGACCTCGACCGTCGCGCTCGGCCCTCGCGACGCCCTGCCGGCCCGCCACGCCACCGGCCGCTCGCAGAACGGGCTGACCATGGACTTCTGGCGCAGCCACGGTTATGCCCCGGCGGGTGGCGGCGTCTGGTCCACCGCCGAAGACCTCGCCAAGCTGGTCGGCGCTGTCATGAACGGCTCGGCCCCCGGTGCCGGCGCCGCCACACCGCGCTGGGACGAGGATGACCGCCGGCGCGTCGGCTACGGCTGGTTCACCACCCGCTACGACACCAGGACGATCACCTGGCACAACGGCGGCACGGGCGGGTTCACCTCGTTCGCCGGCTACGATCCGGCCACCCGGCGCGGTGTGGTCGTGCTCAGCAGCACGGCCAAGCCGGTGGACGCGGTGGGGCTGCGCCTGCTCGGCGTGCCGACGCCCGGCGACGGCAACACTTTGACCCCGCAGGGGATCGTGATGCTGATCGTCACGTTCGGCGGGCTCGGCCTGCTGGTGGCGGCGGCCCGTGGGCGCGTGCGCGACCGGCTGTCGATCGCCGGGCGCACGCTGTCCGGGATGTTCCTGCTGCTGCTGGCGCGCAACGGCGGGCCGTGGGAGGTGGTGCCGCCGTTCGTGTGGCTCGCCGGCGCGGGCGTGCTGGCGGCGGCCGTGGCGCTGGCCGTCCTGCGCTGGCCCGCCCTGCCGCTGACCCGCGGCCACCCCTGGTGGCGCTGGGCGAGCGCGGCGCTGCCCGCAGCACTGCTGCTCGCGCTGGCGCTGGCGATGGCGGGATGAGCCGGTCCCGGGCGACTTCGACCAGCTGCTGTTCTCCAGCATCGCCAAGTGGGCCGTGCTGTGGAGGTCGTCCAGCCCGCCGTTCTCGACATCGGCGGCAACGCCCTGGCCGGGTACCCCGAGGTCGCCTATGCCGCGGCCACCACCGGCCCCACCAGCATCTGCGCCGGCGTCACCGGACCAGCACGCCGATCCTGTCGGACTGTCTCACCCGCCGGATCGCCCCGCTTCCCGGCAGTCGATGGCGAGCGGTGCTCTCGCCGTCCTGCGCGCGGGAGTTCAGCCGGCGCGCTCGCCCAGCACCGACGGCGTGCGGATGTGCTCCTGCCGGACACCGAGGCTGATCACCCGCAGAATCTGGTGCCGCAGCGCGGGAACGTGCCGGATCGTCCGCAGCGCCAGCGGCATGGTCGGCGTCTCGTTGCGGAACGCCGGCTCGACGATCCTGGAGTAGGCGGCCTGCTGGAGCTTCTGCGTGACGACGGTGGGCAGCTCCCGGCGGCGCTGCACGGCCGCCAGCAGCTTGTCCGGCAGCTCCGTACCGTCGCGCTGGACGCCCAGCAGCGGCTCGGCCAGGAGGTTCGCGGTCGCCACGGCGTCGTCCAGCGCGAGTTTGACGCCCACTCCGCCCATGGGCGACATGGCGTGCGCGGCGTCACCGATGAGCAGCAGGCCGGGCAGGTGCCAGCGGGCGGCCCGGTTGACGCGCACCTCCAGCATGGTGACGTCGTCCATGGAGCGCAGGTGCCGCACGCGGCCGGCCAGCTCGGGCACGACCGCGGCCGTCCCCTCGCGGATCTCCTCGACGCCGGCCCGCTCGACCGCCGCGAAGCCGCCCTTCGGGATCATGTACGCGACCTGCACGTACGTGCGCCGGTCGAAGCCGACGATCCACCGGCCGGGACCGACCCGGAAGTACAGCTCGGTCGTGTCGACGTCCTCCTTCGGCAGCCGGAACCACAGCGTGTCGAACGCGGACCCGGTCTCCTTGACCTCCAGGCCGGAGGCGGCGCGGATGCGCGAATGCCGGCCGTCCGTCGCGACCGTGAGCGCGGCCCGTACCTCATGCACGCGGCCGTCCGGGTCGCGGTAGCGCACGCCGGCGATGCGCCCGGCATCCCGGATCGGCTCGGTGACCTCGGCGTTCATGATCAGCTTGAACGAGGGGAAGCGCCGGCCCTCCTCGGCCAGCATGGTGAGGAAGTCCCACTGGGGCGCGATGGCGATGTAGGGGTGCTTGAGGCCGAGCGCGGTCAGCGAGCCGAGCTTCACCTCCCCCATGGCGAAGTCGTGCACCTTGCCGTGCGGAATCTGCTCGAACCGCTCGGTGAGGCCGAGCTGGTCGATCAGCTCCAGGGTGGACGGGTGGATGGTGTCGCCCCGGAAGTCCCGCAGGAAGTCGGCGTGCTTCTCCAGCACCACCACGTCGATGCCGGCTCTGGCTAGCAGCAGGCCCAGCATGATGCCCGCGGGCCCGCCGCCCGCCGCGACGACCGTCGTCTCCATGCCATCCTCCTCCTTTAACTCATCACTTGAAGAGTTTCCTTTGGACGGTATCTGGCACTTCGTCCTATTAATAGTAATGTGGGGTTCCATGTTGGACGACATCGTACGCGCGGCCGTGGACGTGGCGCGGCAGCGCGGGCAGGACGTCGCCGAGGTGCCCCTGCCCGTCATCGCCGCCGCCGCGGGCCTGTCCCGCAGCACGCTGATCCGCCGGCTCGGCGGGCGGCGCGAAACCCTCGACGAGGCCGTACGCGCGGCCGGCGTGGACCCCGGCGGGCGCGTCCCCGTACGCGAGCGGGCGATCACGGCCGCGGCCGAGCTGATGGCCGCGCGCGGCCTGAGCGCCGTCACCCTGTCCGCGGTCGCCACGGCCGTCGGTTGCTCGCTGCCGACGTTGCACGCGACCTTCGACCGCCGCGACGGCCTGCTGCACGCGGTCTTCGACCGCTATCTGCCCATAGACGAGCTGGAGGCGCTGGCCGGCGACCCGCCGGAGGCGCTTGAGGAGACCGTCGAGGCCGTCCAGCGCACGCTCATCACCGCCCTGACCAGGCAACCACGCGTCTTTCCCGCCATGCTCGCCGACGCCTTCGGCAGGTCCGACGGGCCGACCGGCCGCTCCCTTCTCGCCTGGGCGCCGCGGCTGATGCGGGTCTTCCAGACGCTGCTGGTCCCGCACGTACGCGCCGGCCGCCTGCGTCCCCTGCCGCTCCCGCTGCTCATCCAGCTCCTGATCAGCCCGCTGGTGACGCACCTGCTCCTCCGGCCGGTCCTCGAACCCGCGCTGGCCGCGTCCATGCCGGAAGTGGAGCAGGTCCGCGCGGAGTTCAGCGCGGCGTTCCTGCGCGCCGCCGCCATGGAATGAGCCCGCGCTTTCGTCGGAACGACCGAAGCCTTGCTCCGCCGGTCAGAAAACGAGCGCGATCTTTCCCGCCATCTGAGCGCGGCCGAAACGCTCGTGTGCTTCTCGCAGGTTTCGCAGGCTGTGTGCGGAGTCAAGTCCTACCTTTCACCTGGCCCGCCAGTTCCCCTCCCAAGATCATTGGCGGAGGTGGGGAGCCCTCACCGATGGCCCCTTCACGCGTCTCGTCGTCCACGGGGTTGACGGCGGAGGCGACAACACCTACCAGCACCTGGCCCCCGAGGCGGGGCGCTGGCGCGGGTCCGCCATGCGGTCACCGAGCACCTGCCCGCGCCGATCGCCTCGGTCGCCGCCCGAGGCGGCGGCTTCACCCGGGCACCCTGACCCGCCTTGCAGAAAAGGCGCCAGGTTCGCCGCGACGCAGGCCCGTCAGTGGCGGTCGTCGACCGTGATGACCGCCGTCAGGCGGGGGCCGACCAGCACCAGGCGGGCGCCCTCTCCGGCGAACTTGAGCGGCCAGCCCGTGCCGAAGGCGGGCAGCGACGCTCGCAGCCCGCCGCCGATGCGGTCGGCGATCGTGTCGAAGAGGTCGCGCAGGAGAACGGCCACGAGGTGTCCCACCCCACTCTCCGCGTCACCCTCGAACACGGCCAAGGCCAGATCGGCGGCGGCTCGTTCGGTGTCGGCGACGACGCGGGCCAGCGCCGCGCCGTCCATCGGCCGGAGATCGTCGTCGGCGAACCGCCGCCATGCGCTCAGCGCGGCCTCGGCGTCGGAGCCCAGGTCCACGCCGTGCGCCGCGACGGTCACCGTGAAGTCGACCGGTTTGTCGCGGCCCACCCAGAGGAACTCGCCGAGCAGCGTGGTGAGCCATTCGATCCGGGCGTCGAGGGCGGCGGGCCGCGGGGCGTCAGGGGTCAGGGACAGGCGGCACGTCTCGCCGTCAAGATCGCGGACGAACAGGTGCAGCTCGCCGTCAAGGGGAGGGCCTCCCGGTTCGGCCGCCATGTGGAGCCGGAGCAGGTCCTCGCAGTCCCATTCGGTCAGCACACCGGCCAGGAAGGCGATCAACGACCTGAGATGCGGTGGCAGCGGCCCGAAGTCCCGTTCGATGACCTCGCGCAGCAGCGCGATGACGTGCGCGGCGGCGGCGTCGGGGCGGCCGGACGCAGCGCGCTGGCCCGCATGGAATCCCGGGTTCTCATCGAACTTCAGCGACTCGACGCTGACGGGGAAGCGCCTGCCCGTCCGTGGGAACCGCGCGTGCTCCCAGGCCAGTGCGGGATCCCACTCCGTGTCCGGCACGCTGCCGCGCACGACCTCGAAGCGCCACGGGCCGGCCGGCAGCCACTGCTCCAGAAGCCGCGCGGCCGCCGTGATCAGATACTCCTCGACGGCCATGAGACTCCCGGCGGTGCTTGCGGACCACTGAGGGAACACCGTACGGGGTGAGGCCGCGCGGCGAATCCGTCGCCTGACTCGTCGCGATGCCGGGGCTCGCCGGCCGGTGGAATGACAGATGCGCCGCTGCGCGACGGCCGCCTACGCTCAGGCCGGTCTTTTCGCGAGCAGTGACGGGAGGGGTCTTCCCATGTGTTACTTCCATGCCCTGCGCGACCACCCGCTGAGCCGTCGCACGTTCATGGCCGCTGCCGCGGCCGCGCCCTTCGCGGCCCGGTTCGGTGACGCGGCTCCCGCCGGCCCGTTCGTCATCGCGGGCGCGCGGATCTTCGACGGTGTCCGGCTGCTCGGGGCCGGCAACGTCGTGGTCTCCGGCGGCCGCATCAGGTCGGTGACGTCCGGCGGCGCCGTTCCACAGAGGATGCCGGTGCACGACGGGCGCGGGCGGACGCTCGTACCGGGCCTGATCGACAGCCATACGCACTATTCCGAGGTGAGCCGCCGGGACGCGCCGCGCTTCGGCGTGACCACCGAGCTGAACCTGTTCTCCACGCTGGCGGAGCTGGGCGACTTCGCGGACCGGCGGCGCTCGCACGCTCCGACGAGCCTGCCCGACCTGTGGACGGCGGGAACCTGGGCCACCGTTCCCGGCGGGTGGGGGACCGGCCAGGGCATCGACTTCCCCGTGCTGCAGGACGGCATGGACCCGGCGGCATTCGTGGACGCCCGCCTGGCCGAGGGCTCGGACTTCCTCAAGATCGCCTTGGAGGACGTCGGCATGCGGGGCGAGCCGATTCCCGCGCTCAGCGCCGCGCAGGTGCGCGGGCTCGCCGCCGCCGCCCGGCGCAGAGGGGTGCGCTCGGTCGTGCACGTCTCCAAGCAGCGCTACGCTCGCATGGCCTTCGACAACGGGGTCAGCGGCCTGGCGCACGTGCCTTCCGACGTGCCCGCCGATGAGGAGTTCCTCCGGGCCGCCAAGGGGAGCGGCGCCTTCGTCACCTCGACGCTGGCCCTGCTGGGCGCGGCCACGTACGCGGACGACCCGGCCAGGGCCGCCGTGGTCGACGATCCCCGGGTGGCCCCGTACCTGTCGCCGGACCAGCATCGCCAGCTCCAGACGCCCTGGCCGGTGAAGATGCCGTGGAACGTCGAGACGGGCCTGGACAACGTGGGCCGCCTGCGGCGGGTCGGGGTCCCGATCCTCGCCGGCACGGACGCCGGCGCCTTCGGGGTGGCGCACGGCGTCAGCATGCTGGTCGAGCTGGAGTCGCTGGTACGGGCCGGGCTGCGGCCCGCGGAGGCGCTGGCCGCCGCCACGTCCGGCCCGGCGGCGGCCTATGGGCTGGCCGACCGCGGCCGCGTGCTGCCCGGGCTCCGCGCGGACCTCGTGCTGGTCAACGGCGATCCGACGCGCGACATCACCGTGATGCGCGATGTCGCCGCCGTGTGGAAGAACGGCTCGCTCATCGACCGCCGATTCTGATCCGCGCGTGCGCGATGCCGGGCCGCCGGGCACATTTGCACCCATATCGTTTTTCGTTATTATCGACCTTCGATAATAACGACAAGCGATATGGAGACCTCCGTGTCCCGCGCCTACCCCCTCACGCGCACGCTGATCGTCGTCCGCGTGCTCCTGGCCCTGTACGTCGTCGTGCTTGCGTACGAGATCGGTCACGCGATCCTGACCGGCGGAGAGAACGCCTACAGCGGCCAGAGCGCCTTCAGTCTGGTGTGCGTGGACGCGCCGGCGGCGACTCAGGTCGAGGGCAATGTTTTGGAGAACCCGCCACCCGTGAAGAAGCCGCGGGAGGAGAAGCCCGAACCCGCTGAGGATTCCTTCTTCCCGGTCGAGCCAGGGGTCGAGTTCTTCCATCCGCTTCCGCAGATGTGCAAGGACGACTCCAGCCCCGGCATTCAGGCGTTGTACCAGAGCTCCCGTCTCACCACCGCGCTCGTCGTGCTCGCCGCGATCGTCCAGCTCGAACGGCTGATCACCCGCGCCCGCCGGGAGAGCGGCTTCGACGAGGCGGTCGTGCGCGGGCTGCGCGTCACCGGGCTCATCCTCGGTGTGGGTACGCTGGTGTCGTCGCTGTACGAGACCCTCGCCGAGATAGTCCTGACCGACTGGATGGTGCCGGGCAGGCTGCGTGCTCCGTGGGACTCGGTCATCATCGGCTGGGACGTCCCCTGGGCGTTCCTGATCGCCGGCATCGGGCTCACCGTCCTGTCGAAGGTGGTCCGCGTCGGCGCCCGGATGCGCGAGGAACTCGAAGGGACCGTCTGATGCAGGCCGAGCCGCGCGTCGAGGTGCATCTGGACCGGCTGCTGGAGGAGCGCGGGATGACGCTCGCCGAGCTGGCCGACAGGGTCGGCATCACCAACGTCAACCTGTCGATACTCAAGAACAACCGCGCCAAGGCGATCCGGTTCACGACACTCGCCAAGCTGTGCGAGGTGCTGGCATGCCAGCCCGGCGACCTGCTGTCGTACGCCCCCGCCCCCATGGTCGGGCGCGAGCATGAGGCAGAAGAACCGGTCGGGTGACAGATTCGCGGCCGGGTGGCGGCGTTTACGATCCGCGTACCTCAAGCAGCGTCCTCCACCCCGAGGCACGAGGGTGGCGGCGAGATCGGAGTGACGCCGAATGCGAACGCTTGCCCGCTCCTTAGCCGCCCTCACGGCCATGGCCGTCCTGCTGCTGCCCGGCGGCGCGGGACAAGCCGACGATCCGGCCGTCGAGACCGTCCGCATGTGGCAGTGGAACGTGGCCGGATGGACGATGAACGACGGCTCCGCGACCACCGGCATGGTGAAGGCCGCCGCCGCGTCGATCAAGGAGAGGAACGCCGACTTCGCGGCGTTCAACGAGCTCTGCTGGGATCAGTACAAGGCGATCCAGGCCACGCTGGGCAATCTCGGCTGGCCTCAGGGTGCGAGTTTCTCCCGCTTCGCGGCCATCAGGAACGAGGTGGCCGCCACGGACGGCGCCTGCGGCGGCGAGCGGTTCGGGATTGCGATCTTCAGCCGCCGCGACATCGGCTCCGCCATCCAGTACGCCCTGCCGCAGGACAACGACGGCGGGGTGCACAAGCTGCTCTGCGTGTCGCCGGCGGCCCGGCCGCACCTGCGATTCTGCACCACCCACATCACCACGTCCAACGAGATCATCGACGGCGAGTACATCAACCGGAAGCAGCTCGCAGCGGTCCTGGGTCACCTCCAGACCTTCCACGACGCCGGGGACACCGTGCTCATCGGCGGCGACTTCAACGCCCGACCGCAGTACAGCCGGCTCGACACCTGGTACGCGCCCAGCCTCGACGTGCCGAACAACGGCGGCAACACCGGCCAGTACAGGGAGCTCGACGACCTCGAACCGGCCTGCCCGGGTATCGGCGAGACCACGGTCGGCGAGGTCAACGGCAAGGGCAAGCCGATCGGCCTCGTGCCTCCCTGCAACCAGCGGCCGAAGATCGATCTCCTCTTCGCCCGGGAGAGCGCGATCGTCGGCTCCTACACCGGCGACTCGCTGGAGCTCAGCACCGCCTGTGGCGGGCCGTGCTCCGACCATCGCATCGTCGTCGGCACGGTCTCCGTCCGGGTCCAGCCCTGACCCACCTACCAAAGTCCTCACATGAGGACTTATGCTGGAGGCTCATCCCTCAAGGATCAGGAGCTGCCCATGTACGCCGTAGTCCGCGTCTACACCACGAAGTCAGGCTCGGCCGAGGAGGTCTTCAAGCAGGTCGGCGCCGAATTCGCCGACCGGATCCCCGAGCAGGTCGGCGCGCTGCTCTACACCGCCGTGGACACCGGCGACGGCTCGGCGCTGACGGTGACGTTCTTCGCCGACGAGCAGGCGGCCGACCGCTCGGAGTCCGCGGTGGCGCAGGTGCAGCAGAGCCTGAACACGCGATTCGGCATCGAGGAGGCCGGCGTCCGCCGCGGCCCCGTCATGGTGAGCCGCGCGGATCCGGCCGTCGCCCGCCCGGTCACCATCTGACGCCCGCGATCGCTCATCGTCTTGTGCGAAACACCCCTGATGCGTACCAGTCGCACGACAGATTCGCGCACCAGCCGGTGAAACTAGCGTGTTTCTCCATACGCCGCCTGAAAGGCGAGGAGCCCGCTTTTCCGCGTCACGGAACGGGATGACGGCAGCCGCTCGAAGCGGACGGAACGCCCCGTTCCCGACGAGGAAAAGTCTTTCATATTCGTGCCGGCCGCCGGATTCCCCGAACTCACCCCGGCGCCCTTGTTTTTCGCTGGACGGAGAAATCATGACGCAATTCCTGGACCCGAAGAGCTGGACGGGCCTGATCCGCACCGCCGACGGCTGGTCGCCCGGGGGCGGTCCCGCGCTGGCCGTGTTCGACAAGGCGACCGGCGAGCAGCTCGCCGAGGTCGGCACCGCCTCTCCCGCCGACGTCGCCCGCGCGGCGGCGACGGCCGCCGAAGCCCAGCGTGCCTGGGCGGCGGCGCCCCCGGCGCAGCGGCGCGACATCTTCGTCCGCGCGACCGAGGTGCTGTCCGAGCACCACGACGAGCTGGCCGAATGGCTGATCCGCGAGAGCGGCGGCATCCGGCACAAGGTCGAGTTCGAGCTGTTCAAAAGCCGCGAACTGCTGCTGCACGGCGCCTCCCTCACCACCCGCCCGCTCGGTCAGATCCTGCCGTCGGAGCCCGGCGTGCTCAGCCAGGCCAGGAAGGTCCCCAGGGGCGTCATCGGCGTGATCACGCCGTGGAACTTCCCGCTCGTCCTGGCCCTGCGCACGCTCGCGCCGGCCCTGGCGACCGGCAACGCCGTGGTGCTCAAGCCGAACCCGCACACCCCCGTCACCGGCGGCGTCCTGCTGGCGCGGCTGTTCGAGGAGGCGGGCCTGCCCGCCGGGGTGCTGCAGGTGCTGCCCGGCGACGGCGACGTCGGCAACGCCATCGTGACCGACCCCGGCACCGCGATGATCTCCTTCACCGGCTCCACCGCCACCGGGCGCAAGGTCGCCCAGGCGGCGGCGCCGCTGCTGAAGAAGGTCGTGCTCGAACTCGGCGGCAACAACCCGTACATCGTGCTGCCCGACGCCGACGTCGACGCCGCCGCCTCCGCGGGCTCCTTCGCCACGTTCATGCACCAGGGGCAGGTCTGTATGACCGCCGGCAAGCACATCGTCCACCGCTCGATCGCCGAGGCGTACGCCACCGAGCTGTCCGCCCGCGCCCGGTCGCTGCGCGTGGGCAACCCTGCCGTGGAGGAGGTCCACCTCGGGCCGATCGTCAACCGGGCGCAGATCGACCGCGCCCGGCGCATCGTGGACGACAGCGTGGCCGCCGGCGCCGTGGTCCTTGCCGGCGGCGGGCACGAGGGACCGTTCTTCAAGCCGACCGTGCTGTCCGGCGTGACGCCGGACATGCCCGCGTTCACCGAGGAGATCTTCGCCCCGGTCGCGCCGATCATCGCCTACGACACCGAGGACGAGGCCGTCGCGCTGGCCAACATGGGCGAGTACGGCCTGACCGCCTCCATCCGCAGCGGCTCGGAGTCGCGGGCCGCCGCGGTCGCCGACCGGCTGCGGGCCGGCGTCATCCACGTCAACGACCAGACCGTCGTGTACGAGACCTGGGCCCCCTACGGCGGCATGGGCTCCTCCGGCAACGGCGACGCCTTCGGCGGCCCCGCCGACCCGGAGGGGTTCACGGAGTGGCAGTGGATCACCCGCCGCGCGGAGCAGACCACGTACCCCTTCTGAACCGTTCAGCGGCAACGACCGTGGCCGGCACGGATTTCCCCGGCCCGTGCCGGCCAGGCTCATCACCGGCCCCTCGCGAGTAGAGGACGGTCATGAGCGACGAGGTGACTCCCGGCACCGTGGTGCGGGCCTGCGCCGCCGCCAAGACCGGCGGGGACATTCCCGGCGCCCTCGCGTGGTGGCCCCGCCGTCCGCGTACGCGCCCGGCGGGACCGATCCAAGGGCGCCGCCACCCGCCGATGAGTATGATCCGGGTATGAGCGGCGCCAAGAAGCGCATCACCATCACCGTGGACCCCCACCTGGCCGACTACGCCGAGCATCTGGTGGAAGCGGGCAAGGCCGAGTCGGTGTCCGCGGCCTTCAACGAGGCCATGGCGGCCAAACGCCAGCGCGACCAGCACGCCCTGGCCCTGCTGCGCGCCCGGGCGGCCCAGGCCGACCCGGTGCGGGTCGAACGCATGAGAAGGCACATCGACGCCCAGGCCCGCCAGGCGGGCTTCGAGGTGGCCGCCGGTGAGTGACCAGGTCCCGGCGCCCTGTTGTCCGGCCTGACCGCGTTCGAGCACGTGCAGGTCGCGGCGCTGGACGGGGTGGAGCAGGCCGGCCTGCTCGCGCACATGATCCAGCGCACCGGGCTGGACCCCTGCCACGGCCACGTCGCGGCGCTGGCCTCCATGGCCACCTGCCCGATCCTCTCCCTCGGCCGCTCCCACTGGGAACAGGCCGCCGCGGCCCTGGACGACCCGCTGTACTTCATCGAGATCGCCGACCCGGGCGAATGATCAGCCGGGATGCCGGCGTGCGAGAGCCTCGGGAAGGGCGGCCGGCGTCGCAGCGGACGCCGGCCCTCGCCCGGGCCCGGTGAGATCACCGCGCTGGACGGTCCACCTCTACCTTGACGAACGCGCCATTTCGCGTCATGTAGAAGTCGATATCCTCCCACTCCTTGTTGCCCATGATGTAAGAGGTCCTGAGGCGCCTCATCTCCCATGCGGTCCCGAGGTTGTTCTTCCTGTCGGCGATTGTCCGCCAATCCCCTGCCGGCACCTTTTCGGCTCGTGCCACCTGGATCGCGAACGCCCGGGTCGGGTCGGCGACAATGGCGCCTGTCTCGTCCATGACACCGTCAAGAGTGACCGACACCTTGACTCCCGGCGTGCTCACTGAGTTGTCGACGAAGTCCATCCACAAAGGTCGCTCGGAGACACCTTCCTTCGCGAACGCGTCACCCAGGAAGTTGATCGCGGCGGGATCTCTTTTCCGGACCTCCTTCGTCAACTCCGTGATGTACGGATCCATACCGAGCACGACATGGGTCCCCCGCTGGATCTTGGGCAGGCAGTCGTTGTGCACCAGGACGGGCGTCGATCCGGCGTACACGTAATAGGTGTGGTCGGCCTCGACCTCGAAGTTGTACACGTCGGCGCCCCTGCCACCGGGCGACACCGCGACGACGCGGGCTGCCTTCCCCGACGGCTCCTGCAGCGCGTCCCCGGGCCGCAGATCCTTCGCCTGTGTCCAGCCCTGACCCTGCACCCAGAACCGGTGGCCTTCGGTCGCGGACAGCGTTCCACCGGCCGCGGTGATGTTCACCAGCGCGTCCGCCGAACGATGGAACAGCCTGGTGACCCGATGCAGGCCGCGCCTGCCGGTCGCCGGATCCGCGGACCAGACGCGGTCTCCGACTCGTATCTGCTCGATAGGGCGCGCGCCGTGCTCGGTGTCGACCAGGGTCCCGGCAGGGAAGCACTGCCCTGCCGCCATCGCTCGTCCCGCCGCGACCTCCAGGCGCGTGACGGCCGTGGCGGGCAGTCCCGAATAGTTGCGTAGCTGGAAGACCGCCTCGGCCAGATTGCCGCCGTCGCGGATACCTACGCGCACGGCCCGCGCGTACCGGTAACCCGCCTTGATCATGGGCGGAACGACGATGTCGCCGAAAGCCCAGGCGCAGTTGCCGAGCGATCCTCCGCTGCCGGTGACCTTGCGCCAGCAGCCGACGTAGTCGTGAACCAGAGCCTTGGTCAGGCTCGCCCACACGGACTGGGTCAGCTCCCCCCCGTCGATGTAGGTCCGTTTGGTGAAGCGGAGGTCGAACGGTCCGCTGCCGACGTAGTCACCGACCAGCGGTGCGGTGCAATCGGCGATCTCCTTGCCGGCCTGGGGACAGCTCAGCAGGTAGTAGTCCTGCGTCCCGTAGAGGTGATACTCCATGTCGATGTGGCAACCGGACCCGGTTCCCGTGCAGTTGCCCTGCGGGTCCATGTCGAGCGAAGGCTCCCAGGCGAAGCCGATCAGTCCGGGAATGCCTGTCGGGCCCGCCTCCGACGCTCGCTCGGCCTCGCGTTGCCGATCTGCCTCCGCCTCGGCGCGCTCGGCGGCCCGTTGCGCCTCTTCGGCCAGCTCGCGCGCGTGAGCGGCGGCGTTCTCCGCCGTGTCGGCGTCCTTCTCGGCCTGGGTGGCCACGTCGCGGGCCTTGGCCGCGTCGTCCTCGGCCGCGCTGGCGGCCTGGCGTGCCGAGGCCGCGTCCCGCTCCGCTTCGGTGGCCGAGTCGCGGGCCTCGCCAGCGTATCCGCCGGCGGCGTCGGCGGCCGATGCGGCTGCTGCCGCGTCCGCGGTGGCCTGGCGATCGTAGGCGACGGTCGCGGCCTCCGCCCGCACCGCTGCCTTGGCCGCCGACGCCGCCTGCGCCGCGAAGGCCTGCGCCTCGGCGAGCGAGTCGGCCGCCTTGGCCGCCCAGTCGGCGGCGTCGGCGGCGGCGGTCGCGGCGACCTTGGCATCGGCGTCGGCCTTGGCCGCCAGCGCCGCGGCCTCCTTGGCGGCCCTGGCCGCCTGCGCGGCCTTGGCCTTGGCGACGGCGGCCTGCTGGGCGGCGACGGTCTTGGACGCCTGCCCGGTCAGGACCGCCAGTCCGGCCGAGGCGTCGGTCTCCTGGTACGGGGAGCCGAGCTCGATCGCGTCGTTGGCCGGCTTGATCACCTGGGCGGCGGAGTCGCGGGCCGCGCGTGCCGCCTGCGCGGTGGAATAGGCGAATCCAGCCGTACGGACCGCGGCCGCCCCCGCCGCGTCGGCCTCCTGACGCGCCACCGCGGCGTCCGCCTTGGCCTTGGCGGCCTTGGCCTTGGCGGTGTCGGCGTAGATCCGGGCGAGGCGGACGTTCTCCGCCGCGGCCTCGGAGGCGTCGATGGCATCGGCCGCCGCGGCGTGAGCACTCTTCACCGCGGCGTTGGTGATCGCCACGTCGCGCTGGGCGGCGTCGGAGGCCGCCTTGGCGCGGGAGGCGGCGGCTTCGGCCCGGGTGGCGGCCTCGCGAGCCGCCGTCGCCGCCGCGGTGGCGTCGTTGGCGGCGGCGCGGGCGTTGGCCGCCGCCGTGGTCGCCCGATTGGCCGCGGCCCGCGCCTGGGTGGCGGCGGTCCGGGCGGCCGCGGCGGCGTCGGTGCCTTCGACAGAGGCGGCGTGCGCCTCGTGAGCCTCGGCCTTGACCAGGAGGGCGTCCCGCTCGCTCTCCGCCTGCAGCGCGTCGTTGCGGGCCGCGGCCGCTGTACGCTCCGCCTCTAGGGCCGCTTGTTTCCGCTCGGCCGCCGTGGCGCCGGCGCTCTGGGCCGCGCTGAGCTGAGTGGCCGCCCTCTGCCGCTCGGACTGAGCTCTGGCGTCGGCCTCGGCGGCGACGGCCTGCTGCCTGGCGGCGATCTCCTTCTGGGTTCGGGCGTTCTCGCGCTCGGTCTCGGCGATCTCCCGTTTGGCCCGGGCGTCCGCGGCGGCGTCCTTGGCCGCCTGCTCGGCGGCCTCGGCTCTGGCCTGCGCGTCCTTGGCCTTGGTGGCGTTGACCGCAGCCTGGGCGGCCTGCTCGGCGGCGCCCTCGGCGGCGGCCTTGGCCTGGGCGGCGGCTTCCTGGGCGGCGACGCGGCGGAACTCGGCCTGTGAGGCGTGTGCCTGGGTCTCGGCCAGCGCCATCAGTGTCTTGCTGTCGGTGGCCGAGGCGCGGGTGGCGTTGGCGGCGGTCTCGGTCGCCTTGGCGACGGCCAGGGTGGCGGCGGCTGAGGCGCGGGTGACCTGCACGGCCTGCTGGCCGTAGAGCAGGCCGCGGCCGCGCGGCAGGTGCGCGGCGTCGGCGATCTGGTAGGCGGCCTGCTGGGCGGCCACCGCTTTGGTGGCGTGCTGCTGTGCGGACTGGGCGGCGCGGGAGGCGACGAACACCCTGCCGAGGGCCAGTCCCTGGGCCTTGACGATGTCGTTCCTGACCCGGGGGAACTCGGCCGCGTCGGGGTAGGACGGGGTGTCGGGTGTCTGCTTGAGCCAGTACGCCTGCCAGTCGGCCAGCCGGGACGCGATGATGGACTGGCCGAGCGCCTCGCCGAGGGCCTGGGTGGCGATCTGGAGGTCGGCGTTGGCCTCGGCCTCCTCCGCCAGGATGGACTCGCGCTGGGCGCGCTGGCCGTCGATCTCGGCCTGCCACTCGGTGGAGGCGGTGACCAGTTCGGTGGTCAGCACCTTGTACGGGTCGGGCGGGTTGTGGCTGGTGCAGGAGGCGAAGCGGGCCTTGAGGTTCTCGACGTCGATCCGGAACTCCGTGCTGTCCGGGTCGGGGGCGCTGGTGGGGAAGCCGCCGTGCTCCAGGAAGAGCCGCGCGTCGTCGGCGTACATGGGGTGCATGAACGTCATGCCCTCCCACGCGTTGCGCGCGTTCCAGTCGGAGCCTTCGGGGTAACGTTCGGCGGCGATCTTGGTGGCCGCCTCCACCGAGTCCTGGCCCGCCACCGGCGTCCGGTCGGCGTACAACTCGTCCTCGGCCTGCCAGAACATCGTGTTGATCCAGCCGAACAGGCCCACCTTGACGAACGGGTCGTCCTTGGACTCGATCGTGTGGAAGGCGGCGTAGGAGTAGGCGTCCGGCGGTGAGAGGGCCAGGGACTCCTCCCACACCTCGTTCCGCCCGGCCAGTTCGTCGGCCTTGGCCCGCAGCCAGTTGTGGTCCATCGTGGACGCGAGATGCAGCCGGGTCCCGGGGGTGCTCCAGTACTCGGGGTCGGCGGCCTGCAGGAGCTCCTCTTCGGTGCCCTTCAGTCCGCTGCGCGCCACGGACTTGAGCGCCTGGCCGCCCTTGCGCTGGACGACGGTCAGCAGGCACTGCGCGGCACGCACGTCGGCGGCACGATCCAGGTCGTAGCCGGAGCCGGAGCCGGATTCATAGCCGGAGGAGGCGTACGCGGCCGCCGGGCGCTCGCCCGGGAGCGGGGCGGCGGTGGCCAGCAGCGCGGCGGATGCGACGACCGCGACCAGCCGCCGGGATAAATTGATCAACATGGTCAACCGTTCGGGGAGGAAGAAGGGGGACGCGTCGGGTTATTACGCGTCGGGCCATTACGCGTCGGGGCCTTAGAGGAAGGCGTTGGCGGCGTTCCAGCCCGATGCGCCGATCTGGACGCGCGCGGCGAACGGCGCCGAGGCCGTGCCGGTGCCCTTGAACAGCCACAACGCGCCGGCCGCGTCACGGGCGAACAGGTCGGCCTTGCCGTCCCCGTCGTTGTCGCCGGTGGAGACCAGCGCGGTGTAGGCGTCCCAGCCGGTGCCCGCGCTGATCCGGGTGCCCAGAACGGCGCCGGCGGTGGTGCCGCCCGTTCCGGGGTAGATGTAGAGGGTGCCGCCGGTGCTGCGGGCCAGCAGGTCGTTCTTGCCGTCGCCGGTGTAGTCGCCGTATCCGGCCAGCGCGCTCATGGTGTTCCAGCCCGCCGGCCCGACCTGGACGCGGTCCAGGAGGGTGCCGTCCGGCTTGCCCTGGAACAGCCACAGGGCGCCGTCAGCGTCCCGCGCGAGAATGTCCGGCACCGCCGCGCCGCCCATGTCGCCCGGCGACATCAGCAGGTTGTAGGCATCCCAGCCCGGTCCGATCCGCCTGGTCCCGCTGCCCCGCTCGGCCGTATAGAACAGGGTCCCGTTCAGCCGGAAGTACACATCGCTGCCGGCCGCGCCGGACACGTTCGCGCGCAGGATCGCCGTCACCGCCGAGAACCCGCCACCCAGGTCCACGGCCGGCTGCAGACCCGCTCCCGTCGCCTTGGGCTCATAAGCCAGCAGATGACCGTCGCTCGACCTGCGAACCAGCAACGGCAGCCGCGGCGCCGCCGTCACCGTTGCCGTCACCGTCGCCGTCAGCGCCGCCCGGTTGCCCTTGCCGGAGCTGGCCGCCGCGTGCGGAGCGACCATGACCGCGGACACGGCCAGCACGACCATCGCGAAAAGGCCCGCCGTTCGCCGCGAACGGACGACGGCCGTCAAGAGAGACATCCCTCGACGATCAGGCAACGCGGGGCTCCGCCGCATCTGTCAGCCGACTGGGGTCCTGCCGGCGCCGTCGGCAGCGCGTACGTCCCGAGCGTGGACGTGGCCACATCAGGTCACCGCCGGGTTACTGACGGCAGGCCCGGCTCGTGAGATAAGGGAAATGTCCCGGAACGGCAGGCCGGCCACGTTCCCGGGCGCCATCGCACGAGCACCTCCGAAAGGAGCCCGCTGCCATGGCCCCTATCCGCTCGCTCGCCATCCTGCTCGCCACCGCCCTCGGCGCCGCCGTCCTGACGACCGCGCCCGCGGCCTCCGCGGAGGTGCTGGATGTCACCTGCACGCCGCCCAGCAGCAACATCGCCACCTACAACCCGGCGCTGACACTCACGCCGCAGACCGTGACGGTGGTCAACACCGCCCAGTACGGACCCTGCACCTCAGCGTCCCAGCCGACCCTGGCCTCCGGGACCCGCACGAGCGTCAACGTCTCCTCGCGAAGCTGCCTGGATCTCCTGGCCGCCACCCCCATCGCCTTCACCGTCACCTGGAACACCGGACAGACCTCCACGATCTCCGGCAACTCCACCACCACCATCGCGGGTGCCGTGGTCACCTTCACCCTGACCGGGACCGTCACCTCCGGGCTGTTCGCCGGCAGCACCGTCGTCCAGGCCAACGTCGCGCCGTCCGCGAGCCTCCTGCTGTGCACCGCGGGGCTGGGCACCGTCCCGAGCTTCTACTCCCTGGTCACCCTGGAGATCACCTCCGCCTGACCGCATCCCGGCCACGCCGGCTCATCACCCCACGCATTGATCGCCTGCGACGGGCCGGGCGGGGCATGACGCGGGCAGCGAGGCAGAGACGTCCGTCCAGCCCGGCTGCTCGTGGACGATCTCCTGGTAGACGGTGCCCACGGGCAGTCCGGCGAGCCCGGTGGTGCCCGGCGGGTCGTAGGTCCACGCCTTGACGACGACGTTCTGCACCGAGAGCAGGTCACCGTCGGTCTCGTCCACGACGAGCCGCTGCTCGACCTGCCCGTCGGCCAGCGGACGCGTCCATCCGACGGCGAGCCCCCAACGGCCCTCCCCGTCGCGGACCCGGCCCAGGGCTCGGGTGCCCGGCAGGTCCGCGACCATCCGGTAGAGGGAGGCGCGGGTGCCCGGCCGGACGGGCCCGTACTGCAGCAGGTCCAGGGACAGTCCCAGGAGCCAGGAGTCCTTCCCCGGCAGTGAGGCTCCCGAAGGCGGTGCCGGCCATTCCGCCATGCCCTTGCTGTACGCGGGCCAGAACGACAGCAGCCGCTCCTTCAGCGCGCCCGGCTCCTGAGGCAGATCGAGCAACTCATCCACTCCGAGCGCGAGTCCCTCGTCATGGAACGGCCAGTTGCCCGGCATGAACAGGTACCGGGTGTGTCCGAGCGGGGCCGTGTCGTTGTCACAGTCGGCGTCGTCGCCGCAGAGCCTGGGCGCGCCGGCCCGCCGCCAGGTCGCCTCGTCCGCCCGCGAGGCCGGCACGCTCGGCAGGCCGTGCTGCGCCAGCACCAGAGGCCGCGCCGGATCACGAGACGTCCACCGGCTCGTCCGGACCCGGGTCTTGATCCGGTACGGCTGCCGCGCCGTCCCGACGACCTGCTCGCCCAGGATGAAGCCCGCCGCGTGCCAGTAGCGGCCGGAGGCGTCCCGTCGCGTCGCCGCCCGCTCCGCCGCCCCGTCCAGCGGGCCCGCGGCGGAACCGCCGAGCAGGCGTCCCGTGGACACCCCGCCGCCGATCAGCCGCGGCAGCGCCACTCCGCCGATGACCACCGCCGTGGCCAGCGACGCGGCCACCACCCCGATCCACCGGCTCCGCCGCCGCTCCCGGGACGCGAGCCCGGGGACTCCCTCCAGTTCGCCCAGGTCGGCAGGGCGTGCGGCGGCCAGGACGTCCAGTACGTTCCTCTGCTTCACCGCTCCTCCCCGGGGACGAGAGCCCGCTGCCGGGGAGTCGTCATCGCGTCGTTCATGGCGGCCTCCAGCCGCCGCCGGGCCCGGTGCAGCCGGACGGAGAACGCCAACCGCGTACTGCCCGCCACCTTGGCCGCCTGCGCCGAGGTCAGCCCATGCCATGCGACCAACGTCAGAACCTCCTTGTCCGCGTCGCTCAACGTGGCCAGCCCGCGCAGTACGGCGGCCCGCTCGGTCACCTCGTCGGCCACGTCCGGATCGGCCTGCCCGGCCCACACCCGCAGCGCCTCGTCCAGCGCGGTCCGGCGCAGCTCGTCCCGGTAGAGTCCGCGTGTCACATTGCGGGCGACGCCGAGCAGCCACGGCAGCCCGGCCCCGGCCGGCATCTCCTCCCGGCGCCGCCAGGCGACCATGAACGTCTCGCTGACCCCCTCTTCGGCGAGCTGGAGGCCACATCTGCTCACCGCGTACGCGTGAACCCGGCCGCGGTACGCACGGTGACCCGGCACGGACGCTCGGCGCACAGCCCAGTCGCGACCCACTACGGGACCAAGGACCATTGCGGCTGAGCCCGCACCTTCACGCGCCGGCCCGCACGTCCCGTACGGAGACCAGCTGGGCGATGAGCGCGCAGGTGAGCAGCACCGCCCCGCCGCCGGTGACGACGATCGGCAGCAGGCCGGGCAGCCCGTACCGCTGCAGCGCCGCCTGGTGGACCTGCCCCGGCACCAGGCCGGGGAGCGCGCTGGCCTGCGTGAGGTTGACCAGCAGGGCCGCCCAGTACGACCACGTCGTGCCGCGCAGCGCGAACATGCCCAGCACGTTCCCCAGCACGCCGATCGCGATGACGGCGCGGAGGTTGGTCAGGAGCTCCGGCAGCGCCGCCGGCGCCTCCGCCGCGCTCTTGCCGGCCAGCCGCAGCGCCAGGGCCGTCGTCTCGGGACTGGTGGCCAGCCATCCGTACACGAGGGTGGTGAGCGCGAAGACGAAGGAGCAGGCGAACGTCGTCCGTAGTAGGCGGGGGCTCCAGATGGGGGCGAGCTCGCGGGATGCCGCGGCCATGGCGACGCCTCTCGTGACGTTCGGGCTGGTGACTGCCTGTCAGTGTGCAGCGGCCGGACGCGCGGCCGCATCCGTCATCCGACCTGTCCACTCCTGAGGCTCGTCCTTGCCCCGTCCAGCGCCGAGGACGATGAGGGCAACCGCCACGAACCCGCGCAAGGATCTCACTCCAGCCTGGTCACGTGACAGATGTGCGGCCCGGCTCGTGCGCTCTAGCGTTCGACCGCCGAACCGTCAGGGGGCGCGCACGACGTACGCGCCGCCGTCCAGCCGAGGCCGCGACGGTGAAGGCGGCACGATCGGAGGAGACATGTCCCAGGGTGAGATCCGCCAGGTGCGGGCCAACGCCATCGACTTCGCCTACCTCGAACGTGGCGCCGGGCCGCTCGTCCTGTTCCTGCACGGCTTCCCCGACAACGCCTTCACCTGGACGTGGCAGCTCGAACGGTTCGCCGCGGCGGGTTACCGGGCGGTGGCGCCCTTCCTGCGCGGCTACGCCCCGTCGGGCGCCCCGGCGGACGGCGCCTACGACCCCCGCACGCTGGGCGAGGACGTGGCGGCCCTGATCGACGGGCTGAGCCCGGACGGCAGAGCCCACGTGGTGGGCATGGACTGGGGCGGGACGGCCACACACGCGGCACTCCTCACCCATCCGGCCCGGATCAGGGCCGCCGTCGTCCTGAACACCGCCCACCCCTACACCGTGCTGAGCGGCGTCAAGGATCCCGAGCTGGTCCAGCGGCTGTTCCACTTCTGGTTCTTCCAGTCCGACAGCGCCGACTGGGCGGTGCCCGTCGAGGGCCTGCCCATGGTCGACTACCTGTGGCGCACCTGGTCGCCGAACCTCCGGGACCCCGACCATGTGGCCGGCGTGAAACGCACCCTGGCCGCGCCCGGCGGGATCAAGAACGCGCTGGCCTACTACCGTGCCCTGTGGCGCGCGCAGCGGGAGCGCACCGTGCCGGTGGGCGCGACGGAGGTGCCCACGCTGTCGCTGTTCGGCGAGACCGACTTCACCACGAGATACGCGGCGGAGGAAGCACCCGGGTTCAGCGGCCCCTACGAGCGCAGGATCCTGCCCGCCCTCGGTCACTTCCCGCACCGGGAGGCTCCCGAGACGGTGACCGGGCTGATGCTGGACTGGTTCGCCCGCCACCCCGGCTGAGCGGCCGGCGCGCCGCAGGGGGCCATTCCAGTTGGGCGACGGATTCGCAGTGGAACGTGCCCATGCCATGGTTGCGGTTGGTTCGTACGTAGCGGAGGGTCGAGATGAAGGCGATCGGCGATCAGCGGGCGGCGGCGGGTCCGGCCACGCCCGACCATCAGGCCCGGATGCGGTACGCCTGGAGGGTGTGCTCGGTGACGAGCCTCGGCCTGATACTCATCGGGGTCGCCGGGAGCACGCTCAACGTGGCGTTGCCCTCGGTGGTGCGGCACTTCCACGCGAGCGCCATGGAGTCGGGCTGGATCCTGCTGTCTTTCCTGCTGGTCAACACGGCCAGCCTGGTCTTCTTCGGCAGGGTGGCCGACCTGGTCGGGCGGCGCGAGGTGTATCTGACGGGCCTGGCCCTGTTCACGGCCGCCTCGCTGCTGGCCGGGCTGGCACCGGACGTGTGGTTCCTGGTCGGGATGCGGGTGGTGCAGGCGGTCGGGGCGGCGATGGTCCTGGCCAACGGCACCGTCATCCTCACCGACGCGTTCCCGCCGGAGCGGCTCAGCCAGGGCATGGGCGTTTACATCGGCACCCTGTCGGTGGCGCAGCTGGCCGGGCCCACGCTGGGCGGGCTGATCGCCGAGACGGCCGGCTGGCAGTGGATCTTCTGGGTGAACGTGCCCGCCGGGCTCGCGGCCCTGACGTGGGGCGCCATGACGTTGCGCCGGATGCCTCGCGGGCCGCGGCGGCCGGTGGACGCGCTGGGCAACGCGCTGCTGTTCGCCGCGTTGTCGGCGCTGCTGCTGGCCTTGTCGGAGGCCGGCTCGGCCGGACTGTCCAGCCCGGCCGTCATCGGCGGCGCGGCGGTGTTCGTGGTGCTGGTGCCGGTGACCGTGCTGGTGGAGCGGCGAGCCGCGTCCCCGGTGCTGGACCTGCGGCTGCTCGGCGGGCGGCTGCTGACCTGCGCCAACCTCGCGTCGTTCTGCAACGCCCTGGCGCGCTCGGCGCTCATCCTGATCGCCGCCCTGTACTTCCAGGCCGTCAGAGGGCTGGACGCGTTCGACGCCGGGCTGAGTGTGCTGCCGCTGCCGGTCGGCATGGCCCTGGCCTCTCCTGCGGCGGGGCTGCTGGGCCGTCGGGTGTCGTCGTACGCGCTGTCCGTCGGCGGGGCGCTGCTGAGCGCGGCCGGGCTGGGCGTGCTGATGCTGGCCATCGACCCGGCGGCGCCGTACTGGATCATCGGGCTCGGCCTGCTCGTCGCGGGATGCGGCAGCGGGGCCTTCATGACCGGCAACACCACGGAGGTCATGCGGGCCGTGCCTCAGAGCAGCCTTGGCGTGGTGAACGGCCTCCGCATGATGATCATGAATGTGGGCATCGTCATCAGCGTCGGACTGTCCCTCAGCGTCCTGACCAGCAGCGTGGACGAGCATCTGCGGGCCCAGGTGAGCGCCGGCACCCTGTCCGCCCTGTCGCCGGTGGCGGTCGGGCAGTTGACACAAGGGTTCGGGCGCACCTACGCCGTGCTGCTCGCCGTCGCCCTGGCCGGACTGGCCCTCGCCGCCCTCGCCCGCGCGCCGAAGGAACCACGCTGATCGAGCACCCCAAGGACCTGCCGGTCATCGAGAGAGACGCGGTACGGCTCGTCGTCCTCGACAGCGAGAACCGGTTGCTGCTCTTCCACACCCACGATCCCACGATGCCGGAGAAGGGTGTTTGGTGGGAGCTGCCCGGCGGCGGGATCGACGACGGCGAGAGCTATGTGGACACGGCGATCAGGGAGCTGAGGGAGGAGACCGGAATTCGCGCCGTCCCGTCCCAGATCGGCGCTCCCACCTGGCGGCGTGACAGCTCCTTCCGCTACCGGGGCACCCGGCGGCTGCAGCACGAGGTCGTCGCCTGCGTGCGCCTCGGCATCCCCGGCCCCGATCTCGACACGTCGCAGAGACTCGAGTTCGAGCTGCAGGACTATGTCGGCTTCCGGTGGTGGCCGGTCGCCGAGGTGGCGGCCGGCCGCGAACGGTTCTATCCGCGCGCGCTGCCCGAGCTGCTGCCGCTGTTCCTGGCGGGCGAGCACATCGTCGAACCGCTGGAGCTGTGGCCGTGACGTGACGCGTCAGCCGGGGCCGGTGCGGCGGAAGGCCGCGCGGTAATCCCTGGGGCGGCGTCCGGTGTGCCTGGCGAACAGCGCGGCGAACGCGCCGGGATCGGCGTATCCGACGGCGGCCGAGATGCCGGCCACGGTGCGGTCAGTGGTCTCCAGAAGGTGGCGGGCACGGCGGACCCGCGCCGCCTGCAGGTACGCCAGCGGGCTCTGCCCGGTCTCCTCCGCGAAGCGGCGCAGCAGCGTACGGGTGCTCACCTGGAACGCGGCCGACAGCGCGGCGAGGTCGTAGCGGGCGGCGAGGTTCTGGTCGAGCCGGCGCATGACCTGCTGGGAGAAGGCGTTGCCGGGCCGGGGCAGCAGGCGGCCGTCGATGTAGGGGGCCTGGGAGGAGCGCGCGTCGTCGACGAGCGCCACGCGCGCGGTCGTACGGGCCACGCCGGCGCCGCTGTGCCGGCGGATGAGGTTCAGCGCGAAGTCGTACATGGCGCTGAAGGCCGCCGTCGTCGTCACCCCGGTGTCGGTGACGACCAGGAGCTCGGGACGCACGTCGATGCCCGGGTAGCGGCGGGCCAGCTCGCCGGCCAGGAGCCAGGCCGTCGTGGCGCGGCGCCCGTCGAGCAGGCCGGCCTCGGCGAGCAGGAACGCGCCGACGCAGATCGCCACGACGGCGGTGCCCGCGGCGGCGTGCGCGCGGATCGCCGCGACCTCGGGGCCAAGGGGCGCGAGCCTGGCGTCCATGTCGAGGCCCGGCGCGAGCTCGAACCCCGGCACGAGCAGGACGTCCGCCTCGCGCAGCGGAGAGACGTCCAGCGCCGCCCCGCCCGAGGCGAGGACGCGGCGGCGCGGCGAGACGATCGACACCTCGTACCCGGGACCGCCCGGCCCGGCGACGTGCGTGGCCATCGTCAGCAGGTCGGGCACGCCGAACACCTCCGAGGCGAAGCACCCCGGATAGGCCAGGACCGCGACCCGCAACGCCCCCACCTCCTCCCCATGGCGAGATTACCCGCATACTTGGCGATCTCGCCTCTTACCCGGCACGGGACCCCAGGTTCAGGCTGTCACCCATGAGTTCTGACGACCCGATCACCGACTTCGCCCGCCGATCCGTCGACGTGGAGGGGGTGGTCAAGACGGTGTACGTGGCCGGTTCCGGGCCGGCCGTCGTGCTGATGCCGGAAATGCCGGGCATCAGCCCTGACGTGCTCCGGCTGGCGCGGTGGGTGCGGGACGCGGGCTTCACCGTCTTCGTCCCCTCCCTGTTCGGCGTCGACGGCGCCTACCCCACGGCCGAGGACGGCACCGAGGTCATCCGCCGCGCCTGTGTCAGCGCCGAGTTCCGCGCGTTCGCCGGGGGCGGTACCAGCCCGGTCACCGCCTGGCTGCGTGGGCTCGCCCGCCAGGCCCACGCCGAGTGCGGCGGCCCGGGAGTCGGCGCGATCGGCTTGTGCTTCACCGGCAACTTCGCCCTGACGATGGCGCTCGAACCGGCCGTCATCGCCCCGGTGGTCAACCACCCGTCCCTGCCGCTGGACGACCCGGCCGGGCTCGAGCTCAGCGACGAGGACGCGCGCGCCGTCCGCGACCGCGTCACCCGCGACGGGCTGACGGTGCTCGCCTACCGCTTCGACAACGACCGCTGGTGCACCGGGCAGCGCTTCGCCGCCTACCGGGCACTGCTCGGCGACGCCTTCGACGGTCGCGTCCTGCCTGGCGGCTCGGCGAACACCAGCCCGCCGCCGTTCTTCGCCGACGTGGTCGAAACCCCGCACAGCGTCGTCACCGCCCACCTCGTCGATGAGGACGGGCACCCCACCGTGCGGGCCAGGGACGAGATCCTCGCCTTCCTGACCGAGCGCCTGAGCCCTTCCGGGCCTTGCGGGACGGCGAACCGCCACGCCGGAGCAGCGTCGTGACCGCCGTGGCCCGGCCGGCTCGGGGACGGGCGCATCGGCCAAGGACACTGTCACCATGACCGAGGCTCCCGTGGCTCCCCGGCGATCGCGTCTCGACGTGCGCCTGCCGCGGGCCGTACCGGCGCACGACTTCCGGCACCCGGTGGAGGCCGACATACCGGTGCTGGGGCACCTGATGTGGCAGGCCTACCGGGGTACGCCCGACGAACAGGACGCCGGAGGCAGCGTGGCCGCGGCGACGCAGGAGATCCGGCTGGCCCTCACCGGCGCCTACGGGTCTTTCCTGCCCGCTGCGTCCTTCGTCGCGGAGGACGACGGGCGGCCCGTGGCCGCCGCGCTGGTGACGGTGTGGAAGGACGTGCCGCTGCTGGCGTACGTCTTCACCGCGCCGCCCCATACCGGCCGGGGACTGGGACGGCGGCTCATCGAAGCGGCGATGCACGCCCTCGGCGCGCAGGGTCACGGGTGGTTGTCCCTCGCGGTGACGCAGGACAACGTTCGTGCCCGCCGCCTTTACGAGTCCCTGGGCTTCGTGCCACACCAGAAGAAACAGTGAGCCGCACGACCGATACCGGCCTGCCACCCGGCGATGGCGAGACCCCCGGGCCCCCAGGGTGATGGTTCACCGCTCGGGTCGGCCCGGCCCGGCACAAGGTGGTCGTCGTGGTGCACTTGTCGAATGCGGAGCCATCATGGAGGCGGTGTGACCTGGCAGGCGACGCCGAGTCGCTGCGCGACGACGGTACGCGTGCACCTCGTCGGGGACGTCACCGCGATCAGCGATCGCCGTGCCGCGCCGGCCGGTGACGCGAAAGCGCCCGCGTGACCACGGACCGGCGGGTCCGGCGGACGCGATCGCTGCTGCGCCAGGCGGCCATCGAGGTCATCCGGGAGAAGGGCTTTCGTGCGGCCCGGGTCCGCGACATCACCGAGCGCGCAGACGTCAACCGAGCCACCTTCTACGCGCACTACGCCGACCAGTACGCGCTCGCCGAAGCAATGGTGCGCGATGAGATCCGGCACCGGTTCGCCGGCAGGCTCCCGGCCACGCCCGCGCCGCTCGCCGACCTCGTCCACGCGCTGGCGGTGCTGCTGTGGGAGGATTCCAGCCGGGCGGACGGCTGCCGGCGCGACGTCGACGTTCTGCGCCCGCTGATCCAGCGCGCGGTGCGCACCGAGGTGTCTCGCTTGCTCGTCGAACGGGGCGCGTACGAGTCGGCCGTGACGGCGCACATCGTCGGCTCGACGATCGTGGGCGCGGTTTGCTGGTGGCGGGAGAGCGGGTTGCCGGACACCCCACCCGACCAGGCGGCCGACGAGGTGACCCGCGCGGTGTTGCACGAGCTGGGGCCGGCGTCACGGTGACCTGGGTACTTCTGCGCTATTCGGCACCATGCCCGCCTGCGGGCGCCGTGCAGGATGCCGCTGAACGCCGTCGCCTCGCGGTTCCATGCGGCACCATGCCCGTCCGCCACCGGGCTCACCATCGAAGCTCCTCGCCGGCCGGTGGGCGGCCGGCCCTCGGGCCGTCGAGGAACAGTGCCGCAGCCTGGCTCTGCAGCTGGAAGGGGAAGTCATGGACGACCCGCTGCTTCCACGGTCGGCTGACGATGGCGTGTGTCATCCGGCGCGCGCCTCGCGGACGTCGCATGATCAGGTCAGCGAGCTCCCACGCCCGGTCCATCAGGCGCTCGCGCGGCACGATCTCCGACACCATGCCGTACTCGAGTGCCTGCCGCGCATCCACCGCCTGGCCGGTGTAGAGGTGATAGGCGGCTCGCTTGGTGCCCATCAGTTCCTGGAAGGTGAGGCCTTGCCCGTCACCGGGCGCGGTCGACACCAGGAAATGCGGGTCGAAGAAGCGTGCGTCCTCGGTGCAGATCGTGATGTCGCAGGTGAGCGCGATCTCGGTGTGCGGTCCCGGCCCGTTGACCGCGGCGATCGTCGGGACGTCGATGCCGAAGACGAAGTTCTGCAACAGCTTCGCCGCGTCCTCGTACATCGTGGCGATGTCGTCAACCGTCCGATCGACATGCCCATCGGCGCTGCGCCGCGCGTCCAGCCAATGCTCGCCGGTGCCCGTGAGGATGAGCACCTCGTTCTGCGGGTCGTTACCGACCTCCAGCCATGCCTGCCCCCAGGCGTTGTGACCGGCGAACGTCTGGACGTACGAGCCGCCGTCGGTGTGCATACGAAGCTCGAGGATGCCGTCACGGCGGCGCATCGCGAAAAAGTCGCGGTACTTCTCCGCGTACTCGGCGAGGTCGGGCCGGCTGACGAGCCCCGCCCATCTGCCTGCGTTCAACTGATCGGCCATGCGATCATGCTCCTTGCGTGCCACAGCCGACTCAATCCCCAAAAGCCGGCCCGTGCCGGATACCCGACAGATCACAGAAAGCGTCGGATTCGGGCGAACGGAACGCTCATCGGCGATGCGAGCTGCCAGGCAGGGAGGCGCGCCGAGGCCATCGTCGCCTGCGCGCTCACCTGCCTTGACGTCGCCGGCGAGGCCCGGACCCGCGGCAACGGCACCACACCGCTGGAAGACCTGGTCCTCGCGGCGGTCGCGGCGGTACGAGGAAGCGCAGCGGCCACCGAAGAGGGCGTGGCCGCCGCCCGCCCGCGGAAGACCTCTGAAGGTAAAGCGGTACCTCCTGACCTGCAGGTCCACCTCAGCATGTCGAATCCGGCAACCAACTGACACGGAGACGCGGATTTCGTCGGCGAAACGCGGATCCTCCAGCTCACGCGCCGAGGTTTGGCTTTCGAGGGATTTCGATGATTGTCTGGGGAGGTCAAGCGAACTGTTTGCTCAGCCACTTGAAGGGCGGTCAGTCACGTCAGGCGGTAGCTCGATGACCTCGATCGTCAACGGGCCGGCCTGGCCGGAGACGGTGAAGACGTGTCGGCCCTGGCCCGTGCCGGAGGGGTGTGGGACATGCGAAGCGATGCCCTGGTGGCCTGATCCGTGTGGAGTGAACAGGAGAGACGTCTTGCCGGTGCGGGTCATGGTGGTGCCCGGCGGGGAAGCCCGCCGGACACGCGTGGTGGCCGGGCGGCTGGTCGGCACCTTGACCGACCGGTTCACCGGCTGGCAGGTGTCGGCCGGGCCGGCGGCACTCACCGTCGTCGGCGTGCTCGTGGTCGCGGTCTTCACCGGGCCGATCCCGATCGTCGCCGGCACGGCGTTGACCGTGTGCGGGTTCGCCGGCGCCCAAGCCGTACTGGTGAGCCTCGCGCCGGACCTGGTCGCCACGGGCGACCGCGACATCGCGATCGAGCAGCGCGAGGTGGGCTTCCGCCACGATCCCCGAGGCCGTGGACGTGCGGGGCGTCTCGGCCAGCATCCGCCCCGGCCAGAAGGTGGCCCTGGTGGGCGCGTCGGGCTCAGGCAAGAGCACGCTGGCCCGGCTGCTGCTGGCGCTGCACACGCCGACGGAGGGGGAGATCCGGTACGACGGCGTCCCGGCCGGCGAACTGAACCTGCACTCCCTGCGCCGCCAGTTCGGCGTGGTCACCCAGGATCCGTCCCTGTTCTACGGCTCGATCAGGGAGAACATCGCTCTCAACGACCCCGGCGCGCCGCTGGAGCGCATCGTCCAGGCGGCCGAGCTGGCTGCGCTGCACGAGGAGATCGCCGCCATGCCCATGGGGTTCGAGACGATGCTCACCGACGGGAGCGGCCTGTCCGGCGGCCAGCGGCAGCGGCTGGCCCTGGCCCTGGCCCGCGCGGTGCTGTCACGGCCGAAGGTGCTGCTGCTGGACGAGGCCACCAGCAACCTCGACAGCGCCACCGAGGCGGCCATCGAGGCCAACCTGTGCTGGCTGCCGCAGACCCGCATCGTCATCGCCCACCGGCTGAGCACGGTCAGGGACGCCGACCTGATCCTTGTCCTGGAGGCCGGCCGGATCGTGGAACGCGGCACCCACGAGGAGCTGCTGGCCCTGCGCGGCAGGTACGCCGAACTGGTCGCAGCCCAGGCGGCACTCGCCTGACGGGACGGACCTCGGCCGGGCGCAGACCCGGCAGGCAGCCGCGCATCCCGACAGGAGCGCCCCACCCGAAAGCCGCCGCCTCGCGCGGAGGCAGCCACTTCTCCTCCCATGCCGTGAGGGAATGGAGACGTTTGAGGCGCGATGGGCGGGCAGGCGGACAAGGTGCCGCCCATCCCCGACACCCGGCAGGCGAGACGACCATGAGTGTGGAGTTCGAGCTGCGCTGCCCCATCAGCGCCGATCTTGGTTTCATCCGGGACCTGGTCCAGGTCCATGGCCGGCATGGCGGGCTGCGCGGGCAACGGCTGGATGACCTGGTGCTGGTCGTCAACGAGGCTGTCGCCGGCGTGCTCGAGCACGGCCACGGGATGGGCATGCTGACCGCGCGGCGCACCGCCGAGGGCATCGTCGTGGAGATCCTCGACCTAGCCGGCAGGCTCACCCACGATCACCTGGCCGGCGCCGACCACCTTGACCTGACCAGCCCGCGCGGGGTCGGCCTGGGGTTGATCAAGCGGCTGTGCGACGAGATCCGCCTCGAACGCACCGGCCTCGGCTCCCTGCTGACCCTGCAGGTGCGCCGGCGCCCCGACCTCGCCGGTCTTCCCCGTCAACGCTTCACTCATCACGATGGCCGGCACGCCCACCGCACCGGCTGACCAAGCAGGGACGCTTGCCGACGCCGCGCGGCCCGGCCCGCTCGAGGCCGGCGATGCTCAGCGCGATGCGTGGTCAGCGTCGACGAGCTGCCTCGCGCATCGCCTGCTGCAGCTGCGCCGTGTTCAACGCCGAGCCCGGTAGCTCGGCAGCGTCCGCAAAGGGCTGCCGGCGCAGGCCGGCCAACACCACCGCCAAGCACCGGCGCCACTGTTCGGGATCGACCGGGCCGGCAAAACGGCGGGCGGAGTCGATCATCACGTCGATCATGAACAGGTCGGCGCGCTCGACATCCGGACGAAGGTATCCGTCAGCCTTCGCCCGGGCGATCAGCTGCTCCACCGCCGGCCCATACTCGGCCCGCGTCCGGGCGAGCGCCTCGGCACCGTCCCGTGTCGACATGAACACATCCCGCAACCCACGATCGCCCGCCATGAGGGTGTTCATGCCCTCGATGAAAGAGACCAGCCCCTCCCAGGAGTCCTCGTGAGCGTTGGCTTCGTGGGCGACTCGCGCGAACTGCTCACCGCGATGTTCGAAGACGACCGCGATCAACGCCGCCTTGGACGGAAAATTGCGATACATCGTCCCCACGGCCAGACCGGCCCGAGCGGCGATCTCGTCCAACGTCACGTCCAAGCCCCGCTCGGCGAACACCTCCGTGGCCACCTCGATCAGCCGAGCGCGGTTTGCCTCCGCATCGCGACGCTTCCATCTCGCCGGGCGATCGGCCCTCGACGCGCCTTCTGGCAAGGGGGAGTGGGCAGCATGAGACATCCTCTCAGTATGACAGGGCGCAGCCGGAAGCCCTGGTGTGTCGGTGCGGATCATGGCGGTGGCGCCTCCTGCCCCTCATGAGAGGCCGCCTTCGGCCGGCGGGCGGTCTGCGCCGTACGGGGTGGAAGTGACGGGTGAGTCGCTCACCGGGCCGGGCCGGCGTCAGCAGCCGGGTGAGGAAGGCCCCGATGACGGGGATCTGCATGGCCCACAGTGCCAGGAAGAGAGGATTTCCGAGCTTGACGTCACTGCCGTACATCAAGGTGTGCCAGACGGAGAGGACGTAGACGGCGGGGACGAGGAATCGGTGGATGAGCCGCCAGGCCCGGGATCCCATCCGGTCACGCAGGTAGTAGCTGGGGCCGATGATCACGGCGAGGTAGAGGGCGATGATGCCCAGCGATTGGGGCAGCCGGCCGGGGGTGTAGGACTGAGCCCCCGGCACCAGCACGGTGAGTGGAGTGTCGCCCATCTTGTCCCAGAGCAGAGCGAGGGCGTGCACGAGCGTCAGTGCGATCACCGTGAGGCTCGTGCTTCGGTGGATGCGTTCAACCGCAGCCCGAACGCGGCGTGGGCAGAGCCGGCTGGCGACGGTCAGCCCGAGCAACGTGGTCAGCCACGCCCAGACGAGGGCCGCGAATCCAGCCGCCTGGCTGAGGGAGTACGCCCAGACCCCACCGGTATGGACCAGGTGGGGCATGGCCTGGACGGCGGCAGAAGCACCGCTGCCGACCTGGGCGACGAGGACCAGGTAGACCAGAAGAGTCACCGCAACGGCGACGGTGGCATCCACGCCGGCCGCCCGTAGATCGGTGCGCAGGGTGGCGCGCCCTGGCCCGCGCCTGGAGTCCGTACGTGCGACGCCGGCCGCGGTGGCACGGCCAGGGGAGCGGATTGATCGACGGAACAGCAACGAGATCCTCCTCGACCCACGCGGGTTACGGCCCGCACAACCCCACGACGTCGTCAGATCCGCCGCCGCCGATGCCGATCAGGCAGATGCGGTGCCGCTCCCAGCTCGGGGGCTCAGTGCCGCGTTGACGATCAGCAGAATCGCGAGCGCGACGAGCGGCACCGTCCAGGTTCCACTGGCACCGTGCAACGCGGCGGCGAGGACAGGACCGGTCGCCGCGACGAGAAAACCCACGCCTTGAGCCATGCTCGACAGCTGGGCAGTCTGATGCTGGTTCGCGGCCCGCCGGACATAGAGCACGCCGGGGATTCCCTGGCCGGCGCCGAGGCCGATGCCGAGAACGATCGCCCAGCCGGCGGCGGACGAGACAGGAGCGAACATGATCCCCCCGAGGCCCACCAGGCAGAGGGCGATCGTCGCCAGGATCGGCAACTGCTGACTTTCGCGTCGGCCCGCCCAGGCGGGACCGAGGAATCCGCCGGCCGCGACGCCGACCAGGCAGAAAGCGATCGCGGTCCCGGCCGAGGCCGGGCCGGCGCCCGCATCGACCATGATGGCGGGCAACCAGGCGACCAGCGTGTAGAACAGTAGTGTCTGAATGCTGAAGAAGCCGGTCACGGCCCAGGCTGTGGTGTTGCGCAGCAGCCCGGCCCAGGAGACGTACGCCGTCGCCGAGCGCCGAGTGGGCGGCACCCGAAGCTGGGTGGGCAGGACGGCCAGCCCGAGGACCGCGGGAACCAAGGCGGCCCCGAGAGTGATCTGCCAGGAGCCCGTCGCCTGGTAGAGGGGCACGGTGACAGCGGCGGTCAGGGCGGCACTGGCCCCCATCAGCAGGGCGTACAGGCCCATCATGACCCCGACCCGACGGGGAGCGAACCGTTTGCGCACCAGCACCGGGGTGAGCACGTTCAGCACCGCGATCGCAGCCGAGGCGACGACCGTGCCGGCGAATAGCCCGACCATGCCCAGGGAACGGACGACGATTCCAGCCGTCAGCACGATCGTCGCGATGAACAGGCCACGTTCCTCCCCGACCCGGGTACGGGTCAAGGCACCGAGCGGGGCGAACAGCCCCATGCACAGAGGTGGGATGGTCGTCAGCACGGTCGCGGTGACCTGGCCGAGCCCCATGACCGGAATCAGCGGGCCGATCCCGGTGAAGGCGACCCGCAGGTTCAGGCAGACGACGACGAAGACGACCAGCAGTGTCATCCCGCCGCGGGCGACGGAGGAAGCCGCCGCTTGCGGGCCGGACATGGCTGTATCGCCGTGACGAGGAGTCCGCTGCATACCTATGCCTTCCCTTCCGTGCCCGCTGGAGACCGGCGGTGGCCTGATCCTACGCATAAGTCGAGATGGCATCTCGACTACTGGATAACGGCTGCATAACGGCGAACCGACGACCGCTCGCGCGTCGCGACAGCCGGGCCGACGTGACGGGCCCGAAGCGGGCGATATCCGCTGGTGAGGGGCACAAGTACCGCGACACGCGACCGACGCGCACATGGTGTGCAGCTTCTGAAGCGCTACGACGCCGGAACGAAATGCCGGCCTCAGCGATCCCGCCACTGGCCCACGCGGCCCGGGACGAGGATCGCGGAGCGCTGGTGGCGTGTGGGGGATCGGAGGGCGTACGAGCCTCTCCCGAGGCTCTGACGGGCGTGCGCTGCTCAGCGCTGGGTCAGAACGGACGGGCGAAGAATGGCGCGCCTTCAGTGTCGAGCGCTTCGCTCGGTTGGTCCGCGAGCTGGTCGAGTAGCTCGGCGTTCCGCGACGATCACCTGCGCGACGTCTGGGGCGTTGGCCGCGGCGGAGCCGGGCCGATCGGCGGTACCGGTCTCGGGTCGCTCGCATGGGGCGGATGCGCCGTCCCCGCCGCCGGTTTGGGGAGCGCTGTCGCTGGTCAGGACGGTGGCGGTCCCCGCTGTTTACGGCATCAGGCCACCGTCTCCGGAAGGCTGTCATGAAGGCTCCAGGCGGGCCAGGGACATGCTTCCGCGTCATCGTCGAACGCGGCGAGGACAAGAGACCTTTGATTGCATGGTTCGGCGGGATGCCTGGGGGCCACAACCGACGCGTACTTCGTCCCGGCCCTCGACTGGGCGGGCACGGAGACGGCGACCACCGTGGAGGCAGTCTCCGGCAAGTACGGCCGCCCACCCGCCACCCGCACCGCGGTCTCCTGGACGGCTGAGAATCGGCTCTGCCGTCCACCCGCCGGCACGCAGCCATGCCGCTGGGTGAGCCCTCGGACAACCCGCCGCCACCGCCCGCGCAACGGTCACACGATCATGACGCGGCGCGAACACGGCGGGGACATGACCGGCAGACAGTGGGACGCGACGTCACGACGAAGGCGACCACGAGATGGAGAAGGCGTGGCTGACAACCGAGAGTGGGATCGGCGATCATTGTTGCGGGGCGCCGCCGTGCTGGCCGGCGCAGCCGCGACCGCGCCGCTGCTGGGCGGCGCCGCCACGGCGCAGGCCGGCAGCGGTGACGCGGACGCGCTATTCAAGGCCGGCAAGTTCGAGCAGGCCGGCCGCGCGTATGAGGAGATCCTCAAGAAAGACCCCGCGAACCTGCACGCGGCCCGCCAGCGCGGCTATGTCGCGTTGCTGTCGAACCGGTTCACCGAGGCCGAGAGATACCTCAAGATGGCCCTCGACCTGGCGCCCGATGACAAGGAGACCAACACGTACCTGGGCGACTGCTACATCCGGCAGGACAAGTTCGCCCTCGCCGCGCCACGCTGGGAAGCGGCTGGCGAGGAAAGCTACGCCAAGTGGTTCGCGGCGGTCAGCGGCGAGGCCTATCAGGTCCACGGGGACCTCGCGCGGCTGGACTTCACGCAGATGGACCCGAGGCCGCTGGTGGAGGCATCGGTCAACGGCGGAGCGGCCAAGCGCTTCACGTTCTACACCGGCGCCCCGAATCTGAGCATGCGCGCGTCGGTGGCCGAGGAGGCCGGCCTGCGCCCGGTCTTCAGCCAGGAGACCGATTTCGGGACGGGTCCCATCCGGGCGTACTGGGGAATCCTGGACTCCTTCACGCTGGGCGGCATCGAACTGCGTAACGTCCCCGTGAGCTGGTCGTCGACGATCTCGGGCGAAGACGTCGACACCGACGCCGACGGCCTGATCGGCATGTGGGTCTTCTACCACCTGCTGCCCACCTTCGACTACGCGGGCCGGCAGCTGATCCTGCGCCGCCGCACCCCCGAGAGGGCCGCCGAGGTCCGCGCCGCCGCCGAGCGGGCGGGCGTCAAGCCGCTGCCGGTGTGGCTGGCCCGTGAGCAGTACCTGCACAGCACAGGCGGCTTCGCCGGCGCCGCCGGCTCCGGTACCGGGGTGGTGGGCGTGAACTTCGGCGGCTCCGGCGAGATCGTCGCGGGCGTGCGCGGGGACACGGCCGAGCGGTTGGGGATCCGAACCGACCAGGACCGCCAGATCGGGACCTTCGCCCAGAGCCACCCGGCCGTGGTCTATCCCTGCTACCCGAAGGAGGCCCGCCTCGGTGACGCCGTCGCCAAGGCGGGCTACTGTTACACGAACCCGAACCAGCCGGTCAATGTGCCCTTCCCCTTTGGGACAGGGTTCGACTCGATGGGCTGGTTCTCCCACTGCTTCTGGAAGCCGTACAACATCACCGTCGACTTCACCGGCATGAAGCTCTACATCGCGCGCGGCAAGGCCGCCTGATCACCGAACACGCACAGCGTTGCATACGAGAATCGAGGAACAACTTGAGCACGACCGTCACCGACGAGCAGATACGACAGCTGGCTGAAACGGCGAAGCCGTACAGCGTGGCGCTGCTGTGGTGGGGTCCGGAACGGCACATGGACGGCGCCGAGGCGACGGAACGCGAACACCAGCGACGAATGGTGTCGCTGCGCGCCGACGGGGTGATCGCGATTCTCTGCCCGGCCGCCTCCGAGACCCTGGCCGGCGTCGCGATCATGAACGTGCCGCCCGAGGAGGCCAGAGAGATCATGGACCGGGACCCGTGCGTCCAGGCGAGGATGATCCTCTGTGAGATCCGCCCATGTCACGGCTTCCCCGGAGACACGCTGCCCAAGTGATCCGAAAGCCGTGAGCGCACCTGCGGTTCTCGGCCTGCGCCGTCGTGCCGCCGCCCCGCCGGGTGCGGCGTAGGCACTTGTGCTCGCCGCAGCGCACCCGGTGCCGGGCGGTGTCGATGGTGGTCGGCCGGGCGCGCAGATGGGTGACGCCGATCGGGCCGAGGAAGCGCGCAGGCCTTGGGTGTGGGTCAGGGCTCCAGCTGCGTTCGAAGGTGCCGTCGGCCTGCTGGGCGCGCAGCAGGAAGAGCGCGGTGCAGCAGGGGCGTGTGGCGGTGGTGGTCGGGCGCCAGGGCGTGGAGGGCTTCCAGGGCGGCGCCGGTGCTTTCGACGTCGGCCTGGGTGACGCGTTCGGTGTAGGCCCAGCTGCCGTGGTCGTTCTGATGGGCGGCGAGGTAGTCGCCGATCCGCGACAGCAGCTCACGATGGCGGGGCAGCGCGCAGCGGCCAGGGCCAGGCCGGCCATGCCGCTGATGAACAGGGTGTGGTCGACTTGCGTGCTTTGTGATCCACGGGATGGGGCGGGCAGGAAGGTTGCCAAGGCAGGTGGTGACCTTGGAGGCTCTCCTTACCGACGCGTGCGATCTTCCAGGAGTGCGCTATGATCACGGAGGATCTGTCCGAGCCGGAACTCGCCCTTTGGGGGGCGATTACCACCGAGCGTCCTGTGGATCTTCCTGGGACCCCGTCCGGGCTGCATCATCGCCAGGATGTTGCCCGGCGTCCGAGCACGCCTTGCAAGGCAGACGCCCGGCGTCCGGATCGCGGGCCGATCGGACCTGTCGTACGCCGAGGTACAGCATCCTCTGATCTTGACCAAGTGCGAGCTCGAGGAGGCGCCGGTCTTCACAGGAGCGTGCACCGGCCTGGTGGACCTCGCGGCCTCCCGGGCGGCCGGACTGCAGGCTGCGGACGCTGTGATCGGCGGGGCGCTTCGTCTGGAAGGCCGCAAGATGGCTGGCCCGATCCGGCTTGCCGGAGCCCAGGTGTCCGGGACGCTGAATCTCAGCGGCGCAGCGAGCCGCGCACTCCAGGCCGTCCATGCCGACGGCCTGATCATCGACGTGATCTTCTGTGCGCGAACGCCGTCTTCGACGGTGAGGTACGCGTGGCAGGTGCCAGGACAAGCGAGACGAGGTTCCTCGGACGGCGCTGTCGTTCGTCATAATGCTCGACGAGTTCGTCCCAGACCGCGTCGGGGATGGCGTCGCCGGCCCGGTCGTTCATGCGGGTCGCCGCTTCGGCCAGCGCCAGGGCGGCCCGTTCAGCGTCGGTGAAGTACGGTGACTGCCGCCATGCCGCCACCGTGATCAGCTGATCGTCGGTGACTCCGGCCTTTCTGGCCTCGGCCGCGTCGGCGTACAGGCAGGCGCTGCCGCCGTTGATCTGACTGCCGCATGGCGGCCGGCATCAGTGTCGCCGCCGCAACGATGCCTTGTTCCATGTCGTGCTGCATGGCCTGTATGAGGGCCCCGATCGCATGTCCCGCGTCTGGCACCAGAAAGGCAGGGTTGGCCATCCGCGCGTGCATGATTCTTCTCCTTGCGATGTGGGGGTGCTGGACGGGTCCGGGCGGGCCCGTCGCTTGGGCTGCTGGCCCTGATCTGGCCCGGGGCAGGGCGAGGTACGGGTCGCCGTGTCCTCGCCCTGAGGATTTCCGGCGTTACGGTCTCCACTGCTCCGCGGGGGACATACCGGGCAGGGGCTTGCCGATGAGGGCCAGGGGGAGGAAGAAGCAGACCTGGCCGATGGCCATGATGAGGGTGGCCAGCGCCTTGTCGTCGTACTGCTCGGACGCCCTCGCGTACAGCTCGTCGGGGACGCGTTCGCCGGACGGGTTCGGGGTGAGCACGGCTTCGACCAGTTCCAGGGCGATGCGTTCGGCGTGGGTGAAGTAGGGCGCGTCCCGCCAGGAGGCCACGGCGGTGATGCTCTCCTCGGTGGCGCCGGCCTTGCGCAGGTTTCCGGTGTGCAGGACGGTCAGGTAGGTGCTGCCGGCGATCTGGCCTGCGCGCAGCTGGGCCAGGCTGATGGTGGTCTGCGGGATCGTGCCGTTGCCGGTCGCCCTGTACAGGGCGCCGCCGATGTCCTTGAGTTCGGGGATGAGCACGGCGGGGTTGGGCAGGCGCGATTCGATGGTGGTCATGGCGGGGGTTCCCTTCGGGGTCTCAACTGGTGGATCGCTGCTTTGACGGATCGTGTGGGGCGAAGGTGACCGGTTGGGGCGGTCGGTTTCAGCCGGGCGTGCTGCCGAGGGTTTGCGGCGTGGAGCCGGTCGTGGGCTCGGTGTCCCGGTTGGCGGGCCGGGGGCGCAGGAGGAGGACGGCGGTCAGGATCGCGGCCAGGTAGAAGCCGCCCGCGCCGAGCATGCCGGCGGTGTATCCGCTGGTCAGCGCGTCGGGCAGGGGTGTGCCTGAGGGCTGGTTGGCGGTGGCGGTGACGGCGATGCCGGCCAGGACGGCCAGCCCGAGGGCGCCGCCGATCTGCTGGCTGGTGTTGACCAGCCCAGAGGCGATGCCGGAGTCGCGCGGTGCGACGCCCTGTACGCCGCCGATGGTGGCCGCGACGAAGCCGATGCCCAGGCCGATGCCGCCGGCGAGCTGGGCGGGCAGCAGGACGAGCAGGGGGTTCTGGCCGGGGGTGAGCAGGCTGAACCAGCCCATCGCCGCGGCGGCCACCGCCATCCCGGTCGCCAGGACAGCCCGGGTGGAGGTGCGGGCCTGCAGCCTGGGGCCGATGAGGCCGGAGCCGGCGCCGATGCCGATCGCGAACGGCAGGTACGCCAAACCAGTGATCATGGGCGAGTAGTGCTTGATGGTCTGCATGTAGAGGGTGAGGAAGTAGAACGTGGCCAGCTGCCCGGCGCCCATGAGCAACATGACCAGGTTGGCGCCGAGCCGGCCGCGGTCGGCGAGCACGCCTGCGGGCAGCATCGGGCCGCGCGCGGTGCGCTGGATGAACGCGAACGCCACGAGCAGCGCGACGGCCGCCGCGCCGAAGGCCACGGTGAGCCCGTCGCCGACGCCGTGCGAGCCGGCCCGGTTGATCGCGTACACCAGCGCGCCGAGGGCGAGCGTCACGGTGGCGGCGCCGGGCAGGTCGAGCCGGCCGCGCTCGCGGGTGCCAGGCACCAGGGCGGAGGATCCGGCCAGGACCAGGAGCACGATGGGGATGTTGACGAACATGATCCAGCGCCAGCCCAGGTACTCGGTGAGCGCGCCGCCCAGCAGCAGCCCGGCCACCGAACCCAGGCCGCCCATCGCGCCGTACACGCCGAGCGCCTTGTTGCGCTCCGCCCCAGCGGGGAAAGTGTCGGCGAGCAGCGACAGCGCGGCCGGAGCGACGATCGCGGCGCCGGCGCCCTGCAGCACCCGGGCGGCGATCAGCACGCTCCCGGTGCCGGCCACGCCGCCCAGCAGGGAGGCGGCCAGGAGGATGACCAGCCCGGCGCGAAACAGCCTGCGCCGGCCCAACAGGTCGCCGGCCCGGCCGCCGGCCAGCAGCAGGCCGCCGAAGGCCAGGGCGTAGGCGGTGAGCACCCAGTCCAGGTCGGCCTCGGCGATGCCGAGCCCGGCTCCGATGACGGGCAGGCCCACGGTCACGATGGTGCCGTCCATCACCATCAGCAGTTGCGCGGCGGCGATCACCAGCAGGGCCAGGCCGCTTCTTGCGCGGATGTTCATGGGGACTCCTCAGGCGGCGGCGCGGTGGACGGCGGCGGCGAGCCGTTCGTGTTCGGGGTAGGACCAGGCGAAGCCGAAGCGGCGGCGGGTGTAGCCGAAGGCGATGCCGCTGACCGGGTCGGCGAAGGACTCCGAGCCGGCCGAGCCGTCGTGGCCGAAGGCGTTCGCGGCGAGGAACCTATACTGCAGGCCCTTGGCCTGGAAGCCGAGCGCGTAGTTGCCCTGCGCGCCGCGGACCAGGTCGGCGCCGGTGGAGTGGATCTGGGCGAACTCGGCGACGGTGTCCGGTTTGAGGAGCGGGGGACGGCCGTCGATGCCCCAGACGGCCGCCGCGTACAGTCCGGCCAGGCCGCGCGCGCTGCCCACCCCGCCGGCCGACGCCGGGCCGTTGGCGCGGACGGCGCGGGTGTTGGCGAAGGCCACCTGGTCCAGCGGCGGCGTGCTGTTGAGCCCGTAGCCGATGCCGAGGATGCTGTGCGGGCCCGGCAGGTTCGCCCAGAACGCGGCCTCCTGCTCGGGGGTGGCGGTCCACCACTGGATCGGGCGGAACCGCTGCTCCTCGGCTTCGGGCAGCCCCAGGTAGAGGTCCAGCCCGTACGGGACGCGGATGCGCTCGTCGTAGACCTGCTGCAGCGACCGGCCGGTCACCCGCCGGATCACCTCGTTCACCATGGCGAACGTGACGAACCCGCCGTAGCCGTAGGCCGAACCGGGCCGCCAGTACGGGCGCTGCGCGGCCAGGCGGCGCGCGATCACGGCATCGTCGGCCAGTTCGGCCGCCGACAGCCCGCCGTCGACGCCGATCACGCCGGAACGGTGCGTGAGCACGTCCCGCAGCGTGATCATGCCCTTGCCGGCGGCGGCGAACTCCGGCCAGTGCCGGGCCACCGGCTCGTCCAGGCCGAGCACGCCCTCCTGCACCAGCAGCGCCGTCACCAGCGTCGCGGCGCCCTTGGTGGAGGAGTAGACGCCGGTCAGCGTGTCACCGCCGGCCTCGTCCCCGGCCCACAGGTCCACCACCCGCCGACCGTGCACGTAGGCGGTGAGCTGCGCGCCCGTCTGGCCGTCCTGCTCGGCCACCACCGCGGCGAACTCCTCGCGCACCGGCTCGAAGCCGTCCGCGACCCTTCCGTGGACCTTCATCCTGCTCATCGTTCGGCAACCCTTCGTCAGGTGAGTGTTGGTCGCCGGCATGACGGATGGTCCGCGGAAAAGGTGACCGGGTGCGGATGCGGTCACCTTCCCTTGGTTTGATGCGTCAACGCTTCGACGTGACTGAGATGAGAGGAAGACAACCGTGACGCCGCATGACCTTCTGGCCGACCAGTTCCAGGGCCACCGCCCCCATCTGAAGGCGGTCGCCTACCGCATGCTCGGCTCGCTGAGCGAGGCCGAGGACGCCGTCCAGGAGGCCTGGCTGCGGCTGGCACGCTCGGACGCGGGCGACATCGGCAATCTCGGCGGCTGGCTGACCACCGTGGTCGGCCGGGTGTGCCTGGACATGCTGCGTGCCCGTAAGTCCCGGCGCGAGGAGTCACTGGAGGAGCGCCTGCCCGATCCGGTGGTCAGCCTCGCGGATGCCGCCGACCCGGAGCAGGAAGCGCTGCTGGCCGATTCGGTGGGCCTGGCGCTGCTGGTGGTGCTGGAGTCCCTGACCCCGGCCGAACGGCTGGCGTTCGTGCTCCATGACATGTTCGGCCTGCCGTTCGAGCAGATCGCTCCCATCGTGGACCGCACCCCCGCGACGGCCAAGAAGCTCGCCAGCCGCGCCCGTCAGCGCGTCCGCGGCGCGACCCCGAACCCCGACCCAGATCCGGCCGATCAGCGCCGCGTCGTGGACGCGTTCCTGGCCGCCGCCCGCGGCGGCGACTTCGAAGCGCTGGTGTCCATTCTCGACCCCGGCGTGGTACTGCGCGGCGACGGCGGGACACTCGCCGGCGGCATGAAGATCCTGCGCGGGGTCGCGGCCGTGGCCGGGCAGCTCGCCACCTTCCAGCGCATGGCCACCAGCGCCACCGCCCACCCGGCGCTGGTCAACGGCCTCGCCGGTCTGGTCAACACCATCGACGGACGGCTCATCTCCGTCATGAGCTTCACCATCTCCGATGGCAAGATCTCCACCATCGACATCCTGTCCGACCCCGATCGGCTGGCCCGGCTCGACCTCACCCGCCTGGAGCCGTGAAACCCGCCGGCGCCGGCCATACCCTCCATTGACTGCGCCACTCCCGGCTGTGCCACCTGGGCGAACCTCAGCAGCAGTGCGCGGACGCCCCTGAGCGCAGCGGTTGCGCCGCCGCGGCCTCCACAGCGGCCGGCATCGCATCGAGCCGATGCCGGTCGGAGAGGCACCCGCGGCTGACGACGGCGTGAATGGCACGCGTGTTGCGGATGTCCTGCATCGGCCGGGTGTTGTATCCGCCAGGAGGGCCGATCCGAACGCCGGTCACGCTGTGAGGGGACCCTCGTCGTACGGCTGCCGCACCCGCGACCCTGGCGGGGCAGGGCGCCCTGCCGGCGATCGCCCGCCTGGCGGCCGGCATGAACGACTTGCGGCGGTCGTCGGGTGAGCGGAAGCCGGGCCACACACAAACACTCGGCCTGCCAGGTCATCCGGCGCGAAGATCTCCGGCATGACACTGCACGACAACGAGATCGCGATCGACGAGGTGACGGTCGGTCGCTGCTGGAGGAGCATTGCCCGCAGTGGGCCCGCCTGCCGTTGTCGCCGGCGGGCGCGGGCACGGATAACACCCTGTACCGGCTGGGCGAGGACTCGCTTGTGCGGCTGCCCCGGACAGCCGACAAGGCGCGGTCCGTACGGAAGGAACAGGAATGGCTTGCTCGTCTCGCGGCACTGCCCACGCGTGCGATCCCGGAGCCGGTCCATGCCGCGGCGCCCACCACGGCGTTCCCGCTCTCCTGGTCGGTCTACCGCTGGATCGCCGGGGACGAGGCCCGGCGGGACACCATCCAGGATTGGGCCGCCTTCGGCACCGATCTGGCGGCGTTCGTGCGGGAACTGCACGACATCGACCTGATGGGAGCGACTCGCCCGGACGCCCTCAGCTGATACCGCAGAGGCCGTCTGCAGGACTGCGACGATGGGCCATGGCGGTGGGCTTCAGCGGCATCTCCTACTACCGGCACACCTCTCCCGCCTTCGTCGCCGAATGCCGCCGGGCACACCTTCAAGCGATCGCCGCCGACGCCAGCGCGCCATGAGCGGCGCGTTCGCCGGATACCACCGGGCACCCTGTCAGCACCGTCATCGGCAGGCCGGCAGGATCACGAATCGGTAGTGAAGAGGCCGGCCAGGCTTGAGCTGTCGGAGCCGGATGCTCAAGAGGCGCAACGGATGGCAGCATTTCGACGGCCAGTCAAATGACGGATACGCGTTCTTCTGACGCTTCGTACTCTGCCGGAAACGCGAAGACGAACAGGAGGCGGTATGCGAGCCATCAAGCGTGGTCTCGGCGCACTGGTTGTTGCGGCTTCCATGGTCGCGGGAACAAGTGTGTCGGCTGTGCCGGCGGCCAACGCAAGCACGGCCATGGAGTACGTGTGGAAAGTGTACGACGTCTACAAATATGCCTCGGCGTGCATCGCAGTCGGAGAGGTACTGGTGCAGAGGGGAGATGCCCTTACCTACTACTGCGCTGAAAGGGACGACGGCCGGTTCGCACTGGAACTCCTGGTGTGGGAAACCTGAGGACGTTCAGCACCCACATGGTCCCGCACCTTCTTCGATGAGGCGCGATGTGTGAGCACGTGCCCGCGATCACGCTGCTGGCGGAGTACTGAACCTACATCTGCACGCGGCCGAGCCTGATCGCCGGACGATCAGGCCCGGCCGTCACGGCGGCGGTACACCTCGCGGCGCACGCGCCACAGCGCCTCCTGCCCCGTGGGCGAGCGTGCCCGGCCCCGCGAGCGGCCGCCCACGCTCCGGCGGCACTGCCTGCGTGCTGGGGTCGTCACAACAGGACGGGCTGTGTTGTCTCCCTGAAAACTGAGACGACCTCGGAGGTTACCGATGAGTCAGAGGATCGACGTCGCCAAGCTCGTCCCCGGCATCTACCGCCACTTCTTCGCGGTGGAGAAGCTGCTGCACGACAGCGACCTGCC